>JBCCTY010000149.1:0-9911 GCA_039197885.1 Actinomycetota bacterium | reverse complement strand
GAGGTCTTCGCTCGGATCGCAGCCCTCGGGCGCCAGAGGTGATCCACGCGTGAGGACCCTGATCGTCGAGGACAACCCGGTCGACGAGCTGGCCGTCCGGACGATGCTCGAGCGGCCCGCCGACGACCTCGAGGTCGAGGTGCGGTCGTGCGCGACCGTGGGCGACGCGATCGACCTCATCGGTTCGGGATTCGTCCCCGACGTCGCGCTGCTCGACCTGAACCTGCCGGACGGCTCCGGTACCGATGTCGTGCGCGCCATTGCCGGGTCGGCCGGCTCGGCCGCCATCGTGGTGCTCACCGGGACCGACGATCTCCTCGGCGCTGCCTGCATCCAGGCCGGTGCCCATCAGTTCCTCCCCAAGGCCGGCCTCGACGAGCGAACGCTGCGACGCACTGTCGATGCCGCACGTGCGACCGAGTCGATCCAACGAGAGCTGGCCGACGCCTTGCACGACCGGGATCGGGCCGTCAACGAGCTCGAGGAGCTGCTCAGCATCGTCGCCCACGACCTCCGCGCCCCGCTGCGCACCGCGCGCCTCTTCGCCGGCCGGATGGTCGACGACGCCTCACGTCGGCGCATGTGGACGCAGCGCCTGGACACCTCGCTCGGTCGCATGGACTCACTCGTCCAGGCCTTGCTCGAGTACGGCAAGCTCGGCCGCATCGAACCGACGCTCGTTGACGTCGACCTGGCCGAGCTCGGCGAGGGTCTGCGCCTCGACCTGACCGCCGACCTCGGTGAACGCATCGGCGTGCTCCGGTGGGGCGCCGCAGGTCACGTCCGGTCCGACCGTCGGATGCTGCGTCAGGTGCTGCAGAACCTCATCTGCAATTCGTTGCGCTACACCCATCCCGATCGCCACCCCGTCATCGAGGTCCGATCGGTCGAGCTGGGCGCGTTGGTCGGCATCGAGGTCGCCGACAACGGCATCGGCATCGAGCCGGAGTACTGGGACCTCGCCTTCAGGCCCTTCGAGCGGCTCACGACCGAGGGAGAGGGACTGGGGCTCGGACTCGCCGCCGCCCGTCGGTTGGTCGAACGCAACGGTGGCGGCATGCACATCCAGTCGTCGTCGCCGGATCAGGGCACCGTCGTCCAGGTGCTGCTGCCCGCGGCCCGCGACTCCGACGTCATCGAGCTCGTCTGAGCGACCGGGGCCGTGCGCCTCGTCAGTCGCCCCCGCGCCGGCGAGTCGAACCGAGCGAGACCGGCTGGGCGGAGGGCTCCGCCGCGGCAGCCCGATCGAGGTCGATGGACAGCTCCGGGAGCGCCCGCTCGCTGGGAGTGGCGAGGCGACGCACCTGCCACCGTCGCAGCGGCAGGAGCGCGAGGTCGCGGGCGGCCACCGCGGCGGCCCGTGCGTCGGGTCGCTCACCTCGGCGGGCGGCCCAGCCGGTCCGCCTGAGCCGGTACTCGGTGTGCACCCGTTCGTGGAGCGCCCGGTAGAACTCGGTCGGGAACGGGCCGTCGAAGAGCATGGCGAGATCACTGGAGTCGACCCAGTTCCGCACGTCGCCGAGCTCGTCGCGGACCCGCTCGTGGAAGGTGGTGCCGGGCAGCGGATAGGACACCGAGATCCCGATGTCGTCGGGACGGGCCCGCCAGATCATCTCGAGCGTCGCCTGGATGTCGTCGAGGGTCTCGCCCGGGTAGCCGAACTGGATGAAGAAGGCGATGCGGTAGCCGGCGGCGTGGACCCGATCGGCCGCCTCGACGATCTGCTCGACGGTGGTGCCCTTCTCCATGGCGTCGAGGATCTTCTGGCTGCCCGACTCGGCACCGACCCAGACCTCCTCGCACCCGGCGGCGCCGAGTGCCTCGGCGGTGTCCTTGCGCACGAGCAGGTCCGGACGGCTCAGGCACTTGAAGGGCAGCGCGACGTCCTCGGCCTCGACCCGCTCGGCGAAGCGCTGGATCCAACCGGGCTTCAGCCCGAAGATGTCGTCCGCGAACCAGAGGTGGTCGGGGCGGTGGGCGTCGCGCAGCTCGACCATCTCCGCGACCACGTCGTCGACGGAGCGGGCGTTGTAGCGCTGCCCCCAGATCGGCTTGGCGCACCAGTTGCAGTGGTACGGGCAGCCTCGGGTCGTGACGGCGTTGAGCGAGAAGCGACCGTGGTGCTCCATCCAGACGCGGCGGTAGGCGTCGATGTCGACGAGGTCGCGTGCGGCGAAGGGCAGCTCGTCGAGGCGCTTCAGGTTGGGTCGCGGTGGACCGCTCACCACCTCGCCGTCGACCCGGACCGACACACCGCCGAGCCCGCCGAGCGGTTCGTCGGCGAGGTGCTCGGCGAGCAGCTCGACGAGCGCCTCGTCACCCTCTCCCGAGATCACGGCGGTGGCGCCGGCGTCGAGATAGAGCTCGACGTTGTCGGAGGCATCGGAGCCGGCCGCGACGGCGAAGACACCCCGATCACGGGCGGCACCCAGCATGTCGACGGCTGCGTCGCGCATGCGGGACAGGCACATCTTCGACAGGTAGTTGAAGTTGTCCTCGAAGAGCACAGCGGCGTCGGGCTGCTCGCCGTCGAGGAGCACATCCCAGCCCGCGGTCGACGTCTCGAGCATGGCATCGAACATCACGACGTCGTGTCCGGACTCGCGGAGGAGCGCGGCGGCGACCATCGTCCCGAGTGGCGGGTAGGGCTGGTGGGCCTCCGCCAGCTTCGGGTCGAAGTGCTGGAAGTAGGAGTGCCCGAGCAGCACCTTCATCGTGACTCCCTGGTCGGTCGGGTCGGCGTCGTGGCGAGCAGCAGGGGGCGGTCGGCGATCTCACGGCCGGCCCGCCGGGCGCCGATGCGTCGCCGCACGGCGCCGGTGAGACCGCGTCGACCACCGAGCTGCTGCCAGGTGGCGGGTCGGTGCCGACGCCGGAGATCCTCGAGGTCGGCGACGGTGACGAAGCCCGGGCCCGGCAGCGGAGCGGCCTCGGCGTCGTGGCGGGCGAGGGTCTCCGCAGCGAACTCCTCGACCATGCGGCGACCGGCGTCGGCGTCGCGGAACACCGGTGAGTCGAGGACGGCGAGGACGCCGCCCGGGTGCAGCACCCGGATGGCCTCGTCGAGGGCGCCACCGACGTCGGGCGCGTAGTGGAGCGCCGCGTTCAACACGACGAGATCGACGCTCGCCGGTGCGAAGGGAAGGGCGTCCATCTCGGCGCGCAGGAGGAGGAGCGGCTGGGGGTGGAGGCGGGCCGCGGCGAGCCCGTCGGCCTCGACGGTGACGTCGACCGCGGCCGCCGACCAGCCGTCGGTGGCGAGGCGGGCCGCGAGCCAGGCGCAGCCCGCCCCGACGTCGACCATCCGGCCCGGGGTCGGCGCCAGCTCGGCGAGCGCGGAACGGAACCGGTCGTACGAGGCGGCTCGCTCGGCCCACGCAGCGTCCTGGCCCCCGGCGAGATCGCGGTAGGGCAGCGATGCGACGGCCTCGGCGGTCAGCGGCGTGCGCTGCTCGAGCGAGCGGATCCGGGCGTAGGGCCCCACGAACCGTTCGATCGCTGGGCGGCGGTCGGGGCGGAGCAGATCCCAGATCCCGTCGTCGCACGTGTGGAGCGCGCCGTCGGGGTCGACGAGGCGATCGCCGTCGTGGGTCAGGGAGCGGTCGGTGCCCGGTGCGGTGAGCGCGAAGTCGGCCAGCGTCGTGGTCACGGCGAACCCGGGTGGTCGAGGACGGCCAGGTGGTGGTCACCGAGGCCGAGACGCACGGCGGCCGGCGCGATGGCTCGGTCGATCCGATCGAGGAGCCGGAGGGTCCGGGGTCGAGCCTCGACCAGGCGCCGTTGCTCGAAGGTGGGCAGGACGGTGCCGAGCGCATCGGCCGAGCGGAGGCGGAGGCCGAGCTCATCGGCGAGCGAGCCGGCGGTGAGGTAGCGGACGTGGAGGCCCGGATAGCCGTCGTGGTCGGATCGGCGACGACGGGTCAGCAGCCCGCGGTTGCGGCCAAGGACGCCCTCGAGCAGCTCGGGCGGGCAGCGTGGCGTCATCGCGACGAACACGGCCACGCCGCCGTCTCGGAGCACACGACGGAGCCAGCGACCGAGCCCGGGTAGGTCCGAGGCGCAGTTCACGACCCCGAAGTCGGCCAGCACGATGTCGACCGACGCGTCACCGACGTCGAGCTCGTCGACGCGATCGAGGTCGCCGGCAGCGACGATGACCCCGTCGAGGTGACGGCAGCGCGCTCGGGTCAGTTCGCGCATCTCGGCCGACGGATCGACGGCCAGGACGTTCGCGCCCCGCTCGGCGAGCCACTCGGCATCGAGGCCGGTGCCGCATCCCAGGTCGATGACATCGGCTCGGTCGCGACCGGCGAGCACCTGGTCGAGACGCTCGTGGACCCGGGCGCGGTGGCAGCGCCCGACCGACGACAGCGCTACCGCGTCGTAGGAGGCTGCGTGCGCGTCGAAGGACGCCGCCCCGGTCGCGGCTCGCTCAGGCACGGGCGGCGGTCCGGCGTTCGTTCCACGCGACGTCGATCCCGGCGGCGTTGCCGACCATGTGGCCCTTGCAGACGTCACGGGAGAACGACGACTCGTCCGGCGCACCGACCTCGGGACGCCGCGAGCGCACCGCCCGCAGCCGATCGACCTTCCGGCGCATCTCCCAGCGCTCGAGCGGCTCGACGATCGGCAGCGCGAGCAGCCACTCGGCGGCACGTCGAACGGGACCGGGAGCACCGACCTCGTCGACGCGCCGGAGATCGCCCTCGGCCGTGGCGTTGGGGAGGTGGTCGAACATCCAGGCGTTGCGGCGACGGAGCTCGATGCACCGCTCGGCGCCGACGATCGGGAGCATCTGGGCCAGCTCGCGGGCGACGTAGAGCGCTCGGTCGTCCATCTCGATCGCCGACTCGCTGACGATGTAGTTCGGGCACAGCTCGATGTCGTCGCGCTCGGCGAGACGGACGAGCACGAGCACGAGCAGCCGCGTCAGCCAGAGGCGTCCGGGGGCGACGACGAGGAAGAGATCGGCGTCGTCGTGGTCGGCCACCGAGTCGACCGCGAGCCCGCCCGTGACGGCGACGGCCCGCACGTTCGGCAGGCGGCCGATGCGTCGGGCCCAGCGGATCGTCGTCGGCCACATGACGTCGGCACGGGCGGTGCGGTCGACGTGGACGTCGAGCACGTCCTCACGGCCGGGGAGATACAGGAGGTCGGCACGACGGCCGAGGCGACCGGCCGCCACCACCTGGTCGATGAGTGCTGGCAGGTCGTCGGCGTCGACCCGGTGGCCGACCAGGAACGGGTGGACCTGGTCGACCGAGACCGGCATGTCGAACACGTCGGAGTAGGCGACCGTGGCCACCAGCGCGTCAGCCGGTGTGGCCGGGACGGTGCCGGTCGGAGTCGGTCGGGCTGCGGTCATCGGTCCTCCAGGCGGTGCAGGACGTCGGACACGAGACCGGCGGTGCGGTCCCACGTGAGTCGGTCGAGATCGGGCGGTAGCTCGGTCGGGACGAGGCCTCGGTGATCGCGGTCGACGAGGTCGAGCACGGCATCGACGGCATCGTCGTCGTCGGCGACGAGCTGGACGGCCGTGGCCGTCGCGACACCGCCCGCTCCGGCGGGCCGCATGGCCCACTCGGTGAGCGACGGCACGGGTGCCCCGACGACGGCGGCACCGCACACGAGCGCCTCGACCTGGGGCAGCCCGAAGCCCTCGGCCTCGGGGAGCGCGACGAACACGTCGGCGGCGACGAGCAACTCGTGCAGTGCGTCGTCGGCGATCGGGCCGAGGTCGGGCACGTCCGGTGCGACCGGTCGCACGGCGTGTCGCCCGAAGACGCGACGGGGACCGTCGTGACCAGCGACGACCACGGCGACCTCGGGCCGCGATGCGGCGACCGTGCGGAGGACGTGGAGGACCTCGGCGCTCCGCTTGCGCGGGATCGAACTGACGAGCGCGGTGACCAGCACCTGGTGGTCGCCGATCCCGAACCGGGCACGTGCCGTGCGCCGCGATGCGACGGCGTCGACGTTCGGATCGGGTCGGAAGGGGGCGCCCACCCCGGGTGGGGCGACCGTGATCGTGCCCGGGTCGAGGTCGAACGACGCCACGAGCTCCCCGGCGACGTGATCGGAGACCGTGATGACCGCGGCGGCCGACCGACAGAGCCGCGGTAGGTAGGCGCGCTGGAACCGTGCGTAGGTCGGGCTGACCGTGTGGGGGTGGGTGTAGGGGAGCAGGTCGTGCACGATCACGGCATGGCACGGGTGGCGGATCGGTCCGTTGTTCGCCGTGCTCAACAGCACGCCGTCCGCGGTGGCGGCCACCAGGGAGCGCTGCTCCCACCACCGGGCCCCGACGAGCCGCGCGAACGGTCCGGCGCCGCGGGCGGGGGGTGCGACGACCGTCGCACCGTCACGCTCGACGAGGCGGGCGGTCACCTCGTGGTGGTAGCGGGCGAAGCCGCCCGGTCCGCTGAGCGCGGGGCGTCCGTTGACGTGGCGGGGTCGACTCACGCCGCGACCACGCGGAGCTGGGCCGCCACGGCGGCGCCGAAGCTGTCGGCGCCGAGCCGATCGGGGTGCAGCGCTCGATGCGTCGGCACGGGGATCGCCTCGAGCGCATCGAGCAGCGATCGGGCGGACCCGAGCTGGTAGTAGCGGCCGCAGCGCTGCGCGCCGGCGTTCTCGATCAGGCCTCGAGCGAACGGGATGACCGAACGCAGGTCGTGGGCGTGAGCCTCGAGCGGGACGAGGCCGAAGTCCTCGGCACAGGTGATCGCGACCGCTCGGGCGTTGCGGTAGGCCCACCGCAACTCGGCGTCGTCGACCGCACCGGCCGTGACGAGGTTCGGCGGGCCGTCCTCGACGACCGCCCGGTGCGGTCCGTCGCCGACGTGGAGGAACTGGATGCCGGGTGCCAGACGAGCGGCCTCGACGAGGACGTCGAGGCGCTTGTAGCCGAGGATGCGGCTCGGGCACAGCACGAACCCGGGGGCGACGCCGTCGATGGGTCGGACGGGGCCGGCCAGGTCGAGCGACGAGCAGGGAGGAACGACCGTGGCCTCGATGCCGTAGACCTCGCGGACCTCGTCGGCCGTGGTGGGGGAGTTGGCGAGCACGATGTCGGCCTCGCCCATCGCTGCCCGGTCACGGCCGATGAGCGCGAGTCGCAGCCCCTTCGCCGCCGATCGCGCGACGGGCCCGAACCCGGCCAGGTAGCGGTCGGTGTCGTGGAGCCAGCGCGCCGGTGTGTGGCAGTAGACGACCTTCGTTCCCGTCGTCCGCACGTGGTGGGCGAATCCGGCAGAGCTGGCGATCACGACGTCGGCATCGATCAACATCGAGCGGAACGCCGCCGGGAGCAGGGGGAGCGCGAGCCGGTGGTCGGCGCGGAACCGGTCGATGCCGTCGAGCCAGCTGGTCCGCACGTCGAGCTCGTCGAACTCGGGGAACGTCGACTCCGGTCGGTGCAGCGAGGTGTGGATCGTCGCGCCCGGGAAGGCCCGGGCCAGCGCGAGCGCCACCCGCTCGCCGCCCCCCTTGACGTTGAGGAAGTCGTGGGCGATCGCGACCCGGGGACGTGTCACCGCGGTGACCGTAGTCCCGACTTCGCGTGAACGGGGTCGCGGCCCCAGGCCTCGTCTCAGTCGTCGAGGGAGCGGAGGGCGCCGACCACGTCGGAGACGGCCGTCGACAGCGCCGCTGCGACCGTCGGCGGATCACCCAGGTACCAGTCGTCGTCGCCGTAGTGGTCCGAGACGACCAGCACGGCGCCGGCGCGCACGCTGCGTCGCCGAGCGGCGGCGAACACCGCCGCGGCCTCCATCTCGACCACGTCGCCGGCCTGCCGGTGGCGGGCGACATCGGCCGCGGTGAGCGTGAGCGGCGCGTCGGTCGTCAGCGCGGTCACCGTCTCGCTGTCGAGGGCAGCGGCGAGCCCGGCCGTCAGGGAGCCGTCAGGCCGGAGGTCGCTGCCGTAGTGCGCGGAGGTGCCGTCGTCGCTCACCGCGGCGCCGACGACGTGCACGCTGCCGGTCGGCAGGTCGGTCAGCGCACCCGCCGCACCGACGGCGACGATCGCACCCGCCCCGAGGTGGGCGAGCAGTTCGATGGTCACCGCCGCCGTCGGGGCGCCCGGCCCGCGGGCCGCGACCACGGCCACCTCCGGGTTCCCGCGCCCGACCGCCACGCCCCGGAAGGGGTCCGGTCGGCGACGGCGGCCGCGGCGGGGGACGAGCGAGGTGTCGAAGACCATCACCACCCGCTCGGGCAAGCGTTCGGCGTCGCCGGTCAGCCGCTCGACCGACATGAGCGGTCGGTCACCGGTCACGGCGGATCCCGTCGAGGCGGGCGACGAGGCGGTCGGCGGTCGACCGCAGGATCGACCTCGGTCCCGGTGGACGGTCGTGGGCCGCGTGGGCGGCGAGGCGGTGGCGCGTGACCCGGTCGGCGACCTGGTCGGTGCGGACGTCGACGGTCCGGGCCAGCGAGATGCCGACGCCGACCTCGTCGCCGACGAGGTTCATCGCCAGGGGGCGTCGCGATGTGCCCCAGGTCCGCTCCGCTCGTCGCACCGGCCGGGTCGTGAGGACGTGCGAGGTGGTGACCCGCCCGAGGTCTCGCACACCGAGGAGGTCGACGGTGAGGTCGGCGTCGGCGAGGTCGGGACAGAGGCGGGCCAGGCGATCGGGGAGCAGCTCCATGTGGTCGTCGTAGACGGCGAGCGCGTCGTCGAGCGGTGTGATGCGGACCTCGCCGAGTCGGTCGGTCTGCACGACCGGGACCTGGAAGACGTCGCTGCCGACGTCGAAGTGCTGGCCGGCCGCCCCGGTGTTGGTGGCGTGCGGCCACCGGGGGAGCAGGTGATGGCGGCCGGTCGACACCAGGTGCCGGACGGCGCCGGGGAACCACTCGTCGGTGTCGAGCTGATCGAAGGCCGCGTGGATGGGTGTGTCGGTCGGTGCTGCGGTCCAGTCGCGGTAGCCACGCCACATGCGGGTGGTCCAGGCCAGGCCGTGGAACCAGGGGAGTTGGGCGTAGAAGCCGTCGGAGCCGTCGAGCACGGGCTCGAAGGGGAGGTGCCGGTAGCCATCGAACCACGGCGCCGACAAGCAGACGCCGGCGATGCGGTCGTCGGGCTCGGCGGCGGTGAGGGCGGCGGTGGCCCACTGGTGGAAGGCAGGACCCACGACGAGGTCGTCCTCGAGGAGCACGATCGATCCGAATCGGGCGGTGAGGTCGCCGCAGCGGTGGAAGTGGTCGACGAGCCCCAGGTGGTCGTGGGTGACGACCTCGCTGTCACCGTGTGACCAGCGATGTCGCCGGGCTCGATCGACCACCTCGTCACCGCGTCGGCCGCCGCCGTCGATCGAGACGACGAGGGGGGTGCCCTCGGGGATCGACGCCCGATCGAGCGACGCGAGCAGCTGCGACAGGGAGTCGGGACGGTCGTAGCCCATGACCACGACGGCGGGGTTGGGAGGGGGGCGGAGTGTCATGGTGGAGCGGGCTGCCAAGCTGTCGGCATGATCGCCCGGGTGCCTCGGAACGCCCTGGCCATCATAGGTTCCCGCGTCTCGGGGGCTGCTGGCGCCTTCGTGACCGCGGCGATCGTCGCCGACCGGTTGGGGAGCGCCGACTTCGGGCGCTTCGCCGCCGTTCTCGCCGCCGCCGCGCTCGCCCACGTCGTGCTCACCCTCGGGCTCGACACGCTCGTCGTGCGGGCAGTCGCCGACGACGAGGCCGACGGCGCCGCCACCGCAGTCGCCGCCCTGCGGTTCCGGACCCTCGGTGCGCTCGCCGCGATCGCGCTCGCGGCCGTCATCGTCGGGCTCGGCGCGGCGCCGCCAGCCGTGCTCGTCGCTGCGCTCGGACTGGTGCCCGTCGGCATCCACTCGGTCGCGTCGGCCGTGCTGCGGGGAGCGCAGCGAATGGGGTTGCTGGCGACGACCTCGATGGTGACG
>JBCCTY010000148.1:0-9951 GCA_039197885.1 Actinomycetota bacterium | reverse complement strand
CTCCGCTCCGACAGTCGGGCCTTCGTCGAGGACCGGACCGGCTTCCGCGAGTCGGTCGAGGCGGCCGGTTCGGTGACCGCCGATGAGCTTCGGCGGATCGACGCCGCCGGCACGACGGCATCCATCCAGCGAGTCGACGGTGCGAGCGTCGATGCGGCGGTCGACGCCGACAGCGAGCTGGTCCGGACCGTCAACTACCTCGGCCGCGAGGTGCTGAGCGGGGCGGACGAGCTCGGTCTCGAGGACCTGGGTTGGCGCATCGTGTCCGAGATCGAGGTCGACGAGCTCGACGAACCGGCCGCCGAGCTCCAACGGCGGTTCCTCATCGGCATCGCCAGCGCCGTCGTGCTCCTCACCTTCGCTGCCGTCGCCTGGGCGAACCGTACGGTGCGACCCATCCGGCTGATCTCGGATCGGCTCCGGTTGTCCGGCGACGACCCGATCGACGGGACGCTCGAGCTGCCGCCACGCAGCCCCGAGGAGTTCGTCCACCTCGCCGAAGGATTCGACCGGATGCAGTCCGCCCTCCGTGTCCGACGGACCGCGGTCGCGTCGGCGTCGGCCGCCCGCCTCGACGTGCTGCGAAGGCTGCTGCCGCCCGCGATCGCACGACGGGTCGAGCGGGGGGAGCGGCAGGTCCTCGACGTCGTCCCGCAGGCCAGCGTCGTGGTGCTGGTCGTCCACGGCGTCGGCGCGCTGGTGCGACCCGGCGCGAGTGAGGACGACCGGCGCGTGCTGTCGCAGCTCCTCGACGAGATCGACACCCTCGCCGAGCACCACGGCATCGAGCGGGTGAAGCTGGCGGGCGACGCCTACTTCGGCGCGTGCGGGATCGGCCGGCCCTATCTCGATCACGCCCCGAGGGTGGTCGCGTTCGCCCGCGCGACACGCGACGCCGTGGCCGCCCTCGACAGCCCGCTCGAGATCGCTGCCGGCTCGGCGAGCGGCGAGGTGTCCGTCGGCCTGTCGGGCAGTGCCAAGCTCGTCTACGACGCCTGGGGCGAGACGACGGCAGCCGCTCATCGGTTGGCCAAGACCGCCCGACCGGGTGAGCTCCTGGTGTCGGCGGCGACACGTGCGCTGCTGCCCGCCGACGTCGAGGCCACCGAGCGCGACGAGATCGATGGTGTCGGCGTCTGGCACGTGGGCGACGACCTCGGGGTGACGTCGTGACCGATCTGCTCCGTGACCCCGACGTGCTGGTCGCCCTCGCCCTCGTCGTCGTGTTCCCGCTGCTCGTCATCGGCGCCGGTGAGCTCGACGAGCGGCTCCGCCAACGCGGCTCGAGCCTGCGCCCGGCGCTCGCGACGATCCGGGTGTGGACGGTCCCACTCGCCGCGGCATGGCTGCTCGTGGTGGCGCTCTTCGGCGCCGAGAACGGCACGCTCGCGATCCGGATCGTGCTGACGGGCATCGTCGTGTCGGCCGCGTCGGCGAGTCTCTCGATCTGGAAGGTGTTGGTCCAGCGCTACCGCGATCGGCCTCGTCCGGCCGGCGAGCGCGGTCTGCCGCAACTGGTGCTGCTCCTCCCGCGCCTCGCGATCGCTCTGGTCGCGGCCCTCCTGATCGTCGGTTCGGTGTGGGAGGTCGATCTGTCCTCGGCGGCGGCCGCCTTCGGTGTCGGATCCCTCGTGGTCTCCTTCGCGCTGCAGGACACCTTGAGCGGGCTCGCCTCGGGCGTCCTGCTGTTGACCGACCAACCGTTTCGGCCGGGCGACTGGATCACCGCCGACGACATCGAGGGTCGCGTCGTCGACATCAACTGGCGGAGCTCGCGGATCGAGGACCGCAACGGTGACCTCCGCATCGTCCCCAACTCCACGCTGGCCGGCGCGTCGATCGTCAACCACGACCAGCCGAGCCCGCTCCACCGGGTCGTCGTCCCGGTCCAGGTCGCCTACGTCAATCCGCCCACGCTCGCCAAGGCCATGCTCCTCGACGCCGCTCGGGCCACCGACGGGGTGCTCGACGACCCTGCGCCCTCCATCGTGGTCGTGGGCATCGACGATCCGCTGATGAGCTACGAGGCCCATCTCTGGATCGACGACTTCGCGATCGCTCCGCGGGTCTCGAGCGACTTCGGCTCGCTCGTCTGGTACCAGTCGCACCGCCACGAGGTGCCGCTGCCCAGTCCTGCCTACGACCTCTACGTCTATGACGGCGCCGAGGCCGGCTCGTCGCCGCGCGTGGACCGGACCGAGTTGCGGCGTCGACTCCGGTCCTCGCCGTTGCTCGGTGAGCTCGACGAGGACGAGGTCGACCGGCTCGCGGTCGGGGCGAGCGCCGGCCGCTACGCCGCCGGTGAGGTGATCTGGACGGCCGAGCACGGCCAGGGTGACCTCGTCGTGCTCACCGACGGGCGGGCCCGGCTCGTCGTCGGCGACGGCGACGCGGGCACCATCGACGTTGCCGAGCTCGGCGCCGGTGATCTCTTCGGGTTCGTGACGCCGTCGTCGGAGTGGCCCGGGCCTCCGCGTGTACTCGCCGCCGGTGACTGCGAGATCGTCGTCGTCGACGCCGAGACCGGCGCTGCGGTCGCGAGTCGCCATCCCCGGCTCGCCGCTGCGCTCACCCGGCTGTCGTCCACCAGGACCCGGCGCATCGAGCGCCTCGTCGAGCTGCGCAGGGCCGCAGACCTCGAGGAGGGTGACTCGTGAGCCTGCGGTTGCGCCTCACGGTCGTGCTGATCGGCGTCGCGGTCGGCTCGGTCCTGACCCTCGGCGCCGTGAACTACTGGAACACGCGATCGGTGCTCGGCGACGAGGTCGACCGGCAGCTCTCGAGCCTGCAGGTGGAGCAGGCGCGTTCGATCCGCACGGGGCTCGAACAGGTCCGCCAGTTCGTGGCCGCCGCGGCGCTCGACGAGCTCGTGATCGATGCGCTCGTCGACCTCGGCGACGCTCGCGTCGCGCTCGAGGGCCAACCCGACCTCGTCGACGACGCCGACCTCGAGACGCTCGAGGCGTGGTACGCCGGGAACGTCATCGAACCGCTCGATGCGCTCGACCTCGACGTCGGCGGCGTCGAAGCGCTCCTCCCCACCACCGATGCCGGACGTGCGATCCAGATCCGGTACGTCCTCGACGCCGAGCCGAACGGTGACCTGTCGGTCTACGAGGAGGCCCACGACCGTCACGTCGAGGGGCTTCGTCGACTCACCGGGCTGAGCGGTCTGGACGAGCTGCTCCTCGTCGACGCCACCGGTTCGGTGGTGTTCTCGATCGATCGCAGCATCGACCTCGGCACCGACCTGGTCGACGGCCCCTACCGCGACTCGGGCCTCGCCGAGGCGCTCCGGACCGAGCTCCCCACGGTGCCGGTCGGTGACGGCGTCTACGTGGACTTCCGGCGCCACCTCCCGGCCGGCGGGGCACCCGTGATGTTCATCGCCGCCTCGGTCCGCGACGACGCCAGGGTGATCGGAGCGATCGCCTTCCAGCTGGACGCCGCATCCCTCACCGCGCTCACCACGGCCGGTGGGCGCTGGGACGAGATCGGACTCGGCGACACCGGCGAGACCTATGTGGTCGGCTCCGACCGGTTGCTCCGCTCGGACTCCCGACTCTGGCTCGAGGACCCCGAGCGCTACCTCGCCGAGCTCGACGGCGGCGACGAGGAACGGCGGGTCGCCGAGCTCATCGAGGCGTTCGGGTCGACCGTCCTGATCCAGCCGGCCGACACCGAGGCCATCGCCACGGCGCTCGACGGCGAGACGTTCCGTGGCTCGACCACCAACTACCTCGGGCGGTCGACCTCGACGGTGGCGAGTCCCGTCGGCGTCGACGGCCTCGACTGGGTGATCGTGGCCGACGTCGGAGCCGGCGAGACCGACGAGGCCATCAACTCCTACCTCGGCACGGTGCTGCTGCTCGCGCTCGTGGTGATCCCGATCGTCGCGCTCGGCGGGGCATGGATCGCCGGTCGGCTGACCCGGCCGATCGGACCGCTGCTGGCCGCCGCGGATCGGGTCGCAGGCGGTGACCTCGACACGGTCGCTCCCGACCTCGGTGGTGATGAGTTCGGCGATCTGGCCCGTCGCCTGAACGCCGTGACCGACGACCTCCGCGAGCAGGAGGCAGCACTCGCGGCCGAGGAGGCGGCGACGACCGAGATGCTCCTGGCGGCGCTCCCGCCCCGGCTCGTCGCCGGGGTGCGCGACGGTGACGGAGCGGTGGACGACCTCGTCGACCGGGCCACGGTCGTGTCGATCCGCACCGCCGGCCTCGCCGGCGAGGTCGGCGGCGAGGACGAGGTCGTCGAGTTCGGCACCGAGATCTCGCGGCGCCTGGAGCTGCTCGCCGCCGAGCTCGACATCGAGCGGGGTCGGTCATCGGTCGACCACCACCTCTTCAGCTCCGGCCTCGGCGTCGATGACGACGGGATCGCTGCGGCAGCACGCTTCGCCCTCGAGGCCCGCAGCCTGATCGCCGAGGTCGCCACCGAGGCCGACGTCGAGATCGAGTTCCACGCCGGGCTCGCGACCGGCGACATCGCGACCGGCATCCTCGGGACCGGACGGCTCTCGTTCGGGATCTGGGGTGAGCCGCCCCGCCGAGCCATGGCGCTCGACGCCGTCGCGGCCCCCGGGCAGGTGCTGCTCGACGACGAGGCGACCGCAGCGCTCGATCGGGGTGGGCGCACCGAGCCCGTCGTCGATCTCGTCGACCTCGGCGGCGACTCGATCACCGCCTCGGAGCTCACCGGTCTCGTGACGGACCGGGAGGGCCGCTGAGCGCGACGCCGGAGCGGTCAGCCAGCGGTCTCCCAACGACGGCCCCACACGAGGAGGCCGGCGCCTCCACCCACCAGGGCGAGGCCGGCGAGCACGAGCAGGCCGGTCTGCGACGGACCCGTCGCCGGGAGCTCGTCGTCGCCACCCTCGACCTGCGAGGCCGACGTGGTCGTCGTCGACTCCTCGACGGGCGCCTCGGTGGTCGTGACCTCCGGGGCGGTGGTGGTGGTCTCGATGGTCGTCGTGGTCGTCTCGACGGTCGTCGTCGTCGTGGTCGGCTCGGGCTGGGTGCAGTCGACCGCGATGCGGATGCCGCCGCTGAAGACCTCGTCGGGACCCATGCGCAGGCTCACCACGAAGGTCTCCCCGAGCACGAAGCTGCCGCTCGCCGGGATGGTGAGGCCGGGCTGGTCCTCGACGTCCTCGAACACGAAGGTCGCGCCGCCCGTCTCGACGAGGAGGTCGTTGTTGGGGTGCACCGAACCCTGATTGGAGGTGACGGCCTCACCGGTACAGGTCAGACCGACCGCCTCGGCAGGGACGTCGGTCGAGGAGAGCACGGTGATCGAGCCCTCGACGTCACGGACGACGGTGTCGATCGGGATGTCGAGCACCCCGTCCTGAGCCGAAGCGCCCGGCGCAGCGGCGACCAGGACGAACGCAGCGACGACGGCGGCGATGAGGTGACGGTGCATGTTGGGTCCTTCGTGTGGTGCCCGCAGGGAGGAGCGGCGCATGGCGCCGAGGTCGGATGATCAGGCCGAGGCGAGGACCTTGGCCTTGAGTTGCTGGTACTCGGCGTCGTCGAGCTTGCCCGCGTCGTGGAGCGCCGCCAGCTTCTCGAGCTGCTCCGCGGCGGACGCGCCGCCGGCGGCCTCCTGCACGTAGGCCCGGAAGGCGTCCTCGCCCGCCTCGGCCCGCTGGACGGTGCGATCGCTCATCGCCGTGCCGTTCACGATGAGGTAGCCGAGCACACCGAGGAACGGGACGAGCAGGATCGCGACGGTCCAGCCCGCCTTCACCCAGCCCGACATGTCCTTCGCTCGGATGATGTCGCTGAAGATGGAGATGACCAGCCAGATCCAGGTGAAGAAGAGGAAGAACCAGAGGATCGACCAGAGGACCTGGCCGGTACCGAACTCTGCGAGGACCATGGCTGCCACTCCCGGGATCGAGTCGGCGGACCAGTGGGCCCGCCCGCCCCGGAAGCTAACCGGCGATGCCGATGCTCGTAAACGGTCAATGCCGACATCGCTCGATCCCGCTGACCGGCTGCTTCGTCACCGTCACGACCCGGTCCGCTGTCCGGTAGGTTCTCCGCCGAATCGGGCGCGAGAGGAGTGGGACGATGTCAGCACCGGGGTGGTATCGGGATCCCGTCGGGGTCGGCGACGGCCGGTACTGGGACGGCCAACGCTGGACCGACTCGGTGACGCGCAGCGGCTACACCAACAGCTCGCCGATGGACCCGGCGCGTGCGGAGATCCCACCCGCTCCCGGCTCCGAGTTGACCGCGGCGGCGCCCGCTGCCCCGCCACCGCCGCCGGCCCAGAACGTCACGGTCTCGTCTGCTGGGGGTGGTACTCCCACCGCGGCCGTCCTCGGCGGCCTCGCGTTGCTCGTGGCGGTGATCGCGATCGTGATCGCGGTCGCCGCGGGGGGCGGTGACGACGACGATGACACGCCCGAGACCACCGGGCCGCCTGCGACGGAGGCACCAGCGCCGGAGCCGGACCCCGAGCCAGCCCCCGACGAGTAGTCGCTCGGGCGGGCACTGGCTCAGCCTCCGGCGACCCCGTTGAGCTCGTCGACCGCGGCGAGCGTTTCGCCGCGACCGAAGAAGTCGATGGCGACCATGGTGACGCGCTCGCCTCGTTCGGCCTCGCAGGCGCGGACCCGATCGACGATGAGCTCGGCCGAGTTCGCCTCGTCGGCTGCGACCGGGTCCGCCGGGGTGATGAAGTGGTTCAGGAGGAACAGCGGGCTGTCGTCGCTCCCGCGGTTCGGTGCGCAGGAGAAGTCCGCGACCGAGGCGTAGCTGAAGGGCGTCTCCTGGGTGAACGTGAAGCCGTCGTGGTACCACGACACGTCGCCGGCGTCGTTCTCGGCCATCACGAAGACACGCCGACCGCTGTCGATCATCTCGACGAGGGTCGGGAAGGGGTCGTCGATCGCCTGCTCGTGGAGGTACCGAGCGAGGCCGGCCTCCTCGAACGCCCGGCGGGTGTCGTCCGGGCTGAGCTCGTCCTGGATGAACAGCACGAGCACCTCCCGAGGATTGCGGTCGAGCCATCGCCGCAGTGAGGCGAGCTCGTCGTCGAGGCGCGTTGCCCCCGATTCGCAGAGGCCGTGGCAGAGGTAGGGCTCCGGCGCTCCACCCAGGTCGCGCTGACGACGGTCGACGGCCTCGGCCGCCTCGACGGCCGACTCACCGAGCTCGTCGACGAGCTCGGCCCGCTCTTCGACGGTGAGCGGAGCTCGATCGGTGACGACCACCCCGAGCGTGCCGTCGATCCCGTAGTAGGTGTCGATGAGCAGGCCCCGGTATCCGGCGTCGAGTTGCTCGATGATGCCCTGGGCGTGGTTGGCGACGAGGTAGCCGTCGGCGGCCGACGAGTGCGAGTTGTGCGTGGCCGCGATGACCACCTCGTCGAGTGGCCGCTCGCAGAGCAGGACGCTGCCGTTGCAGCCCACGCCACCCGCAGCCTCGGCGCCGCGACCGACGCTGCGCACGACGAACAGGCCGGCGACGCCGACCACGCCGACGACCACGATGGCGCCGACGGCCCAGGCGGCGAGCCGCCGGCGAGTCGGTGCCTCGTCGATCGACGGTTCGCCCGCAGCGACGGCGGTCAGGACCTGTGCGACCGTCGTGGCGAGCAGGACGAGCCCGACGAGCCGGAGGGTCACGTCGAGGACGCCGCTCGGATCGGTGAGGAGCCAGGTCCCGATCGCGAGCGTGGTCAGGACGCGGACGGTCACCCCGGCCGGCGTGCCCGCCCGCCAGCCCGCCATCGCCCGCACCCGCTCGACGACGGCGTCGACCGTCAGCGGGCGCAGCATCGCCGCCGCTCCCGCGCCGAGGGCCGTGCCCACCGCGGCGAGGACGAGACCCCACACCGCCAGATCAGCTGCATACGCGTCCCAGACCGCGAGTCCCGCAGCTCCGCTCGCTCGCTCGACGAGTCGGCCGCCGAGCTGCTCACCGACGACGAGCACGCCCCCCACGGTCGCGATGCCGGCGCCGATGGGGACGAGCTCCCGTCGCCGATGGCGGGCGGTGGCGAGCGCGCCGCCGTAGCCGACGAGGGCGAGGAGCGGGACGACGAGGGCGAGGGCGCGCACGTCGTTCGCGGCATCGATCAGGTCGGCCGTCCGTTCTCGCTCGATGACCGTGATGAGGATGTCGGTGAGGTCGGCGGGGATGGCCTCGCCGACCTCGGGCTGGAGCGCTCGCACCTGGGCGTTCACGATCAGCAGGAGGTCGGCGAGCCGGATGGCGACCGACTGCGCCTCGCCATCGAGCAGGGTCTCGTGGGTGTCGAGCAGTCCGAAGCGGAGGATGTCGGCAGCGGTGTCGGTGTCGACGATGAACTCCGTGGCGGCGAGCAGGACCGGCCGGATGCTCAGGAGGTCTGGCTCGGCGTCGACCAGGGCATCGACCGCCTCGTCCGCGATGACGGCCCTGACGGCGGGGTCGTCGAGCGTCGCCGCGCCACGGTCGGCGAACTCACCCGCGTCGAGCACCGTGTCGCGCACGTAGGCGGCGACGGTACCGACGAGGAGCAGCACGCTCGACACGATCACGAGTGCGACGGCGAGACGGTCCGATCTGGTCACGTCCACGGCGTGAGCTTCGCGCGTCGCGTGCGGCGACGGCGGGGAGGACGAGTCGGCGTCAGAGCTCGTCGCCGGGATGACGGATCCGGCAGACGAACGCGGTGAGGAGGCGGCCCACCTCACCATCGGTGGCGGCGGCGAGCTCGCCGGCCATCGTCTGGTCGTCGCGGTGCTCGCCGACGAGGTGGATCCGCCATCCGTCGCCGCTCACCGCCAGCGAGCCGCCGTCGGGATCGTCGAACGCGCCGACCTGGTGGACGGTCGGCTCGGTGAGGAACTCGAAGTGGAACGCGATCGGATCGCCGTCGACCGTGCACGCGTGGGTGCGAACGTCGTAGGGACGGCCGTCGCGGTCGGCTGGCTGACTGACGCCGCGGTCCTCGACCTCGCAACCCAGCGAGGCGAGTCGGTCCGCCGGCGGCCCTCCGGTGCCGCTGTCGTCGGCGACGACGGCCTGGCCGATCAGCGCAGCGGCGGCGAGCAGCACGAGACCGCAGCTGATCCGGCCCGTGGTCGCGCTCATCGCCGTCGTCGCCCGCACCACGCTCCTCGTCGCTGCCCGACACCGGATCGTAGGTGGCCCGGTCCGGCGCCTGCGGGCCGCATCGACGCGCTCGGTGGCGATCGACGGTTCGGTCCGGGGAACCGGGTGCTGGTCCCGTCCGTTGGGCTGCTCATCGGGTGATGAGGCGCGGCGTGCCGCAGGCAAGCGACTCGGCGCTCCACGAGACGAAGCGCACCGGACGTGACGGCGTGATGGCCGCCTGACCACGGTGGGCTGGCTACGCTCCCCGACCCGATGGGAGCGGAGGCCCTGACCCACGCCGTGCTCGGGCTGGCCGAGAGCGACTGCGAGCGACTGCGCGACGGGTTGCTCGCCCAGCCGATCAACACCTGGACGAGCTCGGCCTACGTGGTCGCTGGTCTGTGGCTGCTCGCTCGGCGACGGGGGAGCGCCGCGCCCGGCATCGCGCTCGTCGGGGTCGGGATCGGGTCGGTGCTCTTCCACGGCCCGCAACCGCCCGGTGCCCGCTGGATCCACGACTGGTCGGTCGTCGTGTTGTTGCTCGTGCTCGTCGATCTCCACCCCCACCTCGCCGTACGAGGTCGAACGTTGGTCGCTGGTGCGGGTGGTGCCGCTGCGATGCTCGCCGTCGCCCCGGCGGTGGGCCTGTGGCTGGTGCTCGTCGGGGTGGCCGGACTTGTCGTGGCCGATGTCCGGTCCGGTCGCGGTGATCTCGGTCTGTTCGCCGTCCTCGCCCTGGCCGTGGCGGTGCAGTTGGTCGGCCGGTCGGGCGGTCCGCTCTGCGAGCCCGACGCCGCAGCGCAGCTGCACGGTGTCTGGCACGTCCTCACTGCGTCGGTGGCCGCCCTCTGGG
>JBCCTY010000147.1:0-9953 GCA_039197885.1 Actinomycetota bacterium | reverse complement strand
GGTGGTTGCCTCGCTTGAACGTGAGGGCGGTCGGACGGCTCGAGACGCCGACGCGCACCCCGGCGTCGAGGAACTGGTCCCACATGTAGCGGTCGGTGGCGGTGCCCGGCGGGGTCGTCCGCCAGCCGTCGGGCAGGGCGCTGTACGCGGCCATCGTGTGGCCGACGAAGGTCAGCGGTGCCAGGTAGGGCGACCGGTGGAGGCGGGCCCGGGCGCGATCGTCGAGCAGGTCCGGATAGCGCGGAAAGGTCGTGGTGCCGTCCTCGGCGATGCGGAACCGCAGGGTGTGGCCCCAGTCGGCGTCGTCGAGCACCTCGGCCATCACCTCGACGTGGTCCGGGAGGTAGAGGTCGCGGTCGCAGAGGTAGGTGACGATCCGACCGCGGGCGTGATCGGTGAGCACGCCGTGGCGGTTGATCTCGCCCCGGCGCTGGTCCTTCGGGAACTCGAAGCTCCGCACGCGGGGGTCCTCGCGTCGCAGCTCCTCGACGATCTCGCGGGTCGAGTCGTCGATCCCGTCACCGATGACGAGCACCTCGAGGTCGTCGACGGTCTGGGCCAGCGCGCTGCCGACCGAGTGGGGCAGCAACGGACCGCGGTCGCCGGTCGTCGGGACGACCACCGACGCGGTCAGCCCACCACGTGCGCCCGCACGGCCACCCGACACCGGGAGCTCAGGCATCGACGACCCCGGCGAGGCGCCGGAGGTGCTCGACCGCCTCGACGACAGCGACGCCCTCGGCGCAGTCGCTCTTGGGTGGCGGCCCGCCGTCGAGATGGGCCAGCCACGCCCCGAGCTCGCGCACCAGCGGTTCGGCGTCGTCGAAGGACCGGCGCTCGACGACGGGCCGGGCCTCGGTGCCCGTGGCGATCTCGACGGCGTCCGCATCGAGGCCGGGGAGGACCGCGACGCCCTCGTCGCCATGGACCCGGACCTCGCGACGCTTGTCGGTGAAGCGGGTCGAGGCCTCGACGACCAGGAAGGGCTCGTCGCCGCCGCCGCAGTGTCCCCACAGCGAGACCGGTCGTCCGTCGTGGAGCTCGGCCACCGCTGCCCGCGGGGTGGGGAGCCGGCCGAGGATCTCGATCGCCAGGGTGAGGTCGTGCGGGGCGAGGGTCCACACGGGATCGGTGTCGGTCCGCGGGCTGGTCCAGTTGGCGCGCGTGGAGCGGACACCCAGCGGTCGCCCGATCGCCCCGCTGCGAGCGATCTCGCCGAGCAGCTCGACGCCCGGGTGGTAGCGCCAGATGTGCATGACGTGGATGTCGTCGCCGCCGAGCTCGGCGAGGTGCCGGGCCGAGGCCGCCGACGTCGTGAACGGCTTCTCGCAGAACACCGGGACGCCGAGCGGGAGCACCCGCTCGACGTCGGCGGCATGGTGGGTGGCGGGGCTGGCGACGATCACGCCGTCGACCGGCCCGAGACCGTCGGGGTCGGCAGCCACCCGCGCGGCCCCGGAGCGCTCGGCCTCGGCGCGGCGGGCGGCGTCGGGCTCGACGACCTCGACCTCGGCACCGAGCGCCAGCAGGTCGCGGAGCACGATCCGCCCCCAGATGCCGTGGCCGAGGAGGGCGATGCGAGGTCCGGGCACAGCCGGCGACCGTAGCAACGCGGCGACGGGCCACCGCGGGGCCAACTCGCCGACAACTCACGCCGTGTGGCCGTTCAGCGCCTTCACGTGCGAGATGGGCCGTGGAACGATCTGGGGCATGGGTGAGCAGGAGCGCGTCGTCGTGGTGGGCCAGGGCTACGTGGGGCTCCCCGTCGCCGTCCGGGCCGCCGAGGTCGGCTACGACGTGGTCGGCATCGACCTCGACGAGCACCGGGTGAAGGGCCTCGAGTCCGGCGTCAGCCACATCGAGGACATCGGCGACGAACGGCTCGCCGCGGTCCGTGACGCAGGCCGGTACCGCCCGAGCGCCGACTACGCCGATGCCGCCGAGTTCGACATCGCCGTCATCAGCGTGCCGACGCCGCTGCGCGAGGGGGTGCCGGACCTGTCCTACATCGAGTCGGCAGCGGCGTCCCTCGCTCCCCACCTCCGCCGAGGCGCCACGGTCGTGTTGGAGTCGACCACCTACCCGGGCACCACGGAGGAGCTCGTGGGGCCGATCCTCGAGGACGGCTCGGGTCTCGCCGCCGGAGCCGAGTTCCACCTCGGCTACTCACCGGAGCGCATCGACCCCGGCAACCGCACGTGGACGCTCGAGAACACCCCCAAGATCGTATCCGGCATCGACGAGGCCTCCCTCGCCGCCGTGCAGGGCTTCTTCGACCGGCTCTGCGAGACCACCGTGCCGGTGCGCGGCTGCAGCGAGGCCGAGCTCACGAAGCTGATCGAGAACACGTTCCGTCACGTCAACATCGCCCTCGTCAACGAGCTCGCCATGTTCGCCAACGACCTCGGTATCGACGTCTGGGAGTCGATCGACGCCGCCTCCACCAAGCCGTTCGGCTTCATGCGCTTCACGCCGGGTCCGGGCGTCGGCGGACACTGCCTGCCGGTCGATCCGTCGTTCCTGTCGTGGCGGGTGAAGCGGAGCCTGGGGCACGACTTCCGCTTCGTCGAGCTGGCCAACGACGTCAACGAGCACATGCCCGACTTCGTCGTGCGACGGCTCATGTACGCCCTCAACCGGCAGGGCCGTGCGCTGCTCGACGCCGAGATCGTCGTCGTCGGTCTGGCGTACAAGTCGGACACCGGCGACGCTCGTGAGACGCCGGCCGTGCGGGTGATCCAGCTGCTCCGCGACCTCGGTGCCCGGATCGTCGCCGTCGACCCCCACGTCGACCTCGAGCACTTCCCCGAGCCCGTCGATCTCGTCGAGCTCACGCCCGAGCTCATCGCCGCGTCCGACGCCGTCGTGCTGCTGACCGACCACAGCGGCGTCGACCACTCCGTGCTCGCCGAGCACGCGCCCTACGTGCTCGACTGCCGTCGACGACTGGCGGCGGCGGATAACGTCGAGCACCTCTGAGCCGCACGGTCCGGGCATCGTCCCGCCACCACGAAGGTCAGGCGTGAGCTTCAGTCGAACCCTCATCAAGGCCGCCTCCTCGGCGGCCGACGTCGTCCTCGCCGATCCCGGCGTGACCGTCCTCATCTACCACCGGGTCGGCGGTGGGAGCACGAGCGAGGTCGACCACCCCGTCGAGCTGCTCGACGCGCAGCTCGGCTGGCTGAGCGAGCACCGGCGCGTGATCTCGCTCGACGACGCCGTCGCCGAGCTCACCGCGCCGCCGGCCGATCCGTCACCCGCCGTGGTCGTGACCTTCGACGACGGCACCGCCGACTTCGCCGAACACGCCGTGCCGCTGCTCGTTCGCCACCAGGTCCCGGCGACGCTCTACCTGGGGACCGGCTTCACCGACGAGGGCCGCACCTGGCCAGGTGACGCTCCGGCCGTGTCGTGGTCGGCGCTGGCCGAGGCGATCTCGACCGGCTTCGTCACGGTCGGCTCCCACACCCACGATCATCTGCTGCTCGACCGGGTCGACGTCGCCACCGTCGAGCACCAGCTCGATCGCTCGATCGAGCTCATCGGCGAGCACCTGGGCGTCCGGGCCGACCACTTCGCCTACCCCAAGGCAGTTCCGGGCAACGCGGCATCCGACCGGGCCGTGCGCGACCGGTTCGCATCGGCAGCGCTGGCCGGCACCCGGTCGAACGTGTGGGGCGAGACCGACGTGTTCCGGCTCGCCCGGAGCCCGGTGCAGGTCTCCGACGGGATGCGCTGGTTCCGACGCAAGGTCGACGGCGGGCTCCGCGTGGAGGACGAGCTGCGCCACCGGCTCAACCACCTCCGCTACCGCAACCGCCGGACCTGACCGCGGCGATGGACCAGGCCACCATCGACCGACTCAGCGAGGCCTGGCTCCCGGCGGGCGCGCTCGGCGCCGCCGCGGCGATCGTGCTCGTCGTGGTGCTGCACCGACCTGCGGCCGGCGACTGGCCGATCGTCGGCGCCGTCGTGCTGGGCGTGGCCGCCGGCTCCGACGATCCACCGACCGCGATCGTCGCCGGGCTGGGCGCCGCGACCGCGGTGGAGCTGGCCGGACGACGGCTGGGTCGTCGTCCGGTCGACCGTCTCGGCCGAGCGGGTGTGGCCGTCGTCCTCGCGCTGGTGATCGTCGGCGTCGAGACCGTGGCGATCCCCGTCCTCGTCGCCGGGGCGATCGTGGCGACGGCCGCCATCGACGAGCTCGACGCGGCGCGGCCCGGTCTCTTCCCACTCCTCCTCGTCGTCTCGATCGCGGGGATCTGGGCCACGCTGCCCGACACCGAGGAGGCCACCGCAGCGCTGGGCGGCGCCATCGTGATCGCCCTGCTCTCGCTCCGGGCTCGCCTCCGAGCCGACCGGCTCGGCACCGTCGTCGCGCTCGCGGCGATCGTGATCGTCATCGGTCTCGGCGGCGCGGCCCGAGATGGCGCCATCGTGGGGTCGACGATCGCGCTGGCCTCGGTCGCGGGCGCCCCGGCCGCCGCACGCTGGACCGGTCGGCAACCGAGCGGGGCAGCCGTGGTCGCCGTCCACCTCGTCGTGGTCGCGATCGCGACGCGGGTCGGTGGCCTCCGTGCGGACGCGCTCGGGGCGACGGCGATCGGCGGCGCCGCCCTGCTGGCCGGCGTCGCAGCACTCGTGTTCCTCACCCGACTCGCCGACCGTCGACGGGTCACGACGTGAACGAGCGGTGGTGGCATCGGAGCAACCACACGGGCCGTGTCGTCATCCCGTCGGTGATCGCCGCGGCCGCTGCGCTCGTCGCCGTCGCCACGGCCGACGCCGCTCCGACGGGCGCCGCGTGGGCCGACGTGGCCTGGCGAGCGGGCGCGGCCGCCGCGTTGGCCCTCCTGGCCGGGCGGGCCGCACCGTGGGCCTGGATCATCCTCGGAGCGGGCGCTGCCGCGGCCGCCGACGGTCCCTGGCTGCTCGTCGGTGCGCTGGCGCTCGTGGCGGCCATCGCCGGGAGCTTCCTCGACCTCCCCGTCGACCCCATGGGCGCGCTCGTCGGTGGGCTCGCCGCCCTCGCCCTGCTCCACGCCGACGTACCCGGACCGCTCGGCAGCGAGCTCGTGGTCGCCCTGGTCGTGAGCGCACCCGTCGCGATCTCGGGCGCGACGCGGATCCACCCGCGCACCCGTACCGCGATCGCGTCCGGTGCTGCGCTGGCGGTCGTTGCCGGCGTCACCTCGTCGATCGCCGCCGGGGTCGTCACCGCAGACGCCCGAGGCGACCTGACCCGCAGCATCGAGCTGGTCGAGCTGGCGCTCGACGAAGCCCGCGACGGTGAGGAGCTCCAGGCCGCCGATCACCTCGCAGAGGCCCGCGAGCTGTGGTCGTCGCTGGGTGACGACCTCGGCGCGCCGTGGTTCCTCCCCGCCCGCGCCACGCCCGTGGCGGGACACCACCTCGCCGCCGTGTCGGAGCTGACCGACGGCGGCGTCGACGTCGCCGGAGCGGCCGCCGGCCTCCTGGCCGAGCTCGATCAGGTCGATCTCGGAGTGAGCGCAGGAGCCATCGACCTCACCGGGGTCACCGCGCTGCAACCGCCGGCCGATCGGGTGGTCGCCGAACTGGAGCGCCTGCTGGTCACGCTCGACGACGTCGACTCGCCGTGGCTCGTCGCGCCGGCCGCCGACCGACTCGACGAGGCGCGCCAGGAGCTCGCCGACGGGCTCGAGACGGTGCGCGACGCCGACGCCTTCCTGACGCTCGCCCCCGAACTGCTCGGCGCGGACGAGCCCCAGACCTACCTCGTGCTCTTCGGTACGACGGCCGAGAACCGAGGCGGTGGCGGCTTCGCGGGGAACTGGGCCGAGCTGACCACCGATGACGGCCGACTGATCGTGAGCGGCATCGGCCGCGGCGAGGACATCAACGACGGGCTCCCCGACGGGGGTGCGACGATCGACGGCGACCTCGTCGCCGCCTACGTGCCGTTCAGTCCGCAGCTGTTCGTCCAGAACATCGCGGTGTCACCCGACTTCGAGGTCACGGGCCGCAACGCCGCTGCGATCTACGAGCAGTCGACCGGTCGGGACGTCGACGGCGTGCTCATGCTCGACCACACGGCGATGGCTGCGCTCGTCGAGTTGACGGGTCCGGTGCAGGTCGACGGGGAGCGTCTCCCGGCTCGTGCGATCGGCGACTTCGTGCTCGTCGACAACTACGTGCGCTACGACGACGACGAGGACGCCCGCCTCCGTGCGCTCGACGAGCTCGTGCTGGGCGTGGCATCCCAGCTGACGTCGATCGATGCGCCGTCACCGTGGCGCCTGGCCGACACGTTCGGACCGGTCGTGCGGGGCCGCGGCCTGCAGTTCTGGTCGGCCCGCGACGACGTCACCGAGGCACTCGAGACGGTCGGGCTGTCCGGACGCTTCCCCGTCAACGATGGTGACGACCTGCTCGCCGTCGTCACCCGGAACATGGGCGGCAACAAGATCGACGCCTTCCTCGAACGCACGATCAGCTACCGGCCGACGGTCGATCCGGTCACCGGCGAGCTGGCGGCGGAGATCGTGATCGAGCTCACGAACACGGCGCCGGCCACCGGTCTGCCCGACGCGATCATCGGGAACAACGACCGCGGCTTCCCGTTCGGCACCAACGTCTCGGAGGTGACCGTCTACACCCCGTCGGTCCTGACCTCGGCGCTGCTCGACGGTCGCGAGGTGGCCATGAGCACCTCCGAGGAGCTCGGCTGGCTCCGGCATCGCTACGAGGTCCAGATCCCGGCCGAGTCGACGGTCCGCCTCGAGCTCACCCTCACCGGGCTGCTCGACGTCGACGACGGGTACCGCCTCGACGTGCCCGTCCAGGCCCTCCCGAACCCCGACTCGGTGCTCGTCGAGCTCGGCCCCGACGACCGCTGGGCGCGCGCAGAGCTGCATGGCGCAACAGACGGTGAGGGCCGTAACATCTCCGTGCGGGAGGACCTCACCCTGGAGGTCCGGTTGTCGGCCGCCGATGGCGGCTGACCTGCGGGTTCGAGCGCCAGCGCGGCGAAGGGCGGGACGATGAGAACGCAACGCAAGGGGGCGCGCGTCGCCCTGGTCGTGGCGACCATGCTGGCGTTGGTGGGCCTGACGGCCACCGGGGCCGCCGCGCAGAGCGACGACACCACACCGACGACGGCGCCGACCGTCACCGCCCCGCAGGCCAGTGCCACCGTCACCGGACAACCGACCGTCTCGGGCACGCTCGACGACGAGTCGATCCGGGTCCTGATCGACAACTGCGAGGTCGGCACCGCCGAGGTCTTCATCGACGGCATCCCGGTCGCCACGGTCACGCTGACCGACGACGCCACCGCCGCCGACTTCGAGGCTGCGGCCTCGTCGACCGTCGTCGTGGCCATCCCCGAGGGCGCCTCCCCGCCGTATCAGGTCACCGTCGTGTGCGAGAACGGCACCGCCGACACGATCGTCACCGTGCCCGTCGCCCAGACCCCCGACGAGGGCGCCGACGCTCCGCAGGAGGAGGGTGGTGCCGCCGGCGGTGGCACCGGGTCCGGTGGCGGCAGCCTGCCCCTCACCGGTGGCGGCGACACGCTGGTCCCGCTGGCTCGCGGCGCCGCCGTGGCCGTTGCCGTCGGGGCCCTGATGGTGCTCGCCAGCCGGCGCCGCACCGCCGTCGCCTGATCCCCCTCGGGTAGCCAGGGGCCCGCACGGGCTCCACACTGGTGATCGTGACCGCGATCTCCCCTCCCACCGTCGCGCCCTTGCGCCTGGGCCCGTGGACGATCGACCCGCCGGTCGTGTTGGCTCCCATGGCCGGGGTGACCAACCCACCCTTCCGGCGCCTCTGTCGCCGCTTCGGTGCCGGACTCTACGTGAGCGAGATGGTCTCGGCCCGTGGCCTGGTCGAGGGGAGCGAGCGCACCTGGCAGCTCGCCGAGTTCGGCGACGACGAACGACCTCGGTCGATCCAGCTCTACGCCACCGAACCCGGATCGGTCGGCGAGGCCGTGCGCATGCTCGTCGACCGACGCGGCATCGATCACGTCGACCTCAACTTCGGGTGTCCGGTCAAGAAGGTCACGCGCCAGGGGGGCGGCTCGGCCCTCCCCTGGAAGCGCCGCCTCTTCAGCGAGGTGGTCAGCTCGGCGGTGAGCGCCGCCGGCGAGATCCCGGTCACGGTCAAGATGCGCATCGGCATCGACGACGACCACCGCACCCACCTCGAGGCCGGACGCATCGCCCAGTCGGTGGGTGTGTCGGCGGTCGCGTTGCACGCTCGCACCGCCGCGCAGTGGTACTCGGGTCGGGCCCACTGGGACGAGATCGCTCGGCTCAAGGAAGCGGTCACCGAGGTCCCGGTGCTCGGCAACGGTGACATCTGGTCGGGTGCTGACGCCGTGCGGATGCTGACCGAGACCGGCTCCGACGGCGTGGTCATCGGACGGGGCTGCCTCGGCAAGCCGTGGCTCTTCGGCGAGCTCGTCGATGCCTTCGCCGGCCGACCCGCTGCACCGCCGAGGAGCTTCGGTGCGGTCGCCTCGATCATGGTCGAGCACGCCGAGCTGCTCACCGAGTGGGTGGGCGACGAGACCCACGCCTGTCGGATGTTCCGACGCCACGCCGCCTGGTACTGCACCGGCTATCCCGTGGGCGGGCGCCTCCGGAAGGCGCTGGCCCAGGTGGCGAGCCTGGAGGAGCTGGGCGAGCTGCTCGGCCGGGTCGATCCGGCCGCGACACCCGTGAGCGGGTCGGAGTCGGCGATCCGCGGCCACTCGCAGGGCCCCCAGGTGGTGACCCTCCCCGACGGTTGGCTCGACGAGCGCGACGACCTCGTCGCGGTGACCGACACGGGCGACGCTCACTCCGGGGGCTGAGTCCCTCCGCCCCCGAACCGAGCCGGAGCACCCGAGGCACGGCGGGCGGCAACCGCCACGCCGTGCCTCGGGTTCCGGTGTCAGCCCTCGAAGAAGATCTTGAGCTCGACGTCCACCGCGGTGTCGACACCACGTCCGCCGTTGGCGAAGTCGCGCCCGGCGCCACCGTCGACCAGATCGTCGCCGTTGCCGGCCAGAGCGAGGTCACGGTCGTCACCGAGGTAGATCAGGTCGTCGCCGCTGCCGCCGCGAGCGAAGTCCCGCCCGTCGCCGGTGCAGATGATGTCGTCGCCTCCACGACCGTCGACGAGGTCGCGACCACCACCCGAGAAGATGAAGTCGTTCCCGTTGGTGCCCCGGAGGAAGTCACGCCGGTCGCCGCCGACGATGACGTTGAATCCGTCGGCCACCAACTCGGCCTCGGTGAAGGTCACACCCCCACCGCAGTCGAAGACGACCGGGTCGGGCCCGCTGTCGAGCGCCAGACCCACGATGACCGGGCTGTGGTCCGACGAACGGAACCGGTCGAGGACCGGCAGCTGACCCGGGAAGTCGCCCTCGAAGTACACCTGGTTCTGCGACTCCGTGCCGTTGATGTCGAACACCTCGGCGCCGGTCACTTGCGAGGTGAGCGAGCCGTTGCTGACGGCGTGGTCGAGGTTCCCGCCCAGGCCGAAGAACACGAAGCTGATGCCCTCCGACGACAGCTCGCCGAGGTTGGTGTAGCCGTTGTCCTCGACGAAGACGTCGACCGGGTCCTCGAGCGTGTAGGCGTTGAAGTCGCCGAGCACGAGCACGTCGGGGTCCGGGAGGTTGGCCGGATCGGCCAGGAACGCCGCGAGGACCTCGGCGGCCGCCGTGCGGGCCGCGTTGAAGAAGGCCGCCCCGTCACCCTGGTCGCAGTCGGGCACGTCGTTCGACGGATCGCCGTCGACGCACACGCCACCCGGATCGTCGAGCTCGGAGCCGCTCTTCGACTTGAAGTGGATCGACACGGCGGTGAAGCGCTCACCGGTGGCGATCTCCTCGAAGCCCTGGACCACCGACGGGCGGTTGCGGTCCGGCTGGTAGGCCGGGTCACCCTCGCCCACGATGATCGGTGCACCCACCGGCG
>JBCCTY010000146.1:0-10060 GCA_039197885.1 Actinomycetota bacterium | reverse complement strand
GTGAGGGTCTGCGTGACCAGCCTCGACAGGACCATCGCCCGGAGCTGCCGGCCGATGCCACCGGTGATCCGGTTGCCGCCCTCCCCGCCGACGAGGACGAGTCGGCCGGTGGGGCCGAGGATCCGACGAAGGCGCCGGACCGGGGTCCGTCCCCCGGTGTCGACGATGAGGTCGAACGACCCGGGGCTCGCGGTGACGTCGGTGGTCGTGTGGTCGACGACGGCCTCGGCTCCCAACGCACGGACGAGGTCGAGGTTCGCGGTGCCGGCCACGCCGGTGACGCGACCCCCGAGGGCGACCGCGATCTGGGTGGCGAAGCTGCCGACCGCTCCCGAGGCACCGATCACGAGCACCCGCTCGTCGGCCTCGAGCCCACCGACCGAGGTGAGGGCCTGGAGCGCCGTGATGCCGGACACGGCGGCGACCGCAGCGTGCTCGTCGATGACCAGTTCCGGCGTGCGTGCGAGCCGGGACTCGTCGGCGACGGCGTACCGGGCCAGCGAGCCGTCGAAGAAGCCGAACACCCGGTCGCCGACGTCGAAGCGGGTGACCTCGGTGCCCACGGCCACGACCCGTCCCGCGCCATCGAGTCCGGGTGTCGGCCGCCCCGGACGGCGCACGCCGTACCCGGCGAGGCGGACGAGGTGGGGCAGTCCGGTGACCTGGTGCACCGTCCCCCGGTCGACGCCGGATGCGATGACCTCGACGAGGACCTGTCGGGGCCTGGGTGAGGGCACCGGCAGCTCGCCGTGCCGGAGCACCTCGGCGGTGCCGTAGCGGTCCTGGACGACCGCTCGCATTCGCTCGGGGATGGTGATGGCGTCGGTCGTCGGTGCATCGACGGTTCGCACGGGAGTGCCTCCTGGGTGGGTGGTCGACCCTCAACGTCGCGACGAACCAGGTGACCCGGGGTCACCCCGATCGCGCCACTCACCCGGGTGAGGCGGGCACGGCTCGGTCGATGGCCGGTCGGAGGGGGGTCACCGCGGTGGCCGGGTCGAGGGTTGTTGGGTCACCTGTTGGAATCCACTAGGGTCGCCTATCACCCCCTAGGAGATCGCCCGTCCGGGCGAATCGAAGGAGCAGCCATGCGACTGCGCACCCCTCAGACGTTGCGCGCCCTCGCGCTCGTCCTCACCCTCGTCGTGGTGGCCGCCGCCTGCGGTGACGCCGATGACTCGGGATCGAGCGGATCGGCATCGGAGGCCGCATCACCGGCCGAGACCACCGAAGCATCCGACGTGACCGACGCGCCGGCAACGACCGAGACCCCAGCGACGACCGACGCCCCGGTCGAGACCACCGAAGCCGCTGCGAGCGACGCGGCGGCGGGCGACTGCGCCGACGGGCAGCGGAGCTTCGACCATCCCTTCATGACCAACGGTCCGCTGTGCATCCCCGAGACGCCCGAGCGGGTGGTCGACCTGAGCACCGATGCCCTGGAGGTGCTGGTCGCCACCAACGATGCGCCGGTCGGCACCCAGTCGTGGGCCACCGGCATCATGGGCACCAACTTCCCCTACCTCGCCCCGCAGCTCGAGGGCATCGCCGACCTCGGCTTCAACCCGGTCAACCTCGAGGCCGTCGCGCTCGCCGACCCCGACCTGATCGTCGCCGGAGACTTTATGCGCGAGGACATCGGCGACGAGCTCGAGGGCATCGCCACGACGGTCTTCTTCGAGTCCGGCGGTTCCGGCGATTGGAAGGAAGGCATGGACTTCTCCGGAGCGCTGCTCAACCGCGAGGACGTCGTCGCCGAGCGCTTCGCCGAGTACGACGCTCGTGTCGCCGACCTCCAGGAGGCCGTCGGCGACCCCTCGGCCGTGGAGGTCTCGGTCGTCCGGGTCACCGTCGATCCGGGCGAGGTGATGATGAACATGGTCGCCTCGTACCCCTCGGCCGTCCTCGCCGACGTGGGATTCGGCCGCCCGGCGTCCCAGGCCCTCACCTCCGAGGAGGCCATCGAGCTGTACGAAGGAGACATCGGCGCCTTCATCTCGATCGAGCAGATCGAGCTCATCGACGGTGACCACATCTTCTTCTGGAGTCAGACGCCGGACGCCGAGCAGGACGCTCAGGCCGACGCAGCCTTCGAGGAGATCGTCGGCAACCCGCTCTTCGGCACCCTCGACGCCATCCAGAACGACAACTTCACCCGGGTCGACGGGCACTGGGTCGGCTGGGGCTTCCACGCCGCTCACGCCATCCTCGACGACCTGTTCGTCAACATCGCCGGAGTGGATCCGGCCGAGGTGTCACCGAACCCGCTCAACCCGGGGAGCTGAGTCCGGTCGACGCCGGGCCGCCAACGACGCCGGCCCGGCGTCGGCGCAGGCCGGGCGTGGGGATGGCCCGCACGGGCGGGGCAGGCGCCCCCGCCCGTGCACGAGCCGCTCGCACCGGACGTGGTGGAGTGGCCCGACCGCACGCGTCGGTCGCGCACGAGGCCGCCGACCAGCGCCCCGGGACCGCAGGACGAGGATGGGGCGGTCGGGCCCATCCGGGCGAGGAGCTCAGTCGACGGGGACGGCGGCGGCGACGACCAAGGTGAGCGCGCCGACGTTGGCCACCGTGCGGACGGTGTTCCACCGGTTCCACGGTTCCTCGTAGGTCTGGCGGCGCTCCTCGACCTGCTCGGCCGTGGCGGTGCCGAGATCGAAGGTGTCGAGGGCGTCGTTGAGTGGCACGTTGCGGGCCGCCGTGACGCCGAAGACACCGACCAGGTAGGTGAGCGCGCTGGCGGCGATCAACATCCCTCGCCGCTCGTCACCGGCTCGCCAGTGGGCGATCGCCGCCGCGGCCAGCAGCAGCGGGATCCCGATGAAGGGCACCAGGAACCGGGGGGTGAGGATCTCCCGGTTCACGTGCTGCATCAGCTCGACGTACTCGCGGTCGCCCAGGCGTCGGGTGCCGGGGATGACCGAGACGGTCCAGCCAGAGAACAGCCCGGCCATGAGGCCGGTGGCGACGATGCCGCTGGTGAGGAGGAGGTCCTTGGGGTCCATCGTCGCTCCTCAGCCCGAGACCGAGAGGGTGGTGTGGCTCAGCGTGGGGTCCGCCACGACCCGGCTGAGGGTGCGACCGACGACGGTCCGGGAGATCTTCATGCTGCGGGTCTCGCCGGTCGTCGACCAGAACGGCTCCGGACCGTCGGGCTCGTCGTTCAGGTGCACCGGCTGGACCAGGGTCCAGTCGAGCCCGCTGGACCGGATGATCCGCTCCTGCAGCTCGGTGTCGGCCATCTGCTTCTTCACGACCAGCGCGAAGAACAGCCGATCCACGAGGCCGAGGTCCTGCCGGGTCGGGCCGATGCCGTAGGACGACTGCACGACGAGGCGGTCGACGCCGTGGGCGTTCATGGCGTCGATCACGTTCCGGGTCCCGGCCGAGCGGACGTCGAGCGGGGTGTGCTTCGGTCCCAGGGTCTGGACCCGGATCGGGTGTTCGGTGATGCCGAGCGTGACGATCACGGCGTCCTGGCCGGCGACCGCCTGGTCGATGTCGTCGCGTCGCAGGGCGTCACCGTTGATGGTGACGAGCCCGTCGACGTCGGCGGCGAGCCGGTCGGCGTGGCGGGAGAAGGCGGTCACGTGGTGTCCGGCGGCGACGAGCGCCGTGACGGCTGCTCGGCCGGAGCCGCCGCTGGCACCGACGACGAGGATCTTGCGGCTACCGAGGTCGCTGTTCGTGGTCATGTCCGTGCTCCGTTCGTGTCGTGTCGAGGTGGACACGAGCAACGTACGAAGCCGAGACGTCGCGGCTCTTGGCCCTGCCCGCCAAGGCGTTGACACCTCCCGCCAGCCGGTGGCAGGACCGATCAGGCGGTACGACGAACGGCGAGTGGTGTCTGCCCGGTCCAGCGCTTGAAGGCCCGCTGGAAGGCGCTCTGGTCGGAGAAGCCGGTCAGGAACGCGACGTCGACGAGCGGCCGATCGGTCGTGGTGAGCAGTGCGGTGGCCACCGCCTCCCGCACCCCGACGACGAGGTCCTGGTATCGCAAGCCGTCGTCGGCCAGGCGGCGGTGCAGCGTCCGCTCGCTCATCCCGAGTCGCCGCGCGACGACGCGCATCGGGGGCACACCGTCGGCGAGGCCGTTGGCGATGACGTGCCGCACCCGGGACTCGATGCCTCGCTCGGTGAGTGCGATGGTCAGCTCGTCCTCGAGCTGATCGATCAGGTACTCGGAGAGCGCTTCGTCGCCGAGGCGGGTGGGGGTGTCGAGGAAGGCGGCGTCGAGGTGGAGCGCATCCAGCTCGGCGGCGTAGCTCAGCGAGCACCCGAAGAAGTCCTGCGCCGGCTCGAGCGACCGCGGCGGCCCGTGGCGGAACGACACCGAGACGGGGGCGGACGGACTCGGCGCCGGGACGACCTGGCGACAGACGTGCAGCATCGCCGCCAGCGCCGCCTCGTTCGCGACTCGCACACCGAGACGATGCGCAGGCCGATCGAGGAGTACGAAGGCGGCCCCGCCGTGTCCGTCGGGCCGCTGCTCGTACTGCACCGTGTCGCCCAGGAGGGCGATGTAGCGGACGGCACGATCGAGTGCCCGGCGGAGATCGACGGCGGTCTTGAAGGCGAGTCCCATCGCCCCGTACCGGTCGATGTCGATCGACGCGGCGTAGCGGAACTGGAGGGCATCGTCGCCGTCGTCGACGATCCGCTCGATGACGTCCCAGAACGCCTCGTCGTCCACCAGCTCGGGAGCGGCGGGGCCGGGATCGAGACCGACGTGAGCGAGGAGCTCGGCCTGATCGTCTCGCCCCGAGGCCGCGATCATCGCTCGAACGGCGATGGACGAGATGAGCGGCATGCCGGGGCGAGGCTATGCGGTGCTCGATCAGCGCGGCGTCGCCGTGCGGCTCACCCGGGTGAACTCCCTCGGCGGGCGAGCACCGATCACTCCGTCACGTCGGACGGTGTCGGTATCCCACCGACGAGGAGCTCGACATGACCATCTCGAACCGGACAGCCTCCATCGACCAGCACGCGCTGTCCCGTTCACTGCGGCGCCTGACCGACCGCACCGCCCGTGACCGCAACGTTCCCGGGGTGCTGCTCGCCGTGGCGTCCGACGACGGAGCGGTCGTGGTCCGTGAGGTTGCGGGTGAGGCGTCGGTCGACGATCGCTACGTCATCGCGAGCATCTCCAAGCTCTTCACGACGGCGATCGTCCGACAGCTCGTCGACGAGCACCGGCTCCGCCTCGACGACCGGGTCACCGACCTCCTCCCGGAGCTGGACCTCCACGGGATCCACCGGCACGATGGCGTCGACCACACGGCCGAACTGCGGGTCCACCACCTGCTCGATCAGACCTCGGGCCTCGCCGACTACTTCGACGGCGGCGTCCAGGAGCAGATCCGCGCCGGTGGCGACCGTGCGTACTCGATCGCCGACGTCGTCGAGATCGCTCGCAACAGCGAGGCCGGCTTCGCTCCAGGTGACCGCCATGGTCGACGGGCGGCGTACTCCGACACCAACTTCCAGCTGCTGACCGCCGTGATCGAAGCGGCGACGGGGGTGTCCTACTCGACCGCCGTACAGCGACGGGTCACCGTCCCGCTCGACCTCACCGACACCGAGGTGTTCGACGGTGGCGACCTGCGCGACATCCTCCCGGTCTACGAGGCCGCCCAGCGTCTCTCGTTCCCGCTCGCGTTGGCCTCCGAACGGGGTGCCGGCGGCATCATCTCGACGCTCGACGACCAGCTGCGGTTCAGCCGGGCGTTCCACGGCGGTGAGCTGTTCGAGGCCCGGGATCACCGGTCCGCCACGTGGAACCGGGTCTTTCCCTTCGTGGGCTACGCCGCCGGCACCATGCGGTACGGCGTGCCGCGCTGGATGAGTGGTCGACGAGCGTTCCCGGAGCTGATCGGCCACTCGGGGGTGACCGGATCGTGGCTGTTCCACTCCGCCGAGTTGGGCGTGCATCTGGCCGGCACCGTCAACCAGGGCGACTCCCCGGCTCGGCCGTACCGGCTGTTGCCCCGCATCATCGGTGAGGTCCGGCGGGCCCAGGTCGAGGGCTGACGTCGAACCTCGCACCGGTCCGAGGACGCCGGGTACGGTCACGACACGGCATCGCTGCTCTCGACCTCGGTCCGGTGGATGGTGCTCGCCTCGGGGCGAGCCGACGAGGCGTCGTTGCTGGCCCGCTTGGGTCTCGACCATGACGACGACGGAGCGACGTTCGTCGACGCCGACGAGGTCTATGACGTCATCGAGCTCATCGTCGCTGACGGTTGCACCCACCTCGCCGTGCGCAGCGCCGAGCTGCTCGACATCGACAGCTACGGCGCGCTGGGTCTCGCGTTCAAGACCTCCCGGGATCTGCGCTCCGCACTCGAACGACTGGTGCGCTACGGCGACCTGGTCAGCGATGCGATCCGGTACGAGCTCCGACCCACCTCGGGAGGTGGTGCGCTCCTCGTCGTGACGGGCCGTCCGGCGGCCCGACCTGGTATCCGGGCGATGAACGAGGCCGTGCTCGCCGGCGTCCTGGCGTTCTGTCGACAGGCCAGCGGTCTCGGATCGGCGCTGGCGCCGAGATCGGTGTCGTTCGCCCACGGTCAGCACGAGGGAGCGGAGCGGCTCGGTGATGCCCTCGGCTGTCCGGTGGTCTTCGATGGTGAGCTCGATGCGTTGCATCTCGACGACGCGTTCCTGTCCTCGCCGACGCAGCTCGCCGACCAGGCGATCTCACGGTTCCTGTCCGAGCACCTGGACGCCGAGCTCCGGGCGACCGCAGCGCAGCGCGGTGTCGGAGCGCAGGTGCGCCAGATCGTTGCGGCCGCGCTGTCCGACGGCGTGCCACCGATGCGGCTCGTCGCCGATCGACTGACCGTGAGCGAACGAACGCTCCGGCGTCGACTTGCCGAGGACGGGTCGCGCTACGACGCGATCGTCGTGGACGTGCGGCGGTCACTCGCCGAGACGTTGCTCTCTACGACCGATCACCCCATCGTCGACATCGCCTTCCTCGTCGGCTTCTCCGATCAGCCGTCGTTCCACCGAGCGTTCAAGCGCTGGACGGGTTCGACTCCTCGCCAGGTCCGACGAGGTCAAGGCCAGGAGGCTGGCCGCAACGGGCAATGACGTGGCCGACGATGCAAAGACGACGAACGACTCCGTTTCCTACCGTCGAATCGAGGCCCGCACCGGGCCGATCACACGGACCAGGAGCACGATCATGGAGCAGTCACTCGTTCACGAGCCCACCGACGGTGGAGGTCGACATGGCCTCAACCCCGGCGTCGGCGCAGCGATGGGCGTCGGTGTCGGCGCCGCCCTGACCGCGGCGACCGGCGACGGCGCCTTCATCGCGGCCTTCGCCGCCGCAGGTGTCGTCGTCGCTGCGGTGCTGAACCGCTTCCGCTGCTGAACAGCTCTAGAGCAGGTCGTGGTCGCGGGCGGCCTGGACGGCCGCCTGGCGGCCATCGACGCCGAGCTTGCGGTAGATCGCCTTGCAGTGGGTCTTCACGGTGTTGAGCGACACGTACAGCTCGGCGGCGATCTCACGCTGGGACAGCTTCGACGGGAGATAGCGCAAGACCGAGAGCTCGCGCTCGGTGATCTCCTCGACGAGACCGTCGACGGCGACCCGGTCGGCCTGCCCGTGGCGGGCCTCGACCTGGCGCAGGTACCGACCGGCGATGCCAGGGTCACGACATCGGTCGACGACCGACCGTGCCTCGACCAGCAGGGCCTCCGCCTCGTCGTCGGCGTGGAGGAACGCCGCATCGGCAGCGCTCGCCAGGGCGAAAGCGAGCACCAGTGCCTCGGGAGAACGCCGGGCCAGCTCGACTCCTCGCTGCGCGGCCCGTACGGCCTCGTCCGGGTCGACCGAGGTCCGGGCCATCACGCTGTGCGCCATCGCCAGCTGCGCGGCCTCGCTCAACGCGTGGTCCGCAGCCAGCTCGATCGCCTCGGCTGCGAGCTCCCGAGCCACCACCAGGTGCCCGGCGTCGAGCTCACCCACCGCCTCGTAGACCCGGGTGATGGCGGCGGCGAAGTGGTCGGGCTGGCTGGCCGCCATCTCCTTGGCCCGAGTCAGGAAGGGGCGAGCCTCGTCGAGGTGGCCGGCCATCACGCGGACGCTCCCGAGCGTCATGGGGTGTCCGGCATCGACGGTCGGCGCGTCGTCCGCCCGGACGACAGCGAGCGCAGACGCGACGTCACCCTCGCCGATGTGGAGCATGGCCCGGAGCGCCTGCACGAGCCCGGCGTCGACGCCGTCACCGCCGAGCCGCTCGACGACGGCGAGCGATGTCTCGGCCTCGTGGAAACGACCGGTCATGAACGCCATCCACGAGCGCACGAGCGCGAGACCGCCGTGCTCGCCCAGCAGATGAGCGAGCCGATCGAGGTACCGGGCCACCGTGTAGGCGCGGCCGACGTTGAGCAGCTCGGTGGCGTGGAGGGTCACGAGGTCGGCCGCCTCGACATCGCACCCGGCGGCGAGATGATGGTCGATCGCAGCGATCGGCTCGCCGACCTCTGCGTGCCATCGCCCGGCGGCGGCGTGCAGCTCGGCCCGGCGCTCCGGGGCTCGGTGGGCGAGCTCGTCACGGAGCACGTCGCGGAGCAGGTGATGGAAGCGGAACCACGTGCCCGTGCGGTCGAGGGCGATCACGAGCTGGTTGGTGGCGGCCAGTGAACGCAACCAGGCGGTGCCGTCGTCGCTCCCGGTGATCTCGTCGACGAGCGGGCCCGACATCCGCTCGAGGACCGAGACCTCGAGGAGTCGATCTCGTTCCGCGACGCCGAGTGAGTCGAGGAACTCGTCGCTCAGGTAGTCGGCGACGAGCTGGTCGTCGCCGTGGAACGACGTCACGAACCCGTCGACGTCGCCACTGCTCCGGAGCGACAGTCCGGCGAGCACGAGCCCGGCGGCCCAGCCCTCGGTCCGCTCCCGGAGGCGTTCGACGGCCGAGGCGTCGAGGCCGACCGCGGCGGCATCGAGCAGATGAGCGGCCTCGTCGGCATCGAATCTGAGGTCGTCGGCGCGGATCTCGGTCAGCGCGTCGCGGACCCGGAGTCGTCCGAGCCGGAAGGGTGGATCGACTCGGGTCGACAGCACCACGGTCAGGTTGGGGGGCCGGAGGGTCACGAGTCGCTCGACGCTCGTGTGCACGTCGGGGTTCGAGACGAGGTGGTAGTCGTCGAGCACGAGCACGAGTCCGTCCTCCAGCTCGGCAAGCTCGTTGACGACCGCCGTCACCACCGCAGCGAGACCGGAGCCGGCGGCGGAGGCGACGACCTCGGTCAATGACGGCATCGGCTCGGCCAGGGCCGCGGCGACGTAGGTCCAGAACCGCTGCGGATCGTCGTCACCCTCGTCGATCTGCAGCCACCCCGACGCACGCCCAGAACCGCCCAGCCAGCCGTTGACGAGCGTCGACTTGCCGGCACCGGCCGGTGCGCTCACGAGCACGACGCCGCGACCGGCCTCGACCGAGTGATCGAGATGGTCGATCAGCCGGGAGCGTGAGAGGTATCGGCCCGGCGGTCGAGGCGCCGCGACCTTGGTCGAGGTGACGGCCGGACTCGGCATGGCCGCAATCTAGAGGACGGCTCACCCGGGTGACCCGTGCCGACGAGCGAGGAGCACTCACCCGGCTCGGTTGGACGATGACGGCATGGAACGCCGGACCCACTACGAGATCGAGATCCGGGGCCGAGCCTCGGACCGGGTGCTCCGCCCGGCCCTCGACGACTTCCGGATCACCCGGACCGAGCAGGGCACCACTCGCCTGGTCGGTGAGATCCGGGACCCGGCGCACCTGCACGGGCTGCTCGCCCACTTCGCCTCCCTCAACGTCGAGCTCGTGGCCGTCCAGGCCGTCGACGACCCCGAGAAAGGAACCACCTCATGACCACCACCCACCTCACCACCGACCACCGACCGAGCCGCCTCGGACGCCTGGGTGGTGCGGGCGCGCTCCTCGCCGCCGGCACCTTCGCCTACGGCATCGCCATCTTCGCCACCTCGGTGAGCGACTACACCGACCCCGACGCCACGCCGGCCGAGGCCGTCGACTTCCTCGTCGGTCACCAGGGG
>JBCCTY010000145.1:0-10062 GCA_039197885.1 Actinomycetota bacterium | reverse complement strand
GAGGCGGATGCCTCGGTGTCGTCGCCGCCGTCGGTGTCGTCGTCGCTGTCTCCGCACGACGCTGCGACCAGTGCGAACACGGCCAGCAGCGCGAGCAGGAGGCGCCAAGAGCGCTTCATCTGCTTCCTCCAGTCAGGGGGTTCCCTCTCGCCCGGACCGGGGGAACGGTCGGACGAGGGAGAGAGCCTACCGATCCGGCCGCACGAACGCCCGGATCACCGTTGCGACTCGGTGAACTGCCGCGGGTGGCTGCGGCACCACGCACCGACTCACTTCGTGCCGAAGATCCGGTCACCGGCGTCTCCGAGGCCCGGGACGATGTAGGCGTGGTCGTCGAGGTGGCTGTCGAGCGCGGCCAGCCAGATCGGGACGTCGGGGTGCCGCTCCTGTATGACCTCGACGCCCTCCGGCGCACCGATCAGGCACAGCAGCCGCAGCGACCCGCACCCGAGGTCCTTGAGTCGATCGATGGCCGCCGCCGCGCTCCCGCCGGTGGCGAGCATCGGATCGACCACGACGACGTCGCGATCGGCGAGGTCCTGGGGCATCTTCAGGTAGTACTCGACCGGCTGCTTGGTCTCGGGGTCGCGGTAGAGGCCGATGTGGCCGACCCGCGCCGAGGGCACCAGCGGCAGGATGCCGTCGACCATCGCGAGCCCGGCCCGGAGGATCGCGACGACCGCGAGCTTCTTGCCGGAGAGCCGGTGGCCCTCGGCGATCGCCAGCGGGGTCTGCACGTCGCGGGTCTCGGTCTCGAGGTCGCGCAGCGCCTCGTAGGCCATCAGCATCGTGATCTCCTGCGCGAGGGCTCGGAACGACGAGACGGGGGTCTCGACGTCACGCAGGAGCGTGACCTTGTGACGGATCAGGGGGTGGTCGGTGACGACGACGGGAGCGGCCATGCCCCCCAGCATCGCGGACCCGGCCCGAGGTGGTGACGGGACCCGACCGGTCAGACGTCAACCGAGGAGATCGGAGACGAGGTCGTGGAGGGTGACCTCGGGTCGTGCGCCGACGTGTCCGATCACCTCGGCGGCGGCGATGGACGCGAGCCGGCCACAGACCTCGAGCGGCAGCTCGCGGGCGAGGCCGAAGAGGAAGCCGGCGGCGTACAGGTCACCGGCGCCCGTGGTGTCGACGACGCCGTCGACGTGCTCGGCCTCGACGCGGATCAGCTCGTCGGGGGTGACGATCACCGAGCCCTCGGCGCTCATGGTGATGGCGGCGAGCTCGCACTGCTGCCGCACGGCGGCGATCGCGTCGTCGAGATCGTCGACCTCGTAGAGCGAGGTGATCTCGTCCTGGTTGGCGAACAGCAGGTCGATCTCGTCGTCGATCAGCAGTCGGAACGACTCCCGGTGGCGGTCGACGCAGAAGCTGTCCGAGAGCGTCAGCGAGACCCGGGCACCGCTCTCGCGCGCCACGCGAGCGACACGCAGCATCGCCTCCTGCGGATCGGGACGGTCCCAGAGGTAGCCCTCCAGGTAGACCTCCTTGGCGCGACGCACGAGATCGTCGTCGACATCGGTCGGGTGCATCTCGACCGAGGCGCCGAGGTAGGTGTTCATCGTCCGCTCGGCGTCGGGGGTGACGAGGATGAGGCAGCGACCGGTCGGGGCGCCCGCGGTCGCGGGCGTGACGGCGGGCGTGACGCCCGTGGCGGCCAGGTCGTCGAGGAAGACCTCGCCGAGCTGGTCATCGCGGACCTTGCCGAAGTAGCTCGCCGAGCCACCGAAGGAGGCCACCCCGACCATCGTGTTGGCGGCCGACCCGCCGGAGATCTCGATGCCCGACGCCATGTCGGCGTAGAGCTTCTCGGCCCGCTCGGTCTCGATGAGGTTCATCGAGCCCTTGACCAGACCGTGGTCGGCGACCATCTCGTCGGTCTCGTGCGAGATCACGTCGACGAGCGCGTTGCCGATGCCCACGACATCGATCGGCTCGTCCACCGGTTGATCCATCTGCTTCCGCTCCTCCGAATGGACGCCGAGCACGGTAGCGGTCCGTCCCGCCGTTCCGCCCGACCGGGCGTCGCGCTCCCGGTAGTGTCGGCCGGTCGCCCGGAACAGAAAGGCCCGGAGTGTCCGACCTGCACGATCACCGGCTCCCCCGCACCGCCGTCCCGCTCCGCTACGACCTGCGCCTCGAGCCCGATCTCGACGCTGCGACCTTCGGCGGGTCCGTCACCATCGAGTGCCGAATCGAGGCCGAGACCAGCGAGATCGTCCTCAACGCCGCCGAGCTCGACATCGACGAGGCCACGCTCACCGTGGCCGGGCACGACGCCACGCCGATGTCCCTCGCCGCAGAGCTCGACGAGGGAGCGGAGCGGGCGACCCTCCGCGCCGGGGTCCCGATCGCACCGGGCGAGGTCGAGTTGCGCCTCACGTTCCGTGGTGTGCTCAACGACCAGCTCCGGGGCTTCTACTTGTCGACGTGGACCGACGCCGACGGCGCCGAGCACGTCCTCGCCACGACCCAGTTCGAGTCGACGAACGCCCGTCGCGCCTTCCCGTGCTTCGACGAGCCCGACCTCAAGGCGGTGTTCGCCGTCTCGCTGCTCGTCCCGCCGGGGCTCGAGTGCGTGTCGTGCGAGACCGAGATCGGCCGCGACGAGCAACCCGACGGCGCCACGCTCGTGCGCTTCGCCGACACGATGCTCATGTCGACCTACCTCGTGGCGTTCGTCGTCGGTGAGCTCGAGTGGACCGATCCGGTCGATGTCGACGGCGTGCCGATGCGGGTCGTGCACGTGCCCGGCAAGGCGCACCTCACGGACTTCGCGCTCGAGTGCGGGGCCTTCTCACTCCGGTGGCTGGCCGACTACTTCGACCTGCCCTACCCGGGCAACAAGGTCGACCTCGTGGCGATCCCCGACTTCGCGTTCGGGGCCATGGAGAACCTCGGCTGCGTGACGTTCCGCGAGGCGCTCCTGCTCACCGATCCCGACCAGGCCACGCAGGCCGAGGTCGGTCGCATCGCCCTCGTCATCGCCCACGAGCTCGCCCACATGTGGTTCGGCGACCTCGTCACGATGGAGTGGTGGGACGGCATCTGGCTGAAGGAGGCCTTCGCGACCTTCATGGAGATGGCCTGCGTCCACGCCTGGAAACCGGAGTGGCGCCAGTGGGAGCAGTTCACCGTCGACCGCGCCGCGGCGCTCGACACCGATGCGCTGCGCAGCACCAGGGCGATCGAGTTCCCCGTCGGGTCACCCGACGAGGCCGAGGCGATGTACGACATCCTCACCTACGAGAAGGGTGCATCGATCGTCCGGATGCTCGAGCAGTACCTGACCCCGGAGCGGTTCCGCGACGGCGTCCGCGCGTATCTCGCCCGGCATCAGTTCGGCAACACTCGCAACAGCGACCTGTGGGACGCGATCGAGGAGGCCACCGGTGAGCCGGTCCGCTCCACGATGGACACCTGGATCCTCCAGGGTGGGCACCCGGTCGTCGAGGCCGAGGCCGACGACGACGGCCTGCGCCTGACCCAGCGGGTCAACCGCTACCTGGCCGACGACGACGACCGCCGCTGGTCCGTCCCGGTCGTGGTCCGATCGGGCGGTCGGGAGCACCGCCGGCTCCTCGTCGACCGCGTCGAGCTGGTGCGCCTCGACGATCCGATCGCCGCCGTCGTCAACGCCGGCGGCCACGGGTTCTACCGGGTCCAGTACGCCACCGAGCTCCGAGCCGCCCTCCTGGCCGACGCCTCCGAGCAGCTCTCGACGGTCGAACGGTTCGGCCTGGTCGACGACACCTGGTCGGCGGTGCTGTCTGGTCGAGCGACCGCGGCCGAGTTCCTCGACGTCGTCCGGGCCTTCGCGTTCGAGCACGACCTGCCCGTCTGGCGGGCGTTGGGCACCGGGCTGCGCGGCATCGGGCGCCTCGTCGGGCCGGACGACCACGACCGCTACCGCGCCGAGGTCGGCGAGCTGGTGCGCCCGGCGCTCGACATCTGCGGCCTCGAGGTCGCCGAGGGCGAGGGCCCGCTGGAGCGCCAGCTCCGAGGGCTCCTCGTGGGCCTCGCCGGATCGGTGGCCCACGACGACGAGGTCATCGGCCTGGCCCGCGGGTGGCAGGCGGCGGACCAGCGGGGCGACGCCGTCGACCCCGAGCTGGCCGCCGCTGCCGTGACGGTCGTCGCCGAGCAGGGCGACGACGCGACCTATGCGGCCTACCTCGATCGGTTCCGCGGCGCGACGAACCCCCAGCAACAGCTGCGCTACCTCTACGCACTCGCCGCGTTCCCCGGCCGGGCCCAGCTCGAGCGCACGATCGACCTGGCCCTCACCGAGGTCCGCAGCCAGAACGCTCCGTTCCTGCTGGCTCGCTGCCTCGACCATGGCGAGCACGGAGCCGTCGCGTGGTCGGAGGTGCGGTCGCGCTGGGCCGAGATCACCGAGCGACTGCCATCGGTCTCGCTCACCCGGGTGCTGTCCGGCATCCGGTGGTTGATCGACGACGACACCTCGGCCGACGTGGCGGCCTTCCTGGCCGAACATCCGGTACCCCAGGGGCAGAAGACGGTCGATCAGCACCTCGAGAAGCTGCAGGTGCTGACCGAGCTGCGCCGCCGCGAGCAGCCCCGCCTGGCGACGTTGCTCGCCTGAGCCGAACGCGTGTCGGCCCCCGCCCGAGGGCGGGGGCCGTCCCGAGACCGGATCGCCGGAAGCGAGGAGGGAATTCGCCCTCCGACTCCAGGCGAGAAGAACTCCGGAGACACCCGACGGAGCATTCGCCACGCCTGCCGGTCTCGGGTCACGCGCAGTGATCTCGTCGGCCGGTGCGCCGATCGCTCAAGGACTCTGGGCGCCCGATCCGGGAGTTCGTACCGGAGCGCTCCGCCTCAGGGCTGGGTGGTCTCGGTGGCCTCGTCGGCCCCGCCCGTGGAGCCGTCGTCGGCGCCGCCGGTCGTGTCGTCCTCGGCGCCACCGGTGCCGTCGTCGGAGCCGCCTTCGGTGCCGCCGTCGTCGTCGGCGCCGGTGGGGCCACCCAGGGGATCGACGGTCGTGGTGGTCGCGGGCACCGTGGTGGTGGTCTCCGGAACCGTCGTCGTCGTGGTCGTCTCGTCCGGGACCGTCGTCGACGGCACCGTGGTCTCGGGCACCGTCGTGGTCGTCGTCGAGGTCTCGGGCACCGTGGTGGTGGTCTCCGGGATCGTCGTGGTGGTGGTGACGACCGTGGTCTCCGGGATGGTGGTCGGCGTCGTGGTCGTCGGGGCCACGGTCGTGGCCGGCGGCCCGATGGGCACGGTCACCTCGATGGTCTCGGCGGGCGACAACGCGATGGTGTCGCCGTCGATCACCACCTCGATGCCGGGCGGATCCTCGATGGCGGTCTCGGGCGGCAGCGTCGTCGAGGTCGTGGTCGCCGCGATGGCGCCGCCGACACCGACGGCCGCCTTGACCGTGTCGATGAGCGTGCTCGCGATGCCCGGCTCGTTCAGCTCCGGCGGGGGTGGCGGGCTCGAGACGATCTCGGGGGTCGGCGGCACGGCCGCACCGGCCGTCGCTCCGGAGGTCGCGCCCGATCCCGCACCGGCGCCGGCGGTGACGCCCGAGCTCGCGCCGCTGCCCACCTTGGCGGTCGCCGACGCGGCGGCCGACGACGAGGAGGACGAGGCGCCCGCACCGGCGAGGGTGCCGCTGGGCCAGCCCGTGGTCGGACCGGTGGGCGTGAGGCTGCCGGCGCTCACCGACGAGGAGGACGAGGCACCCGAGGCGCCTGCACCGGCGCTGCTCGCCGCGGCCGATCCGGTGCTCGACGACGAGAACCCGGCCGTCGATCCGGACGCCGAGGCGGACGGCGCCGCCGAGCCGGCACCGGCGGTACCCGACGCCGACGACGTCGTCCCCGACGAGGCCGGGTGGTTCGCCGGGCCGTGCTGGGGACCCTGTTGCCCCTGGCTCTGCTCGGACGACGAGTCGCCGTCGCCCGCGAGGTCGCCACCGTCGAAGCTGCCGAAGCCGAGGGCCTCGCTCATCGCGTCGAGGGTCTGCTGGCGCATCGACGCCGCGACCGGCACGAGCGGCGCCACCGAGAGGAGCGCCATCGGGGCGGCGACACGGTCCTTGGTCGACGAACAGGTCTCGCAGCGGTCGAGGTGGCGGGAGATCTTCTTGCGCCAGCGCGGCGTGATGGTGCCGTCCCAGCCCGACAGCAGCTCGCGGAGCTCGCCGCAGTTGCCGCGACCGTGGCGGGCGACGACGACGGCGCCGAGCGAGCGGGCGAACCGGTCACGGACCCGGAAGGACCGGGCGTGGACCTGCTCGGCCCGCATGTCGAGCACCTCGCCCGCTTCCTCGGGCGACAGCTCGTGGCGGTAGAGCAGGTGGAGCATCACGCGGTCGCGCTCTTCGAGCCCGGCCGCGGCGTCGTCGACGAGGCGGCGGAGCTCGTCTCGCTCGGCCTCGGTGAGCGGGCCGTCGACGGTGGCGTCGCCGACGGTCACTTCGAGCCCCATCGGCTCGACGCGGCGTCCTCGGAGGTGGGCCAGGGCGTACCGCCTCGTGATGCGGTACAGCCAGGGCTTGAGCTTGTCGGGTTCGCGCAGCTGGTCGATGCGACCGGCTGCACCGACGAACGCGTCCTGCACGACGTCCTCGGCGCCGGACGGCCCGACGATCGCCCGGGCGAGATCGACGAGGCGGGCCACGTAGCGGTCGTAGATGGCGGCGAGGGCGGCCTGATCGCCGTTGCGCACGCGCATGACCAGCTCGGCGTCGGTGGCGACGACCCGGTCCGTGTGTCCGATCCTGCGTGTCGCCACGCGGCGCTCCCTCCCCACGTGTCCGGAGTGTCGACGCTGTGGGGAACGCGTCGGCGCTCGGGTGTCGTGTACGTCCGCCCCCCGATGGGGCGCACGCGGGCATCACGACCGCCCGACCCCACCAGTGTCGCTGATGCGACGCGTGCGCGCGTGTCACTTCTGCGAAGATCTCGCCAAGAAGCCTGGCGAGACCCGCGTCGGTGCGCGCGTACGGTCTCCATCAGACGTGTAGACGCGTGGTCGACCGGGAATCTCGCGAAAACGTCGAGATTTCTTCGCGACGGACCCCCGCCCTGGTCAGCATGCCTCATCGGTGGCCGTGAAACGTGGCATGGTCGGTTCGCGAAGGAGATGACCATGTGGTTGCGGTACCGGCGGCTCAGCCCGCGCTACGAGATCTGGGCCTCGGTCTTCGCCGTCGTCTTCGCCGTCGCCGTCACGGTCGGGGTGTGCCTCTGGGCGATCGGCCAGGCGCCGTAGGCCACCGGCTCGGCCTCCGTGGCCAACGGCCCCAGCGGAGCGGCAACCGACGCGGCCAACGGGACGAGGCGGCCGCCGAGTTCACGTGACAGCCGGTCGGCCCGGCTCGGCCTCCGTGGCCAACGGCCCCAGCGGAGCGGCAACCGGCCAACGGAACGAGGCGGCCGCCGAGTTCACGTGACAGCCGGTCGGCCCGGCTCGGCCTCCGTGGCCAACGGCCTCAGCGGAGCGGCAACCGACGCGGCCAACGGGACGAGGCGGCCGCCGAGTTCACGGCAGGCCAGCTCGTGGAGGTGGCGGGACTCGAACCCGCGGCCTTCTCGATGCGACCGAGACGCTCTAGCCAAACTGAGCTACACCCCCGAAGGGCGCTTCATCGTAGCAACGAGTCCGACCGACCCGTCGCCGTGGTTGATGCCGACGATGCGGTGTCAGGAGCCGGAGCGGTGCATGAGCGCCGGCTGCTGCCGGGGTGCCTCGACCACGGCCGGTCGGAGGTAGTGCACCTTCTGGTCGCGCTCCATGGTCACCGAGCGGAGCCGGGCGACCAGGGCGACGTAGCCACCGAGCAGCACGTCGATCGTGAGGTGCAGGAGCCACGCCACGGCGGACGGCATCAGCAGCGCCACGATCAGCGAGAGCACGGCGGCGGCGGCCAGCACGCGGATGATGTCGCGCCGACGGCGCTCGGCCTCGTCGGCGGAGCGGGGCATGCCGCTCGGCACGCCAGCCGACGGGACGGCCGGTGCCGAGCCGTCGAAGCTGGAGCCGATCGGGCTCCGCCCGGCGTCGAGTCGTGAGGCCGGTGCGTACACCACCGGCCCGGTGCGTCCCAGTGTGCTGAGCTGGCTCCGGAAGGCACCCACCGAATCACGGGAACGGCCGATCTCCTGCCGGTTCCGCATCATCGGGGGGACCAGCACGGCCGCCCACATCACTGCAAGGATGAACAGGACCAAGATGGTCACGCTCCGCCTCGCCTCCTCGGTCGAGGGACCGGTGTACCGCCCGCACGATGACGAGTGGTGGATGGTCCCGCGGTCAGGTTGACAACGATGTCCCGACTGAGACGGTGCGTAACCACACTGTCACGCTCGTCCCGCCCGCCGGTGAACTGTTGCAGTTCTACTACAGCGGCCGACACGAATCCAGCGTTTGCGTCATGATTTCGTCATGTGGCGAGGCCAGCACGATGACGCACACGCACCGGCGGTCTGCCCGCCGGGTCGGGGCGAGGCGGCTCAGAGCTCGAGCTCGTCCTCGTCGTCGAGCGACGCTATCGGCTCGTAGCGCTCTTCGCGCAACCGGGCGAGTGCGTCCTCGACCGACTCCTCCCGCCGGTAGTTCCCCGAGCGACCGCCGGCCTTCTCCCAGAGCGTCATGTCGCCGATCACGATCTCGCGGTCAGCCGACTTGCACATGTCGTAGACCGTCAGCGCCGCGACCGAGCAGGCGGTCATGGCCTCCATCTCGACGCCGGTCCGATCGATGGTGTCGACCTGCGCCTCGATCTCGACGAAGGCCTCCTCGATCGTGAAGTTCACGAACACCGAACCGACGAGCAGCGGGTGGCACAGCGGGATGAGATCGGAGGTCCGCTTGGCGGCCTGGATCCCGGCGACCCGGGCGACCGACAGCACGTCGCCCTTGCTGATGGCCCCTTTGGCCACGAGCGCCACCGTCTCGGGCTGCATGTAGACCCGCGCCCGCGCCATCGCGCGGCGGTGGGACGGCTCCTTCGGCGTCACGTCGACCATGCGGGCGCGTCCCAGCGGATCGAGGTGGGTCAGGCGGTGCTCCGACGACATGAGCACAGATCGTACGCGTCGGACGGGGTCGACCTGGCCCGGACGGGCCTCGTCAGCCGCCGATCTGGCTCATCGACTTGCGGGGCTTGATGAAGTGGACCTGGCCGATGGCGTGCCCGGCCCACTTCGTTCCGACCTTGGCCTCGATGAGGTCGGCCAACTCGTCGTCGCTCGCACCGGATCGCAGCGGGGCCCGCAGGTCGAGCTCGTCGAGCGAGAACAGGCAGGTGCGGAAGCCGCCCTCGGAGGTGAGCCGCACCCGGTCGCAGTCTCCGCAGAACGGCTTGGTCACGCTCGCGATGACGCCGATCTCGCCCTGTCCGTCGAGGTAGCGGAAGCGCTCGGCGGGCTCGGTGCCCCGGCGGACCGGCTCGATGGGGAACTCGGCGCCGATCGCCTCGACGATCACGTCGGCGGGCACGACCCGCTCCTCGGTCCACTCCCCCTGCGCGTCGAGGGGCATGAACTCGATGAAGCGGACCGTCACACCTCGCTCGCGCCCGAAGCGGGCGAAGTCGACCACCTCGTCGTCGTTGATGCCCCGCATCAGGACGGCGTTGATCTTGACCGGCGCCAGGCCGGCGTCGAGGGCGGCGTCGATCCCGTCGAGCACCTTCTGGAGGTCGTCGCGGCGGGTCAGCTCACGGAAGCGTTCCCGGTCGAGCGAGTCGAGCGAGATGTTGATCCGTCGCAGGCCGGCGTCGGCGAGGCGCTGGGCGAGGAGCCCGAGCGTCGCCCCGTTGGTGGTGAGCGACAGGTCGGTGTCGAGCTCGGAGAGCATCGAGATGAGCTTGGGGAGCCCGGCCCGCACGGTCGGCTCGCCACCGGTGATCCGCAGCGAGTTGAATCCCCACCGATCGACGCACAACCCCGCGAGGCGGTGGATCTCCTCGAAGCTGAGGATCTCCTCCCGGGGCAGCCAGGCCATGCCCTCGGCCGGCATGCAGTACTGGCACCGGAAGTTGCACCGGTCGGTGATGGAGATCCGCAGGTCACGGACCGT
>JBCCTY010000144.1:0-10064 GCA_039197885.1 Actinomycetota bacterium | reverse complement strand
TCGGAGAAGTTGAAGAGGCCACCGTCGGCGGCAACCAGCAGGTAGCCGTCGCCGAACGCGATCGCCCCGACCACCGGCGCGTTCAGCAGCTGCCCGCCCATCGACCCGAGGAACTCGGCCTCGAAGGCGAAGATCCCCCCGTCGGCCGCCACGAGCCAGTAGCCGGAGCCGTCGGGATCGACGGCCACACCGGTCACGGGAGCGCTGAGGGGCATGCCGCCCATCGATCCCGCGAAGACGGCGGTGCCGATGGCGAACACGCCGCCGTCGGCGGCGACAAGATACGCGCCGGCGCCGTCGGTCGTCGCAGCCGAGTCGACGATCGGTCCGTTCAGGAACGGGCTCACACCCTGATCGACGAGATCATCGAGATCCGGGGCGTCGCCGAAGGGCAGGGCTCGGCCCCGGTCGGTGAAGACCCAGTACCCGGAGCCGTCGGGCAGCACCGAGAGCGACGTCGGTCGCTCGCCGTCGTCGAGCCCCGCGAGGTCGACATCGCCGTGGTGCTCTGCCCCCGCACGAACGTGGACGACACCGTCGTCGGTGAGGATCCACGGGCCGGCACCCGCCGGAGTGGTGCCGAGCGCCACGACGCGTCCCGCGACAGCGTCTCCTGCAGCAGCGTCGCCGAAGCCGTACAGCTCACCGTCGGCGTCGCCCATCCAGTAGCCGACGCTGGCCTCACCGACCGGTGGTGGCGGGTCGGTCGCGTCGGGGTCGGCGGCGACCGTGACCGTCACGTCGTCGGTCGCGGCCGGGTTCACGCCGTCGTCGGCCGTCAGACGCAGCACGTACGTGCCCGCCTCGGAGAAGCTCGCCGAGGTCGCCGCCGCAGCGGTGTCGGCGAAGGTCACCGCGCCCGGGCCGCTCACCAGCGACCACGTCGTGGTGTTCGGGCCGTCGTCGGTCACCGACCCGTCGAGCGGAGCGGATGCCGGCAGCTGGATCGAGATCGAGTCACCGGCCTCGACGATCGGCGGCAGGTCGGGCGGTGGCGCATCGAAGACCTCGACGCTGACGGTGTCCGTCACGGGCGGGTTGACCCCGTCGTCGGCCGTCACCGTCAACACGTAGGTGCCCTCGGTCGGGAACGTCACCGTCGTGGCCGAGGCTGCGTCGTCAGCGAAGGTGACCGACGGGTCGTCGGCGGTCCACTCGATCACCACCGCACCGTCGTCGGTCACCGAGCCGTCCACGGCGAGGACATCGGGCAGGACCACGAAGGTGTCGCCGCCGGCATCGACCTCCGGAGCGGCGTCGACGACGACGTCGGCCAGGTCCGTGACGGTGTCGAAGATGCCGTCGTCCGCCCGGAGCGGCAGGACGTACTGGCCCGGCGCCGAGAAGGTGGCGGTCGTCGACGGCGACGCCGCGTCGCCGAAGGTCACGTCGCCGGGGCCCGAGAGCTTCGACCACTCGGCCACGGCACCGCCCTGATCGATCACCGAACCATCGAGCTCGAGGGTGCCGGCCTCGGCGACGACGTAGGGGCCGCCGGCCTCGACCACCGGCGGGCCGTCGACCGACACGTTCGCCCGGTCGGTGACCCGCGGGTTCTCACCGTCCTCGGCCCAGAGCTCGATGACGTAGTCGCCGGGCTGGCGGAAGACCGCCGTGGTGGACGGGTTCGTGACCTGGTCGAACTCGACGGTGCCCGGGCCGCTGACCTTGCGCCAGCGGACCTCGTCGAGGTCGGTGTCGCTGGCCGTGCCCGAGAGTGCGATCGCGTCGTCGACGAGGCCGTCGTAGGGTCCGCCGGCATCCACGACGGGCGGGTTGTTGCCGACGGTGCCGGTGGTGCGGCGCATCACGAACATCGGCCCGGGGTTCTCGACGAAGTGCCCGAACCCGCCGGTCCACTCGTAGCACACGACGTTGTTGCCCGACCGGACCTCGTCGGTGACGTCGCGCTCGTCGGTGATCCAGTCCTCGTCGACCCGGCCGACGTCGCCGCCGGTCCCACAGTCGTCGTCGCTCGGGCCGGACGGGTTGATGAAGATGCGGGGCTGCTCCCAGTAGTTGCCGAGCATCGTGGCGGAGATGAGGTCGTCGGTGCTGAGCGAGAGGGCCCGCGTGATGGCGTCGGGCCGGGTCCGGGGATCGCCACCCGAGGCGTGATGGAGGATCCCGTCGCGGAAGTCGGGATCGGTCGTCAGCTCGACGAACTCACCGCTGGCCCGGGCCAGGGTCGAGGTCCCGGTCGTGCCACCCAGGGCATCGACCACCCAGAAGCCGTCGTTGCTCGCCTCGTTGAGCGCACGGACCTTGAAGCGGAGCGGCGAGCCGTTCGGCACGAGCGACGTGTCGAAGTCGATCGTCCAGGTGGTGCCGTTCACCCCACCGGCGCTGTTGTCGATCCGCGTGCCCTCGACGACCACGGTGCCGTCGGCGTGGACGGTGCCGACGTGGCCGATCGTGCCGTAGCCGGCGACGGGCGGCCGGTCGTCCTTCTTGACCCCGCCCGGATGCCAGTTGTTGCGGGTGAACGACTGCCAGTCGACCTGCTGACCGTCGTTGTCGCGGTCGTAGCCGTCGTAGTACGCGATGAACTCCACGGCGTCGGCGCCAGCGACGTTCGCCGTCAGCGTGATCGTCTCGTCGGCGCCGACGGTGAGCACCCCGTTCGACGGGGCCGGCGACACCGAGGTGATGCCCGAGCCGGTCGGGTACGCACCGTTGAGGTCGTACAGGCGGATGGCGGCGTCGTGGAGGTGGTAGGCCGAGGTCTCCTCGAGGATCAGCTCGTTGTCCCCGACGTCCAGGTCGCCGACGTCGATCGAGCGGAGCGCCGGCGTTCGGCTCCAGTTCTGTCCGGCGCCGGCGTTGCGGGTGCCCGAGTCGTTGATCCGGAACTTGACGTTGGACGGGCTGCGCCCACGCCAGATGTCGAAGAAGACCTCCGCGCCGGACACCCCGGCCAGGGAGTCGACGTCGAAGCCGAGGGGGTAGTCGCCGCACGGTCGCTTGGGCTCGGCGAACCACCGACGGCTCTCGAAGCCACACTCGACGCCGCCGATGCCGCCGAACTCGTCGTGGTCGATCCAGATCTCGCGATAGCGCGTCTCGGCGGTCTCGCCGTGGACGGCGGCGTCGGCGTCGGGCGTGCCACCGAGGTGCTGGACGGCCACCACCGACGACACGAAGAGCCCCATCAGGGCGACGACGAGCACCCCGGTCGAGACCCACCCACGACTGCGTGCCACCGCCACCACTCCCTCCGGAACCGCCGGCCGGTCGACCGGACAACCTGCGAGTGGTCAGCCTCCCACCGTCGGTGGCTCCGGGGCCATCAACCGTGGCACAACACTCTGCGTGTTCGCTGCTGGCCGGCTCGGCAGCCGGCCGGCTCAGCGGCGGCCGGCGGAGCGGAGGAGTCGGGGGGTCACGAGCCAACGGAGCGCACCGGAACCGGCGGCGACGTCGCGCCACGAGCGAACCGCCAGGTCGATCCGGGCGAGGGCTGCCGTCGGGAACCGGACCTCGACCCGACCGCACAACGTGGCGATCGCCTGCGACATCCCGGGCTCGTGCCCGACGACCAGCACCCGATCGACCGACCTCGACCGGCGCCGAACGACCTCGACGAGCTCACCCGCCGTGGCGCCGTAGAGTTCGCTCACCACCTCGACCGGTGCGGACCAGTCTCCGGCCGCGCCCGCGAGCGCAGCGGTGTCGTGAGCCCGTCGGGCTCCGGAGGTGAGCACGAGCTCGGGGGCCTCGCCCACGTCGGCCAGGAACCGCCCCATCAGCGGGGCGGCCTTGCGCCCGCGTGGAGCCAGGGCGCGCTCGCGGTCGGGCACGTCCACGTCCCAGGCCGACTTGGCGTGGCGAAGGAGGTAGAGCTGCGCATCGACCATCCAGGCGACGCTACCGGCGGCTCCGGCGGGCCTCAGTCGTCATCATCATCGTCGTCGTTGTCGTCATCGTCGTCCGGCTCGAGCTGTCGGAGCCGGTCGACGACAGCAGCGGCCAGCGTAGGATCGATCCGATCGCGATCGACCCACCGCTCGATGTCGTCGATGACGCGGCCGATCTTGCGGGAGTCGAAGTCGTCGTAGCCGTCGAGCTTGTCGAGCAGGAGCCGCCCTCGTTCGCCGTACGCACGCGGATCCTCCTCGACCAGCTCGATGAGCTCGTCCAAGGTCAGCGGCGACGGCTCGGTCGTCGTGGTGGGTCTCGTGGTCGTCGTGGGCGCCGTCGTCGTGGTGGGTGTCGTGGTCGTCGTCGTCTCGGTCGTCGTGGTGGTGGACGAGACCGTCGTGGTCGTCTCGGCGGGGAGGGTCACGGCGGCCGCCAGCGCGACCTCACCGCCGTCGTCACCCCCGAGCGTCGCTGCGGCGAGCCCGAACCCCACACCGGCCGCGCCCACGAGCCCGGCGGCGCCGACCAGCGCTCGGCGCCAGCGGCGCGATCGGGCGGGCTCGTCGACCGCCAACGGTTGGATGCGGGTCGGCTCCGCCCCGAGCGCGGCCGGCGCGAGGTGGACCGTCGGGAGCGCGGGCGGCGGGCCGTGCTCCGAAGCGTCTGCCACCGGCATCGAGGTCGTCGGCCGGTGGTCGGGATGGTCCCCCAGGGCTCGATCGAGGCCGGCGCGCATGGAGGCGGCATCGGCGGGGCGCGCAGCATCGTCTCGGGCCAGCGCGGCGTGGACGGCCGCCGCGAGCGGGGCCGGCACGTCGGACCGGATCTCCTCGAGCGGGAGCGCTTCCTCCGTGAGGTGGGCGAGCGCCTGGGCCCCCGACCCGGTCGCCGGGAACGGCACCGACCCGCTCAGGGCCTCGTAGAGCACCGCACCGACCGAGTAGAGGTCCGAGCGGACCGTGGCCTCCTCGCCTATCGCCCGCTCGGGTGCGAGGTAGGCGGCGGTCCCGAGCACGTCGCCGGGTCGGGTGAGATCGTCGACGGGGTCGATGACCGGTCGGGCGATGCCCAGGTCGGCCAGCTTCGCCGTGCCGTCCGCGGTCAGCAGCACGTTCGCGGGAGTCACGTCGCGGTGGAGCAGCCCGGCGTCGTGGAGGGCACCGAGGCCGGCCAGGACCTGCGATCCCACGTCGACGGCGCGCTCGACCGAGAGCGGTCCCCGCTCGGCGAGGTGCTCGCGCAGGCTGACGCCGCGCACGAGCTCCATCACGACGTAGGGCGAGCCGCGCTCGTCGTGCCCGGCGTCGAAGACGCCGACGACGTTCGGATGGTGGATCCGGGCCGCCAGCACCGCCTCCAGCTCCAGGCGGCGAGCCGCTCCCCCCGCAGGAGCCTGGAGCACCTTGACGGCCACCCGTCGACCGAGCCGGCGATCGGTGGCTGCGTGGACCTGCCCCATCCCTCCCGCGCCGATCACCTCGTCGAGGACGTAGCGGTCAGCGAGCACTCGGGGCGGCGACATGACACCTCGGATCGAACGGAGCGCGCCCAGCTTGTTCGACGATCGGGGGCCTCACAAGGCACCCCCGGGACATGTGGCGCTGCTCAGCGCTTGACGATGTCGAGGCGCAGCTCGGCCAGCCCCCGCAGGATGAAGCTCGGCTCGTACTCGAAGGTGTTGTCGGCCGAGAACTCCAACGAGGCCAGCCGCTTGGCGAGCTCCTCGAGGGCGACCCTCGCCTCGAGCCGCGACAGGGGCGCGCCCGGGCAGAAGTGCTGGCCCTTCCCGAACGCCACGTGGTCGCGGACGTTGTCGCGGTCGGCGTCGAAGGTGTCGGGATCGGGGAAGACGTCCTCGTCGCGGTTGGCCGAGCCGAACATCACCCACAACCGCGAGCCGGCCGGGATCGGGACGCCCTCCAGCTCGGTGTCGGTGGTGACGGTGCGGAACAGGCCCTGGTTGGGGGACGACAGGCGCAGGCCCTCCTCGACCACCGCGGGGATCTGACCGGGATCGTCGACGATCCGCTGCCACCAGGCCGGGTCCTCGATGAGCATCTTGATGGTCTCGTTGAGCAGCTTGGTGGTGGTCTCGTTGCCCGCCACCATCAGCTGCTGGATGATCCCGAAGACCTCGGGGAACTCGAGCTTGCGGATCTCACCGGTGTCGGGATCGTCGAAGTCGCCGTGGGCGACGTCGGTCAGGATGTCGTCCTGCGGCTCGACGAGCCGCCGCTGGTACTCGTCGAACCAGTACTTCTGGGAATCGACGATGCCACGCACCGCCTCGAGGCGGCGCTCGTCGGTGACGTTGGCGCCGAGGGTGGCCACCGCGTCGTCACTCCAGGGCTTGATCTTGTTCTCGACCGACTCGTCCATGTTGAGCGCGTGGTGGATGACCTTGACCGGCAGCGCCACGGCGAAGTCGGCGTGGAAGTCGATGGTGCCGCGCTCGGGGAACCCGTCGATGAGCTCGACCGTGATGGCGCGGATCTCGTCCTCGAGGGCAGCGATGCGGCGAGCCGTGAACGCCTTCGAGACCAGCTTGCGGTAGCGGGGCTGGTGAGGTGGGTCGATGGTGAGCATCGTGTCGACCCGTGGCCAGCCCTCGGCGGCGATCTCGGCCGCCCGCTTCATGACCTCGGCCGAGCCGGACGTGCCGACGTTGGACATCCGCGACGAGAACGTCGCCGGGTCGAGCAGGACCTGCTTCACCGTCTCGAGCTTGCTGATGAAGTACATCCCGGTGGCCGGGTGGAGGTAGACCGGAGCCTGGTCGCGGAGCGCCGCGTAGTGTGGGTAGGGGCACTGCTGGACCGCTCGGTCCATCGGGTCGTACGTCTCGAGGTCGATCTCGCCGACGTCGGTCATCTGGTCACCCTCCCCACGGGATCCGGAGGACGTCGACGTTAGCCGTGCGTGCCCCACGGGCCCGAATGGGAGGCGGCGTCGCGGTGGGCCGACGACGGTCGCGGCGCCGGTCGGCCGGACCGTCGACCAGCCGCAGCGCCGTCAGGGCCGGGCGAGCAGCTCGCCGTGCACGACGACGAACCAGCCGTCGTCGGCGCCGGCCCAGTCGTGCCAGGCCACGGCCATCCGTCCCTGCTCGATCGCATCGGTCAGACCGTGGTCACGCGCCTGCTCGGCGAACCCGGACCCCGTCGATCGATCCGCCCAGAGCGAGCCCCACCACGCTCGGTCCTCCGGACTCGCGAAGCACCACACCGACGCCGAGGACGAGACCTCGTCGAAGCCGGCCTCGCGAGCCCAGGCGACGAGCCGGCGGCCGGCGTCCGGCTCGGCGCCGTTCGACCGCGCCGTCGAGCGGTAGACCTCGAGCCAACGGTCGAGCTCGGGCGATCCGGGCCACCACGTCATGGCCTCGTAGTCGGCATCGCGGACCGCGACGACGCCACCCGCACGGCACACGCGCCGCATCTCCCGCAGCGCGGCGACCGGATCGCCGAGGTGCTGGAGCACCTGGTGGGCGTGGACGACGTCGAACGCCCCGTCGGGCTCGTCGAGGGCGTACACGTCGCCGACCACGGTCTCGACCTCGGTGAGCCCACGTTCGTCGAGGGTCCGGCGCGCCTCGGCGATCACCTCGGCCGACGCATCGAGGCCGACGACCCGACCTGGGGCGACCAGCTCGGCCAGGTCGGCGGTGAGCGTGCCGGGACCGCAGCCGACGTCGAGGAGCGCCTGTCCCGGAGCGAGCTCGGCGAGGAGGTGGGCGGCGGAGTTGCCCGCCGTGCGCCAGCGGTGTGACCGCAGGACGCTGTCCTGGTGACCGTGCGTGTAGCGCTGCTCCCGCATGCGCACCAGCCTGCCTCCTCACGTGGCACCGGTCACCTTGATTCGGCGACACTGGAGTGGTGATCGACCATCTTCATGAGGCGTGGCAGGAGCTCACCGCGGAGGGCCAGCCCTTCGCGATGACCGAGACCGAGGTCCGCGGGATCCCGATGCGGGTGTTCGAGCAGGCACCGCCGAACATGCGGGTGCTGTGGGAGCTCACGGCGCTGCACGGCGACAAGACCTACCTCGTGTTCGAGGACGAGCGCTTCACCTACACCGAGGTGCACGCGCTCGTCCGGGCGTTGGCCCACACGCTCCACCACGACCACGGTGTGGGCCGCGGCGACCGGGTCGCGATCGCCATGCGCAACTATCCCGAATGGGTCATCGGCTACTGGGCTGCGGCGTCACTGGGCGCCGCAGCGGTCGGCATGAACGCCTGGTGGACCGGCCCGGAGATGGAGTACGGCCTCACCGACAGCCGGCCCAAGGTGTTGATCGCCGACGATGAGCGGGTCGAGCGGGTGCTCCCCCATCTCGAGAAGCTCCGGGCCGAGGGGCCGCTGCACCTGATGTCGGTGCGGTCCGACCGCGACCTGCCCGACGACGCCTCACGTTGGAACGACGTCGTCGACCCGGCGCAGGCCCCGGATGCGCTGCCAGCCGTCGAGATCGAACCCGACGACGACATCTGCATCTTCTACACCTCGGGCACGACGGGCTTCCCGAAGGGCGCCCAGCTCACCCACCGCGGCTCGGTGCACAACCTCATGCACCTGGGCTTCTTCCAGCTCGCCGTGGCCATGGCGGGGGCGAAGGCGGCTGCAGCCGCCGGTGTCGATGGCCCACCCCCGGCCGACCCGAACGCCCAGCCGGTCATCATGGCCCCGACCCCGCTGTTCCACGTGACCGCCAACAACTGCCTGCTCCACCCGGCGACCGCCACTGGCGGCAAGCTGGTGCTGACCTACAAGTGGGACGCGGGCCGCGCCCTCGAGCTGATCGAGCGCGAGGGCGTCCAGAACTTCAGCGGTGTGCCCACCATGAGCCGCGAGCTGCTGCAGCATCCCGACTGGGAGACCCGCGACACGTCCTCCCTCCAGGGCATGGGCGGCGGAGGCGCTCCCCTGCAACCGGACCTCGTCGGCAAGATCGACGAGGCCCTGCCGTCCGGGGCGCCGAGCACCGGCTACGGCCTGACCGAGACCCACGGCATCGTCACCGCCAACGCCGCGATGTTCTTCACCATGAAGCCGGAGTCGGCCGGGCCCGTCGTGCCGACCCTCGACGCCAAGCTCGTCGACGACGACGGCAACGACCTGCCCGAGGGCTCCGTCGGCCAGCTCTGCGTGCGGGGGCCGGTCGTCATCAAGGGCTACCTCAACCGACCCGAGGCGACCGCAGAGTCGATCATCGACGGCTGGTTCAACACCGGCGACATCGCCCGCATCGACGACGACGGCTTCGTCTACATCGTCGACCGCGCCAAGGACATGGTGCTGCGCGGCGGTGAGAACGTCTACTGCTCCGAGGTCGAGTCCGCGATCTACACCAACGACGCCGTGGCCGAGGCGGCGGTGTTCGGCATCCCCGACGAGCGACTCGGCGAGGATGTCGCCGCCGCCGTCGTCCTTCGCCCCGGCGCCTCCCTCGACGAGGCCGCGCTGCGGGGCCACCTCGAGCCGCTGCTGGCCAAGTACAAGATCCCGGCGCGGGTCTGGTTCCTCGACCAGGCGCTCCCCCGCAACGCGAACGGCAAGTTCCTCAAGCGCGAGCTGCGCGACACGCTCACCGCCGAGGGCTGAGCCCGTGGCCGAGGGCCCGGACGAACCCGCCACCATCGCCTCGTTCCGGGCCGACACCGACACCGACGACCTGTGCGCCGCGCTCCTCGCCGCGCTGGCCCACCGGGGTCTGACCACCACCGCCCCGGTCTCGATCGAGCGGGCCACCGAGTTCAGCGTCGAGCTCGGTGGTCGGCTCGTCTCGCTGCTCGTGGGCTCGCCGCCGGACCGGCCCGACGAGCGGTTCCTCTCCATCGGCCGGCTGACCTTCGCGTCCGGGCGGCTGATCGGTCAGCGCGACGACCTCGGTCGACGCCAGGTCGCCGAGCTCGTCGATGGGGTGCTGCGCGACGACCTCGGGGTCGTCGGGCCACGTTGGTGGACCGCGTCCGCCTGGCGCCGCCGAGACGACGGATAGCGTCCCGGGCCATGTACATCGACGGGCAGTGGATCGACGCCATCGACGGCGAGACGTTCGCGGTGACGGATCCTGCGACGGGAGCGCACCTCTCCGACGTGCCCGACGGTGGGCGGGCCGATGCCGAGGCCGCGATCGCCGCCGCCGACGCCGCGTTCGGCTCCTGGTCGTCGACCACGGCCCACGAACGGGCCGACCTGCTC
>JBCCTY010000143.1:0-10084 GCA_039197885.1 Actinomycetota bacterium | reverse complement strand
TGCTCTACAAGATCGCCACGCTCTGGGCCGCGCTCGAGGGCTCGATCATCCTCTGGGTGCTGGTGCTCACCGGCTTCGTCGTGGCGACCGTGGTCGCGTTCCGGCACCGGGCCGACGACCCGCTGTTCGTCGTCGCCCTCGGCGTGCAGCTCGTCGTCACGGCCTTCTTCTTCGCGCTGATGGTCGGCCCGGCCGATCCGTTCGTGCAGGTCGCCGGTGCGGTTCCCGACGACGGCCCGGGACCGAACCCGCTCCTCCAGAACCACATCCTCCAGATCGCCCACCCGCCGCTGCTCTACCTCGGCTACGTCGGCTTCACCGTGCCCTTCTCCTTCGCCGTGGCCGCGCTCGCCACGGGACGCCTGGGCGAGGGCTGGCTCCTGGCCACGCGGCGGTGGACGCTCTTCGCCTGGGGCGGTCTCACCCTCGGCATCGTCCTCGGCGCCTGGTGGAGCTACGAGGTGCTCGGCTGGGGCGGTTACTGGGCCTGGGACCCCGTCGAGAACGCCTCGTTCCTCCCCTGGCTGACCGGCACCGCCTACCTCCACTCGGTGATCGTGCAGGAGCGCACCGGCATGTTGCGCGTGTGGAACCTCTCGCTGCTGCTCGCCACGTTCGCGCTCACGATCTTCGGGACGTTCCTCACACGTTCGGGGGTCGTCGACTCGGTCCACGCCTTCGCCGAGGGCGGCGTCGGGCCGTGGCTGCTCGTGTTCTTCGGCGTCATCACGGCGGCCTCGCTCGGGTTGCTCATGTGGCGGGGGGACGAGCTCCGCTCGACCGGGGCCATCGATTCGCCGGTGTCGCGCGAGGGCTCGTTCCTGATCAACAACCTGCTCTTCGCCGGGCTCACGCTGGTGGTGCTGCTGGGCACGGTGTTCCCGCTGATCATCGAAGCGTTGCGCGACGACCGCATCGCCGTGGGTCGGCCCTACTTCGACCGCATGAGCATGCCGATCGGCATCGCCCTGCTCTTCCTGATGGCGGCCGCACCGCTCCTGACCTGGCGCCGCACCTCCGCCGAGCTGCTCCGTGAGCGGCTGCTGGTGCCGGCCTGGTTCGGTGCGGGTGCGCTCGTGCTCGCCGTCGCCGTCGGGGCACGTGGCTTCGCCCCCTTGCTCGGCTTCGCGCTGGCGGGCTTCGCCGGCGGATCGGCGCTCGGTCACATCGTCACCGCCGTCCGGCGCTCCGGCTGGCGAGGCCTCGTCGGACGCACCAACGGCGGGATGATCGTCCACCTCGGTGTGGTGCTCCTGGCCGTCGGCTTCATCGCGTCGAGCGCCTACACCCGCGACGGCGAGCTGCGATTGCTGCCCGGCGAGTCGGGCGAGGTCGCCGGGCACGAGGTGACCTACCAGGGCTTCGATGTCGTCGAAGAGCCCAACAAGCGGGTCATCCAGGCCCAGGTGCTCGTCGACGGCCGGGTCTTCGAGCCCGGCGTCGAGCAGTTCCGGGCCACGGGGCAACCGATCGGCGTCCCGTCGGTGCGGATGGGCCTGCGCGAGGACGTCTACCTCGTCCTGCTCGCCGTGCCCGAGAGCCTCGAGGAGCCGGTCGGCATCCGGGTCATCATCGAGCCGCTGGTCACCTGGATCTGGATCGGTGGCGGCGTGATGGGCCTCGGCACGCTACTCGCGCTGGTGCCGACGGGACGGCGTCGCCGGGTCGTCGAGGAGCCGGTCGAGCCGCCCACCCCGACCGAGCCCGAGCGGGAGGTCGCCGGTGTCGGTGGTTGACGCCGACGGAGCCGGACCGGGCGACGACCTCGACGACCTCGACGAGCGCCCCGGGCGGACCGTGCTGTGGGCCGCGCTGGCGGTGTCGGTCATCCTCATCGGCCTGTTCGGCGTGCTCATCCTCGCCGACCGGGGCGAGGTGGCGAACCCGCGCCAGGGCGAGGCCGCGCCGGTGATCCGCTCGACGACCCTCGACGGCGCGCCCTTCGACCTCGACGACGAGCTCGGGCAGTGGGTCGTGGTCAACTTCTTCGCCACCTGGTGCCCGCCCTGCGTCGAGGAGCATCCCGAGCTCATCGAGTTCGCCGCCCGCCACGAGGCCACCGGCGACGCCACGGTGGTGAGCGTGGCCTTCGACGAGCCCGTCGAGGTCATCGACGAGTTCTTCGACACCTACGGCGGCGACTGGCCCGTCGTCACCGATCCCGACGGCCGCATCGCCGTCGACTACGGCGTGCTGTCGGTGCCCGAGTCGTTCCTCGTCTCGCCCACCGGGTTCATCGTGTGGGCCGACACCGGCGGGGTCACCGCCGATGGGCTCGACTCGCTCATCGCGCAGGCCACGGCGGCCACCTCGGGAGCCGCCGGGTGAACCGTGCCGCGCGGCAGTGGGTGTCGTGGAGCGTGCTCGCCGTCGTCGTGCTCGCCACGCTCGCCGTCGGCACCTTCGGCGACGACGAGCCGGCCGGCGCCGACGAGCGTGCCCGTTCCCTCAAGGCCGGCGTGCAGTGTCCGGTGTGCAACGGCCAGAACGTGCTCGAGTCGAACGCTCCGGTCGCCACCCTGATCCGTGAGGAGATCGACCGCCGCATCGACGACGGCTGGTCCGACGCCGAGATCAACGGGCTCCTGGTCGAGACCTACGGCGAGTTCGTGCTGCTGACACCGTCGGGGAGCGGGCTGACGGGTCTCGTGTGGGTGCTCCCGGTGGCCGCGTTGGCGGCGGGGACCGCCGGGATGGGCATCGCCTTCGCTCGATGGCGCGACCAGAGCGAGCCAGGCGGTCCGTCCGACGAGGACCGTCGCCTGGTCGCCGAGGCACGGGAGCTGGCCCGGGCCTCCGGGGTCTGATGGCCCGGACCCGCCGCGAGATCCTCGAACAGCGGCGCGACTCCCTCCTCCTCCGCCTCGACGAGCTGGAGGCCGACCATCTCGCCGGTGAGCTCGGTGACGACGAGTTCGGTGCCCTGCACGACGACACGACCCGGCAGGCCGCGACCGTCCTCCGGCGTCTCGACGGCCAGGTCCGGCGCGACGACCGCGCCGGAGGGCGCGTGCGGCGGCTCCGTTGGCTCACCGCGGCCGGCGTCGTCGTCGTCGGCGTGATCGCCGGGGTCCTCGTCGCCCGCACCTCGGGCGAGCGCCTCGACGGCCAGACCATCACCGGAGAGCAGATCGAGCGGAGCTCGACCGCCTTGCTCACCCAGGCACAGGGCGAGATCCAGGCCGGGGAGCCGCTCGCCGCGCTCGAGCTGATCGACGAGGTGCTCGCCCGCGATGGCGACGACGCCGACGCCCGCGCGCTGCGGGGCCAGATCCTCATCGCCGTCCCCGACGAGGGGCTCTTCGCCCAGGGCATCGACGAGCTCGATCGTGCGCTCGCCCTCGATCCCGAGCATCCCGAGGCGTTGCTGTTCCGCGGGGCGATCCACCGCTCCGAGGGCGAGCTCGAGGAGGCGCTCGACCTCTACCGGCGGTTGCTGGCGCTGCCCCAGGAGCTGCCGATGCAGCCGGTCGTCGAGCAGATCGTCACCGAGATCGAGGCCGAGCTCGCCGGTTGACCAGGCTCAGTCGCCGGGGGGCGGCCAGTAGCGGGCCGTTCCGGTGACCTCGTCGTCCAGCTCGAGCAACCAGGTCGACCCCTTGGCGCACGTGCTCGGCGGGCGATCGAAGGACACGCCTCGGAGGGCGAGCAGCCGGAGCACGTCGGGGATGATGTCGCCGTGGCTGCACAGCACGACGTCGGCGTCGCGGCTGTCGACGACGAGACCGAGGACGTTCTCGATCGAGGAGCCCTCGGTCAGCCGGTCGTCGGGTTCGGCATCGAGGTCGCGAGCGTGCGCGAGCGGCTGGACCGTCCGCCAGCACCGCACGGCCCGACTGGTGAGCACGCGCCCGACGTCGTGTCCGGTGAACAGCTCGACGAGCGCATCGGCCTGCTCGGTGCCGAGCGGGCTCAGCGGTCGTTCGAGATCGGGTTGGTCATAGCCGTGACGAGGGATCGCCTCGGCGTGTCGGACCAGGTAGACGGCCATCGCCGGGGAACGTATCGCGGGTGAGGACCGCTGCGCCGTCCGTCATCGGAGACGGTGCACGGTGGCGGACGCACCGAACGCCGCCGCGGCCGCCTCCACGTCACCGATGGTCGTCGAACGACCTGCGGCGAGGCGCACCAGGTCGGGTTCGACGACCTCGACGGCGATGCCGCGGTCGGCCAGGCGGGCGGCGGTCGCCCGAGCGTCGTCGACCGCGACCGTCACACCGAGGCCGACGGTCGAACCCTCGATGCCGATCAGCTCGATGTCCGTCGAGGCGCGGAGCCGCCGGGTCAGGCGCTGGTGGAGCTGGTCGCGGTGCTGCCGCTCCCGGTGGAGCACGTCGGGCGGGAGGGACGCCGCGGCCGCGCCGAGGGCCAGCGCGCCGGGGAGGTTCGGTGTGCCGGGACGCCGCGAGCGGTCGTCGCCGCCGGCGAGGAGCGGCTCGAGGCGGACGCCTCGGCGCACCGCGATCGCACCGATGCCGGGCATGCCGGCGAGCTGGTGGCCATCGAGCACCACGACGTCGGGTCGCGTCGACCAGCGATCGAGGCGATGGCGTCCCGCCGCGACGGAGGTGTCGACGATCGTGGCGACCCCACGGTCGGCGCATGCCGCCACGAGCGGATCGACCGGTTGGAGCACACCGTGGCGACGATCGGCGACCCCGAGGCACACGAGCGCCGTGTCGGCTCGGATCTCGGCGACGAGGCGGCGGTCGTCGACCCAGCCCGTCGGCTCGGGTTCCACCCAACCGACGGCGTCGGCGTGGCGGTGGACGGCAGCGAGCAACGACGGCCGCTCGCCGGTCGGGCAGACGACGTGTCCGCCGCCGGCTCGGGCCAGCAGTCCGGCGACGGCGGTGGTGGCGCTCTCGGTCGCGCCGCTGGTGAACACGATCTCGTGGGCGCGTGCACCGAGGTGGAACGCCACCTGTTCCCGAGCCCGAGCGAGCAGGCGCTCCTCGCCGACCGCGTCGAGCTCGTCGCGGGCGGCGCCCCCGAGCCAGCCGTCGACCGCCTCGGCGGCCTCGACCCGGAGCCGGGGCCGCTCGACCTGATCGAGTCGGTGTCGAGGCATCGACGACGTCAGTCGATGCCGAGGCTCGTCACGCAGTGGTCGGCGCCCTCGGGTCGTGAGAGCAGGACCTCGGCGTGCCCCTCGCCGTGGAGCCCGGCGAGCATGCCCTTGACGAGCCCTCGGTCGATCGCGCAGATCACCGGGTGCTCGAGCGCCGCGTCGCCGAAGGGGCAGTGCTCGGAGACGATGCGGAGCGCATCGCCCGACTTCTCGGTGCGGGCCGCGAAGCCGTGGGACGTGAGGGCCTCGGCCACAGCGCCTGCGGCGGCGCGGAACGACCGGTGGGCGTCGGTCGGCTCGATGCTGCCGGCCAACGCTCGGCCGTACTCGACGCCGACGTCCTCGGCGAGCTGCTCGGCACGGTCCCGGGGCAGCAGGCCGAGCGCCCGGCCGAGGAGCGCGCCGAGCAGGTCGTCGCGTCGGACCGGGAACTCGAGGGTCATGCCGCTGTCGCGAGCGACATAGCGCTTCGACGGCCGTCCCGCGCCGCCGGTGGTGCGACCGATCGCGACCTCGAGGTGTCCGCCGGCGGCCAGCTTCTCGAGGTGGTGGCGGGCCACGTTGGCGTGGAGATCGAACCGGGCGGCCACTTGAGCGGCGGTCACGCCGTCGGCGTCCTCCCTGGAGAACAGGTAGATGTCGCGGCGCGTCGGGTCGCCGAAGGCCGAGGTGATGGCCGTCACCGCGGCCGAGAACTCGTCGGGAGTCAGAGCGTCCGGTGTGCGGGAGTCCGCGGCCATGGCCGATATTCTACCTATCGGCATAGGAGAAATCCGGTCCGACCGTCAGGAGAGCCCACATGCCCACCGACGCCGAGGCGATCGAGGCCGTCAGCGCCGTCATCGACCCGGAGATCGAGCGACCGCTGGGGGAGCTCGGCATGGTCAAGGGCGTGAGCGTCGCCGGCACGGCGGTGCAGGTGATGATCGCGCTCCCGGTCGAGACCTATCCCTCGGCCCATCCGCTGTCCGAGACCGTCGGCGAAGCCCTGGCCGGACTCGGCGGCGTCGAGTCGGTCGACGTGCAGTTCGGTCTGATGGGTGAGGAGGAGCAGGAGGCGCTGCGCCGCACGCTCATCGGCGACCCCGAGTCGACGGCCGGTTCGGGGCAGGCCCACGGTCACGCCGAGGGCCGGGCGATCCCGTTCGCCGACCCGGCGTCGCGCACCCGGACCCTGCTCGTGGCATCGGGCAAGGGAGGGGTCGGCAAGTCGTCGGTGACGGTCAACCTCGGCATCGCGTTGGCGAGGCGGGGCAAGTCGGTCGCGGTCGTCGACGCCGACGTGTGGGGCTTCTCGATCCCCCGCATGCTGGGCGTCACGCAGCCCCCGATGGTGATCGACAAGATGCTCGTGCCGCCGCTGACCAACGGGGTGCGCTGCATCTCGATGGGGTTCTTCGCCGACGAGGACCAGCCGGTGATCTGGCGTGGGCCGATGCTCCACAAGGCGTTGGAGCAGTTCCTCACCGACGTGTGGTGGAACGAGCCCGACTTCCTCGTCGTCGACCTGCCGCCGGGCACCGGTGACATCTCGCTGTCGTTGGCCCAGTTCCTGCCCCGAGGCGAGGTGTACGTGGTGACCACGCCCCAGGCCGCGGCGCAGTCGGTCGCGCAGCGTGCCGCGTTCATGGCCCAGAAGGTCCAGCTCGAGGTCCGCGGGGTCATCGAGAACATGAGCTGGTTCACCGGCGACGACGGCAAGCGCTACCCGATCTTCGGCGCCGGCGGCGGTGCCCACCTCGCCGAGAAGCTCGAGGTCCCGCTGGTGGGGCAGGTCCCGCTGGTGCCCGACCTCCGCAAGGGCGGCGACGTCGGCGCGCCGATCATGGCCGAGGCGCCCGGGAGCGAGGCCGGCGAGGTGTTCGCCGCGATGGCCGAGCGCATCGACGTCGAGCTCGCCCCGACCCGCCGCCACCACCCCGAGCTCAAGCTGATCTGAGGCGGAGCGCTCGCCGGCTCAGCTGGCGGCAAGCTCGCCGAGGCAGCCGGCCACGCCCTCGAGCTGATCGGCGTACGCAGCGAGGCTGAAGACACCGATGGCTCGGTTGTAGTCACCCGCGTCGCACAGCCGTCCGTCGCCGACGGCATCGAGGGCGAGGAACAGCGAGTCCTCCAGCATCGGGTCGCCGTAGAGCGGCTCGCTGAACACGACCACGGCGTCTGCGTCGTCGAGCGACGGGACGACCTCGGTGGACACATAGGCACCACCGGTCTCGTCGAGGTCGACCGCCGGCGCGACGACCCGGAGTCCGAGGCGCTCGGCCCAGTCGGTCGTGAGCCCGCCTCCCTCGCCGTAGACGTAGAACTGACCGTCGTAGTTGTTGTTGTCGATGATGGCGATCGACTCGATGGCGATGTCGTCGGCGATCGCCGCCAGACGATCGTCGAACGACGACACGAGCTCGGCCGCTCGTTCGCCCTCGCCGACGAGTTTCGCCACCTGCTCGAGCTGACCGGTGACCGGGAGCCGGCCGGACTCCCACAACAGGACGGGCGCCAGCTCGGAGAGCGGGCCGAGCGCGTCGCCGATGAAGGAGGGCTGGCCGACGATCAGATCGGGGTTCGCCGCCGCGATCGCCTCGACGTTGATCTCTCCGCCGAAGGGCACGGTCTCCAACTCGACCAGATCGGGGTCGAAGCCGAGTGCGATCCAGGCATCGAGGTTCTCCTGGCCGCCGATCCACTCGGTGTCGGGGATCGGAGTGATGGGCGGGTTCAGCCCGAGCTCGAGCAGATGGGTGGCCGTGAACAGGTCGAGCGCGGCGATCCGTGTCGGCCGGGCGGGGACCTCGACGTCGTTGCCGAGGCCATCGGTGATCAGCACGGTGCCTCCCATCGGGTCGGAGGGCGCCGAGGTGGTCTCGGTCGGTTCGGTCCCGGGGCGGTCCGACGCGCCGCCGGCATCGTCGGCACCCTCGCTGTCGCCACACGCCGCGATGACCAGCAGCGCAGCGGCCAGCAGCAACGTCGATCGGAGGGGCGGCTTCGTCATGTCGTCTCCCTGGAGTGGTCGCTCGTCCGCAGCCAGGTCTAGGAGCCTCCGCACCGACGGGGTTGATCGGTTCGACACGTCTGTTGATCGTTTCGGTCGGTCCGACCGATGGTCGACCGTCGAAGCCGACTGGGCGAACTGCGTCGGAGCGAGACCCACCTCCGACGTCGAAGTCGACTGGGCGAACTGCGTCGGAGCGAGACCCACCTCCGACGTCGATATCGCTCGAGCGAACTGCATCGGAGCCAGACCCACCTCCGACGTCGACGTCGCTCGAGCGAACTGCGTCGGAGCCAGACCCACCTCCGACTTGAACGCTCGGCTGAACGCCTCGGTCGTGCCGTAGCCGCATCGACGGGCGACCGTCGCCACCGACGTGCCGGGTGCTCGCAGGAGTCGGGCGGCGAGGCTCATGCGGATCTGGAACCGCCACCGGGCGAAGCCCATCCCGGTCTCGGACCGGAAGATCTGGCGAAGGCTGCTCTCGCTGGCACCGATCTCCGCTGCCCAGCCGGCGAGGGAACGATCATCACCCGGGTCACGGATCAAGGCGCGGGCCACCGCGAGCCCACGCGGGTCCTCGGGGAGCGGTACGACGTCGCCGATGGCGACCATCGCCTCGGTCAGGTGGTCGACGACGATCGACGCGCGCTCCGCCAGCCAGGGACCGGTGGGCGACCGGTGCAGGCGGCGGAGGATGGCCGGGACCTCGGGGTCGAGCCGCACCCGGCGCAGCCGCGCCCATCCGGTGGGGCACGTCGACGCCTCGAAGCGAGCGACCCACACCTCGCCCTGGGAGGTCGCCGTGTAGGGCACGCCAGCGGGGACCCAGATGCCGATCGGGAGACGGCCCACGGCGTGAGCGACCGGCGAGACCACCTCGATGCCCGCCGCATCGTCGAACACGAGGTGGTGGTTCGACGGATCGGCCGGGCGCACGAGGCGGAGCCGTCGCTCGCTCGTGAGCTGCACGTCGCTCAGCACCGGTCCCTGCACGGTGTGGACCCTCATCCCGCCTCCTCGCTCGGTCGCGCCGACCGCCGGAGCCGAGCATGTTAGCTCTGCCTAACGGAGCACGGACTGCGCGTCAGCCGTCGCCGGGTGCTCACGATGTGGCAGCACCGAGGCGGACCATCACCTGCCGGCTCGTCGGGCACCACCGTCGTGCCGCCGGGAGATCGAACCCGTCGACATCACGGGGGCGGGTCACCGCAGATGACGTCGCAGCAGGTCAGGAACCCCGCACACCAAAGAGGTCGTGGGTGCGGTCCGGCCTCAAGGGGCGACTCGGGCGCGCCGATCACGGACGGATGGATCGCTACCCTGGCTCCACCGTGGTCGAGCGTCCGTGGGTGACCCATTCCGAGACGGTCGTCTACGAGAACCCGTGGATCCGCGTCCGCCACGACGAGGTCACCACCCCGGGTGGGAGCGCCGGCATCTACGGCGTGGTCGAGCTCCCCGCCGCGTTGGGGGTGGTCACCCTGACCGACGATCTGCGGACCCACCTCGTCGGGCAGTACCGCTACCCGCTCGAGACCTACTCGTGGGAGATCTGCGAGGGCGCCCACGACCCGGGTGAGTCGCTGCTCGACGGGGCCCGGCGTGAGCTGCGCGAGGAGACCGGCTTCACCGCCGCTCGATGGACCGACCTCGGCACGCTGCACACCTCGAACTGCATCACCACCGAGGTGGCGCACCTCTTCCTCGCCGAGGAGCTCACGGCAGGCACGCCGGACCCCGACGAGACCGAACGTCTCGAGGTCCGGACGCTCCCGTTCGCCCAGGCCTTCGACATGGCCGCTCGGGGTGAGATCCAGGACGCCATGAGCCTCGTCGCCCTCTACCGGCTCCGCGACCGGCTCCGGGCGCAGGGCCGCCTCCCGGACTGACACCGCCGGACCGGACGGCGGGCCGCGGTCACACCCGCCGGGCGAGGAGTTGGGCCTCGTGGGTGTCCTCGGGTGTCCAGCCCTCGAACAGGTCGACGATCTCCAGGCCGTCGATCCCGCCGACCAGCG
>JBCCTY010000142.1:0-10095 GCA_039197885.1 Actinomycetota bacterium | reverse complement strand
GTGCGAGGTGAACGGGGCAGATGTCGGGGCACTCGGTGTAGCCGAAGTACATCAGCGTGAGCTCGCCGCCGGTCTCGGCCCGGAAGTCGAAGGGCTCGCCGGCGGTGTCGGTGAGCACGAAGTCGGGTCGATCCGTCGGGGTCGAGAGCTCGACGCCGGCCAGACCGAGCGGCCCACCGTCGCCGTCATCGTCGTCGCTGCCGCAGGCCGCAGCCACGACGATCAGCACCGACGCGAGGACGAGCGCGTGAGAGACCTTCACCGGCAGCTCAACGTCCTGGACGTCTCCACGGGTTCCGAGGATGACCAACTCCGGCGCAACGCGCCAACCTGCGGGCCGGCTCCGGGAACAGCGACCGCCCGTTCCGACGTTGACCAGGGCATGAGCGTCGACGACCCCGCTGCGAGCGAACCGGCCGGGATCCGCGTCGAGACCTGCTTCTACCACCGCGACCGTGAGACCGGCCGCCACTGCACCCGGTGCGGACGGCCCGCGTGCACCGACTGCCTGCGCCAGGCCAGCGTGGGCTCCCACTGCTTCCAGTGCGTCCGCGACGCTGCACCGGCCCCGTCCGAGGTTCGACGGGTCCGCCGTGCGCTCGGCCCCCACCCCCTCTGGGTCACCAAGGGCCTCATCGCCGTCAACGTCGCCGTCTTCCTGCTGGGCGTGGCGCTCGACGGCGGCACCGACCGGCGGATCGGGCAGCTCACCCGTGACTACGGGCTGTGGGGCCCGGCGATCGATCTCCTCGACGAGTGGTACCGGATCGTCACGAGCGGCTTCCTCCACTCCGGTCTCATGCACATCGGGCTCAACATGTTCGTCCTGTGGTTCCTCGGCAAGATGATCGAGCCGGCGCTCGGGAGCTGGCGCTTCGGTCTGCTCTACGCCGCGGGCCTGGCCGGAGGCTCCTTCGGAGCACTGCTCGTCGAGCCCGAGGCGATCACGGTCGGCGCCTCGGGCGCCATCTACGGCGTCATGGGCGCCGCGTTCGTCGGCTTGCGGGCCCGCGGCGTCGATCCCTTCCAGGCCGGTATCGGCGGGCTGCTCGTGATCGGTCTGCTCTCGACGTTCGCCGTGCCGGGCATCTCCGTCGGCGGCCACCTCGGCGGACTCGTCGCGGGTGCCGTGGTCGGTTGGCTCCTGCTCCGACCGATGGACGATCGGCAGCAGCTGCCGGCGGTGCTCGCCTCGTCCGTCGTGCTCGTCGTCGGCCTGGTCGGCGCACTGGTGGCCGCCGGCATCTAGAGTGCGCTCGCCGCAATTGCCCGGTTCGGTCCGATGGTCTTATGGTCTGGCCGGCTTCCAGAACGCGTCGTGCCGAGCCCACCTCAGGCACGACGTCAGCTGGCCGGTGGGGAGCCCACCGCCCCACCGGCCGGCGCCTGTCCCCCCGACGAGCGCTCAGCGAGTGAGCTCGGTGTGGGCCTCGCCCAGCTCGTCGATGAGCGCAGCGTCGGGGAGCGGGGCGATGCCCGGACCGTCGTGCACCCGAACGGTGCCCTCGTCGATCGCCTGCTGCTCGACCACGTCGGCGGCCAGGTAGCTCGTCGGCCCGACGTCCCCGATGTCGGTCATCCCCGGGAGCGCAGCGAGCGCGAGCACGGTGTGACGCCCGACCCCCGACTCGAACATGCCACCGGCCCACACGCCGGCACCACGGTCGACGCAGAGATCGTGCACCGCGATGGCCCGGTCGATGCCGCCCAGGCGGGGGGCCTTGCACGACACCGATCGGCAGGCGCCCAGCTCGAGGGCGTCGACCGCCCGGGCCGGTGAGTCGATCGCCTCGTCGAGGGACACGGGCGTGTCGAGCTCGCGCTGGAGCGTGGCCGAGTCGAGCAGCCGATCGGCGGCGTAGGGCTGTTCGATAAGGCCGAGGCCGAGTCCGTCGAGCAGTTGCAGGAGGCCGAGATCGTCGGGGGTGTACGCACCGTTGGCGTCAGCGTGGAGCTCGACGTCCTCGCCGACGGCGTCGCGCACCGCCTGGAGCGGCTCGAGATCGTGTCCGGGCCGGATCTTCAGCTTCACCCGGCCGACGCCGGCCTCGACGGCGCCGACCGCCTGCTCGACGACCTCGCCCACCTCGTCGATGCCGATGACCACGCCGACGGGAACCGTGGCACCGGCGACGCCGAGCTGCTCCGCCAACGACCGGTCAGCGACCCGGAGCCGGGCGTCGAGCAGCGCGGCGACGATCGCCGCCCGTGACGTCGGATGGCCGACGAGGCCCAGCGTGGCGTCGACCGAATCGACCTCGACGTCGTCGACCGCCAGGAGGTGCGGCAGGAGTTGGGTGAGCAGCAGGTGCTCCTCACCGTCGAGGTGGTCGGGCAGGTAGGTGGGCGCAGCGAGCGCAGAGCACTCGCCCCACCCGTCACCCAGGTCGGTGCGCAGGCGCAGCAGCAGGACGCGGCGCTCGTGCTCGGTGCCGTGCGCCGACCGCAACGGTCGGTGCAGGGGCAGTCGTATCCGGTGCAGCTCCGCGGCCTCGACCCTCACCGACGCCACAATGGTGCAATGGAGGACCTCACGACCACCCGCGAGCTCGCCGCCTTCATCGACGCCGCGCCCTCCCCCTACCACGCCGTCGCCGAGACGGCCGCTCGGCTCGTGGCCGCCGGCTACCGCGAGGTCGACCGGGCCGCCGCCTGGACCGACCTCCCCGACCGCTGCTTCGCCCGCCACGGTGGTTCGCTGATCGCCTGGTCCTCACCACCCCAGGCCGCGCCCGAGACACCGTTCGTGCTGGTGGGCGCCCACACCGACAGCCCGAACCTCCGGGTCCGCGCCCGACCCGACGTCGGCTCGGCCGGATGGCGCCAGGTGGGCGTCGAGGTCTACGGCGGCGCGCTGACCAACTCCTGGCTCGACCGCGACCTCGGCCTGTCGGGCCGGGTCGTCGTCCGCGACGGCAGCGGAACCGTCACCCACCACCTCCTGGTCGACCGTCCGCTCCTGCGGGTCGCTCAGCTCGCGATCCACCTCGATCGAGAGATCACCCCCAACGGCCTCAAGCTCGACAAGCAGCGGCACCTCACCCCGCTCTGGGGCGTCGGTGGCGTGGCCGAGGGCGACCTGGCCGGCTTCGTCGCCGACGAGCTCGGGGTCGCCGCCGACGACGTCGTCGCCTGGGACCTCATGACCCACGACCTCACCGCCTCGGCGCTGCTCGGTCGCGACGAGGAGCTCCTCGCCGCCCCCCGGCTCGACAACCTCTGCTCCGCGTACTGCGGGTTGGCCGCGCTGTTGCGCAGCGATGAGCGCGACGCCGGCTCACGCCGGGTCCTGGTCCTCTTCGATCACGAGGAGATCGGCTCGACGACGGCGACCGGAGCCGGGAGCGCCGAGATCCGTCGCGTGCTGGAGCGGATCGTCGCTGCGTCCGGCGGCGGGCGTGACGAGCTCCACCGTGCCCTCGTGGGGGGTTACGTCGTGTCGGCCGACATGGCTCACGCCACCCATCCCAACTACGTCGAGCGCCACGAGCCCTCGCACCAGATCGCGGTCAACGCCGGGCCGGTCATCAAGATCAACGCGAACCAGCGCTACGCGTCCGACGCCGAGACGGCGGCCCGTTTCGCCGTCGCCTGCGATCGGGCGGGGGTGCCGGTGCAGCGGTACGTGCACCGCAACGACCTGCCCTGCGGCTCGACGATCGGTCCGATCAGCGCTGCGAACCTGGGCGTCGACGTGGTCGATGTCGGCATCGCCCAGCTGAGCATGCACTCGGCGCGCGAGTTGTGCGGGGCGCACGATCCAGAGCTGATGGTCGCCGCGCTCACCGAGGTCTACGCCGGGTGACCGCGGCGCTCACCTCGGCCCAGACCGAGGTGCTCGACCGGATCCGCCCGCCCCGCGACGAGCGGCGCACCTGGCCGCGCCACCTGCGCGCCGAGCTCCGGGCCCAGATCGAGGACGAGCTCGGTCCGGTCGTCGACGGGCTCGACGCTCCGCTGTGGGTGGGCAAGTTCGGGCTGATGAGCGTCTCGGGGTGCGAGCGGAGCTTCGTCGAGAGCCCACCCTTCGAGTGGTCGGTCCCCACGGCGAGGGGCACGGTCGTCCACAAGTCGATCGAGCTGTCGGTCCACCGCCGGGGTGAACCCACACCGCTCGACCTCGTCGAGGACGCGGTCGCGCTCCTGGAGGGCGACGACCGCGAGCGAGGCGTGGGCGAGTGGCTCCGCCACACCGACGACCGGGTCCGCACCGAGCTCATCGGCGAGGCCACGACCCATGTGGCGGCGTTCCTCGACGGCTTCCCACCGATCGGTCGACCCTGGCGACCGACCTGCGAGTCGCCCCGACGGGTCGAGCTGTGCGACGACCGCCTCGTCCTCGGCGGCCGCTTCGACCTGACACTCGGGCTCCCCGAGGGCGAGACCGCCGGTCGGGTCATCATCGATCTCAAGACCGGGGCGCCCCGCCCCCGACACCGCGAGGAGCTCCGCTACTACGCGCTGCTGGAGGCGATGAAGATCGGCGTTCCCCCGGCCCGGGTGGCGAGCTTCTACCTCGAGTCCGGCCGGGTCGACTTCGAGGACGTCGACGAGGGCGTCCTCGAGGCGGCGTTGCGGCAGGTCGTGGGTGGTGTGCGCCGCCTCGTCGCGCTCGAGACCGGCGCCACGCCGGTCGAGCGGGCCGGCCCGGCCTGCAGATGGTGCTCGCTGCGGGCAGACTGCCGCACCGGGACGGCCTGGGTGGCCGAGCAGGACGACGAGGGAGAGTTCGGATGAGCCTGGTGAGGAGCACGATCGAGGACGGCGTCGCCACCGTCACCCTCGACGATCCCGAGCGCCGTAACACGATCTCGATGGAGATGGTGCCCGAGATGGTCGCCGTCTTCGACGAGCTCGAGGCCGACGAGGAGGTCGGCGCCGTGGTCGTCACGGGCGCCGGTCGGGGCTTCTGCGCCGGTGCCGAGCTCGGTCAGCTGAGTGGGAGCGGCGACGGCTCGGTCGGCACGGTCTACGAGGCGTTCCTGCGGGTGGCCCGCTCACCCCTCCCGACGATCGCTGCGGTCAACGGCGCCGCCGTCGGCGCCGGGATGAACCTCGCCCTGTGCTGTGACGTGCGGGTGGCCTCGACGAACGCCCGCTTCATCACCCGGTTCCTCGACCTCGGCCTCCACCCCGGCGGCGGTCACACCTGGATGCTGCGCCGAGCGATCGGCCCGCAGGCGGCCGCGGCGATGCTGTTCTTCGAGGAGCAACTGTCCGCCGACGAGGCCGAGCGGATCGGCCTGGTGTGGCGCACCTTCGAGCCCGAGGAGCTCCTCGCCGGAGCGACGGCGCTCGCCGCCCGGTGCGCGTCGTACCCTCGGCCGGTCGTGGAGCTGGTCAAGAAGAACCTGGCCCGGATGGCCGACGTCGACGAGCACGACCAGGCCGTGGCGATCGAGCTCGAGGACCAGCTCTGGACGCTCAACCAGCCGTGGTTCCAGGAGCGCCTGGCCGCCATCCAGGCGAGGATCTCGAAGCGCTGACCGCCGACGAGTGGCTCACCGTCGCCGTCCTCGGCGCCATGGTCGTGGCGATCGCCCGCGACCTCGTGCCGGCGGCCTACGCCGTGTTCGCCTCCGCGGTGGCACTGCTCGTGCTCGGCGTCACCGAGGCCGACCAGGCCTTCGCCGGCTTCGGCGCGAGCGCGCCGATCACGATCGCGGCGCTCTACGTCGTGGCCGGAGCGATCGACAAGACCGGCGCGCTGCTCCCGGTCATCGACGTCGTCCTCCGGCCCTCGGGTGGCGAACGGCGCCGACTCGCCCGACTCGTCGTCCCGACGGGAGCGGCGTCGGCCTTCCTCGCCAACACGCCGATCGTCGCCATGCTGGTGCCACCGGTCGGGGCCTGGGCCGATCGACGGGGTGAGGCCCGGTCGAAGCTCCTGATCCCGCTGTCCTACGCCTCCATCCTCGGCGGGGTGGTCACCGTCATCGGCACGAGCACGAACCTGCTCGTGTCGAGCCTCCTCGAGGAGGCGACCGGCGAGCCGCTGGGGGTGTTCGAGATGAGCGCCATCGGGGTGCCCGTCGCGCTCGTCGGCATCGCCACGATCGTCGTGCTCGGCACGTCGCTCATGCCCGACCGACGCCCACCGGCCGCCGGGAGCATGCAGGCGCCCGACTTCACCGTCTCGATGCGGGTGACGGTGGGCGGCCCCGTCGACGGCGCCACGGTCGAGGAGGCGGGCCTCCGCCACCTCCAGGGCGTGTTCCTCGTCGAGGTGCGGCGAGGCGACGAGATCATCGCCCCGGTGGCGCCCACGCTGCGGCTCGTCGGCGGTGACCTCATCACCCTCGTCGGTCGGGCCGAGGACGTCGTCGACCTCCAGCGGCTCCGGGGTCTCGAGAGCTCCGAGCTCGAACACGCGCTCGCCGTCGACGACGGAGCCCACCGCTTCTTCGAGTGCGTGATCGGCGTCGACTCCCCGCTCAACGGCTCCACCCTCCGCGACATCGGCTTCCGCGGCCGCTACCAGGCCGCCGTCATCGCCGTGCACCGCGCCGGGCAGCGACTCGGCGGCAAGCTGGGCGACATCGTCCTGCGGGGTGGCGACACCCTCGTCGTGCTTGCCGGCCCCGACTTCGGCGGGCGGATGCGCCAACGCAGCGACTTCCTGCTGGTCGCCCGGCTGGGCGGGGCGTCGCTGGCCGCGAGCCGCTGGGCACCTCTCGTGCTCGGCGTGCTCGCCGCCGTCGTGCTGCTCCCCGTGCTCGGCGTGATGTCGTTGCTCGAGACGTCGCTGGTCGGCGCACTGGGGCTCGTCGCCGCCCGGATCCTGACCCCCGCCGAGGCTCGCGAGTCGGTGCAGCTCGACGTGATCGTCATGATCGGTGCGTCGTTCGGGCTCGGCGCCGCGGTGGCCCAGAGCGGGCTCGCTGCCCGGTTGGCCGACGGACTCGTCGACCTCACGTCGGGTCTGGGTGATCTCGGTGCGGTCCTCGGCCTCGTGGTGCTCACGCTGATCCTCACCGAGCTGGTCACGAACTCCGCGGCTGCCGTGATCGCCGTACCGGTCGCGCTCGACGTCGCCTCGACCACCCAGCTCGACCCCCGAACGCTGGCCATCGCCGTGGCCATCGCGGCGTCGTGCTCGTTCCTCACACCGATCGGCTACCAGACCAACACGATGGTCTACGGCCCCGGCGGCTACCGCTACGGCGACTACCTGCGCCTCGGGGCGCCGCTGACCCTGGTCACCGTGGCCACCCTCTCGGTGGCTGCGGTGACCATCGGCTGAGCGCCGCTGCTCAGTCGACGTAGCGCCGCATGAGCTCGCTCCCCCGATCGGTCCACTCCTCGGCGGTGATGGCGTAGCGGATGTGGTCCTCCCACACGCCGTTGATGAGGAGGTACCGGAGGGCGGTGCCCTCGTCGCGGATGCCGAGCTTCTCGACGACCCGCCGGCTCGATCGGTTGCGGGGGATGATCGAGATCTGCAGGCGGTGCAGCTTGGCGTGGTCGAAGGCGAACGAGAAGACGCTGACCAGGCCCTCGGGGACGTAGCCCTGGCCGGCGTGCGACTCGTCGACCCAGTAGCCGACGTGGGCGCTCATGAAGGCCGAGCGCAGCACGTTGTTGATGTTGATCTCGCCGAGGAACCGGCCGTCGCGGAGGAACATCCCGAACGCGTAGCCCGTACCGAGCTGGCGCTCCCGCTCGCGGGCCGCGCACCGCGACGTGAAGGCGCTGCGGTCGCGGGCCGGGTCGAGCGTGCCCGGAGCCCGGAGCGGCTCCCAGCGCTCGAGCCAGTCGCGGCTCCGCTCGCGGACCCGGCTCCACTGCTCCCAGTCGGCGCTCGTGAGGCCACGCAGCTCGAGGCGGCGGCTGACGAGGCGATGGGTCTGTCCGGTCACCGGGTGGCCAGCTCGGCGGCGATCCGGTCGAGCAGGTCGGCGTCGGACACCAGGCACTCGTCGAAGCCGAGCCGCCGCATCACGCCGACGAGGATGCAGCACCCAGCGACGATCACGTCGGCCCGATCGGCCGAGAGGCCCGGATTGTGGACCCGATCGACGAGCGGCTCGGTGGCGAGGGTGCGGAAGACGTCCTCGGCAGCGTCGCGGGTGAGCACGAAGCCGTGGACCCGGTCGCGATCCCACTCGAGCAGGCCGATCTCGACGGCAGCGACGGTGGTGACGGTCCCTGCGACGCCCACGAGCCGCTCGGCGGCGGCGAGCTCGGGCACGAGCAGCGCGGCCTCGTCGAGGTGGGCATCGACGAGCGACAGCATGGCCGAGAGCTCCTCGGGTCGCGGCGGGTCGTGCTCGACGAGACGCTCGGTGAGCCGCACCGAGCCGATGTCGAGCGAGATCGAGCGATCGGCCCGCTCCCCACCGACGGCGAGCTCGCAGCTGCCTCCGCCGATGTCGAGCACGAGGGTCGAGCCGGCGGCCTCGGCGAGTCCGAGGCCGTCGACCGCTCCGGCGAAGGACAGCTGCGCCTCGGTCTCGCCGTCGAGGATCTCGACCTCTACGCCGAACAGGTCGCGGGCCGGACCGAGGAATGCCTCGGCATCGACGGCGTCACGCACCGCGGACGTGGCGACCACGCGGATCGCCTCCACCCCGAGCTCGTCGACCTGCACGCGGTAGTCACGGAGCACCTCGAGCGTGGCGCCGATGCCCTCGTCGGCGAGGCGCCCGGTCCGGTCGACGCCCCGACCCAGACGCGTGATCTCCTGCCGGCGCACGAGGTCGCGGCCATCGCGCCGGACGAGCAGCCGGGTGGAGTTGGTGCCGCAGTCGATCGCGGCCGTCGTGGTCATCGGTCGGGTTCCTGGGTCGCGTGGACCGGTCGCACGTCGCCGGCCGCCTCGAGATGGTCGTGCACCCACCGACCGATCGGGTCGTCGCCTCCCGCGAGATGGTGGGCGTAGTGGGCGTGGAGGCACTTGACGCCCCGTTCAGTTCCCCCGACGCCCCCGCTCGGACGCGGCCCGTCGTGGCCGTCGGGCAGGAGCGCGTCGCGGTCCGCGGCGTAGCGCCGATGGGTGGCCGCCAGCTCGTCGGGATCGACGTCCGCCTCGGCGTCACGCACGCCGCCCGTGGCCTCCAGCCGTCCGACGACCTTCCGCTCGTGGTCACCGACCAACCAGTACCGAGTCGGCATCGGGGTCCCGTCGTCGAGGAGCACGCCGTTGCGGATCACGACCGGGTCACCGGACGGCGTCCGGACGACGACGTCGAAGGACCCCATCGGGGCCCGACCGAGCAGCTCGGCCACCCGCTCGCGGTCCGCGGCGGACGTCGACACGCGTGCTCAGCGCTCAGGAGCGGCGGCGGCGCAGCAGGAAGAGCAGCACGAGGACGACGAGTGCCAGGGGCGCTGCGCGCTTGGCGACCGGCACCCCGGCGGTGTCGAGCAGGTCGACGGGCTCGACCTCGGGCATGTCGATCTGGCGAGGACCGGACGACGATGGCTCCGTGGCGCCGGCTGCAGCGGGAGCCTCGGCGTTCGCTGCACCCGTCGGCGGCGTCTCCATCTCGACGGGTGACTCGGCGTCACCGACGAGGATCTTGCCCTCGAGGCAGTCCACGAACTGGTCGAGGAGCTTGGCGCTGACATCGGCCAGCACACCCCGGCCGAACTGGGCGACCTTGCCCGTGACCTTGAGCTCGGTCGTCACGTCGACCTTGGTGCCGTCGCCGTCGGGGGTCAGCTGGGCGGTGATGATCGCCGAGGCGTTGCCCTGGCCACGCGTGTCGCGGCCGGTGCCGTCGAGGACGGCCTTGTGGTTGACGTCGTCCTTCTCGATGAAGTGGGCCGAGCCCTTGTACTGGGCGGTGATGGGACCCACCTTCACCTTGACCTGCCCGTGGTAGGTCTCTCCGTCGATCTCGGTCAGCTGGGCACCAGGCAGGCAGGGGGCGATCAGCTCGACATCGGTGAGGACCTCCCACGCACGGTCCACCGGCACACCCACGCGGAACTCGTTCGTCAGTTCCATCCCTGGAGGTCCTCCTGTGTGTCGATGTCGTCCGGATTGCCCGGACACGCTACCCCGTCCACCAGATCCGGTCGCGCCTCGATCAGGCCACGGGCGCCCTGGTCACCGTCGCGCGGGAGCTCCGGCCAGATCGATCTCGCCAG
>JBCCTY010000141.1:0-10096 GCA_039197885.1 Actinomycetota bacterium | reverse complement strand
GGTGGGCGTGGAGGGACTCGAACCCCCGACCCTCTGCTTGTAAGGCAGATGCTCTGACCAGCTGAGCTACACGCCCGAGAGGCGCGTCAGGGTAGTCAGATTGGGGGGCGCACCCTGCAGACGACCGGACCCGACCTCTCTAGGCTCAGCCGCATGGATCTGGGGATCGAGGGACTCGAGTGGCGGGAGGTGGTCGGACACGGCGGCTTCGGCACGGTCCACCTCGCCCACGACGTCGACCACGGTCGCGATGTCGCGGTGAAGGTCCTCGGTCCGCTCGCCGACGAGGACGAGGAGCGCCGCTTCGATCGGGAGCGCCGCCTCATGGGCCAGCTCTCGGCCCACCCGAACATCGTCACCATCCACACCTCGGGCGTCAGTGCGCTCGGCGTGCCCTACCTGGTGATGGAGTACGTGACCGGCGGCTCCCTCGCCGATCGCTTCGAGGCGGGCGCCCTCGACCCGGCCGAGGTCGTCGAGATCGGCATCGCACTCGCCGACGCCCTCGGCGACGCCCACGAGGCGGGCATCCTCCACCGCGACATCAAGCCACCCAACATCCTCATGGGCCGCGGCGACACCCCGATGCTCACCGACTTCGGCATCGCGTCGGCGGCGAGCGACCTGTCGATGCGCGACACCATCTCCGCCACCCCGGCCTACGCCCCGCCCGAGGTGCTCAACGGCCGCGAGGTCGACGAGCGCGGCGACGTCTACTCCCTCGCCGCCACGCTGCACGCCTGCCTCACCGGCGACGGGCCCTACTCGGCGTCGGGCCAACCGGTCCTCACCGTCCTCAACCGCATCGCCAACGACCCGGTGCCGATGGTCGACCGCGACGACGTGCCGGCGGGACTCACCACGCTCCTCCACCGCTGCCTGTCGAAGGATCCCGACGAGCGCCCGATCGACATGGCGGCGTTCCGCAGCGAGCTCGCCGCCGTCGACCTCGACGAACCGCCCCACGTCGCCGCACCACCAGGACCCGACGGCGACCCACTCGCCACCAACGCCGTCGGTGGCGGTGCCGCGGCGGGAACGGACCCACTCGCCACCAACGCCGTCGCCGGCGCGGCGCCTCCCCCAACGAATGCCGGCGACCAGCCGGTCGGCTCGCCGACGCCCGCCGCGGCGGACGACGACGGCGGCCGCCGTCGGGGGCTCGCCCTCGCCGGTGCCACCGCCGCCGTGGTGGCCGTCATCGTCGGGGTGATCCTCCTCGCCGGTGGTGGCAGCGACAGCGACGACGTCGAAGCTGCCGGCGCCAGCACCGAGGACACCGCGCTCACGACGACGCCCGAGACCGATCCCACCGACACCGTCGTCGCCGCGAGCGACACCACGACCACCACCGAGACCGAGTCCACGACGACCACGACGACCACGCCGGTGACGACCACCACCGAGGCCGATTCGGACTCGATCGCCAGCGGGGGCGGGGGCGGCTCCGGCGTCGTCAGCCCGCCCCCGACCAGCCCGCCACCGAGCTCACCTCCGCCGACCAGCCCGCCGCCCACGAGTCCCCCGCCGACCAGCCCGCCCCCGACGAGCCCGCCGCCCACGAGCCCGCCCCCGACCCAGCCACCGGTGATCGCACCGACCGCCGGCTTCACGTCGACGCAGACGCTCCGGGCCGGCGAGGGCGGCTCCTTCTCGAACACCACCACGGGGACGGCCCCCATCTCCTTCGTCTGGGACTGGGGCAACGGCGCCACCTCGACGAGCGCCGACACGACCTATGCCTGGCCGACACCGGGCACCTACACCGTGCGCCTCACGGCGACGAACGCCGCGGGGTCCGATGTCGCAACGGCATCCGTCACGGTGCTGCCAGGGCTCCCCCGGGCCACGATCGGCGGCGGCTCGACGCTGCAGGTCAACGAGCAGTTCTTCTGGCCCGTGGAGTCGAGCAATGCCGTGAGTGGGACCTGGTCGTCGAACTGCGGTGTCGCGAACCCGGGCTGGTCACCCGGGAACGGCTGGGGCGGGTCCTACGCCACCCCCGCCGACTGCACCCTCAGCCTGACCGTGTTCAACGAGGCCGGCGAGAGCTTCACGACCTCGAAGAGCTTCACCGTCGTCGGCTAGGTGCCGATGGGGGTCGAGATCGGGCCCACGGCCGATGCGTGCCACCCTTCGTCAACTTGAATCCGGACCAATCCGGTCGTCTTTGTCACCCATGGCCGCTATCGTGCCCGGAACCGGCAGGGATCCTGACGAGGAGGAGGGGATCATCGTGACGAACATCGAGGCGCGCACCGAGTCGTGGGAGATCATCGAGCCCACCTGGTGGACCGGCACGCCGGCCCTCGACGCCGAGTCCTACGTCGTCGACTGCGCCCCCTTCGACACCGCCGCCGAGCTCGTGAACGGCAGCGATCTCGCCGTCACGGCACGGGCGACCTACCACGACCGCGGCCTCGTGCACTTCGTCAACACCGGCCTCACCGACTACGGCGACATGCGGCGCCTCGCCCGCCTCGTCCTCGACGCCGAGATGGACTACCAGGGCGGCGCCAACAACCGGGGCCGGCTCCAGCCCAACGTCTTCGAGATCGGCGCGCCGCTCACCGCCTGGCTGCACTACCACCACGAGATGGCCTATGTCGGCGAGTCACCGACCGCCCTCGCCTTCCTCGCCGGCAAGGTCGCTCCGGGCAAGGGCGCCACGTTCGTGGCCGACAACCTCCGGGCGACGGAGGCAATCCTGGCGACCGAGCTGGGACGCAAGTTGCGCGACCTCGGCATCAGCTACCACCGCGATCTCACGGACCGCGAGGCCTACGAGGGCCGCGACCAGGCCGGCGTCTACAACCACTGGCAACAGTCGTTCGGCACCGACGACCCGAGCCTCGCCGAGGAACGCGCCCAGGCCAAGGGCCTCGTGACCGAGTGGGACGACGACCGCCTGCTCCGGACGCGCCACGACGCCTCGGCGTTCGAGTACTTCCCCCAGCTCGACCGCAACGTGTTGTTCTCCAGCGTCGCCGACCATTGGATGTGGTTCGACGCCTGGCCCAACGTCTCGCACCTCGCTCCACACGAGCGGCCGCTGCGCATGACCTACGGCGACGGATCGGAGCTGACCCACGACGAGCTGCGCGACTACGTCGAGATCTACGACCGCTTCGGCACACCGATCGACTGGCGCGTCGGTGACGTCGCCGTCGTGTGCAACTACCGCTTCGCTCATGGCCGACCCGGCATCCACCTCGCCCCCGGTGAGGAGCGCGAGCTGGGGGTGGTGCTCGGCGCGACCTTCGAGCGGATCGGCGACCTCCCCGAGCGCTGGTGAGCCGGGCGGGCCTCAGGCCCGTGCGCCGACCACCATCGTCGTCATCTCGTCGACGACCGGCACCGAGCTGACCGACCCGAACCCCGCTCCGTCGAGCATCTCGCCGACCTCGTCGACCGAGCGCGACACGTGCCCCGGCACGAACACGGCGTGCTGGAGCGCCCAGGCGGGCGCGAGGGAACCGCCGTCGGTGAGGAAGTCGTGCACCGCCACCCACTGCACGTCGCGCTCGGCGAGCGCATCGAGCACCGGCTCGTGGGTCTCGCCGGGCACCGACGAGAACAGGTAGCTGAGGATCGCTCCGTCGTAGGAGCGCTCCGGCCAGGTGTCCGGATCGAGCGCGTTGCCGGCGACGAAGGCCACGTCCGCGTCACCGACCGGCGGCGCCGAGCCGACGACCGGGTCGAGGTCGACCACGTCCACCTCGACGTCGTGGCGCTCGGCCACCGCCCTCGCGACAGCGCCCCAGCCCCCGCCGAGATCGAGCACCGGCCCCGACGGTTCCAACTCGCGGGCCATCGTCCGGCCGGGCAGCAGCGAACCGGCGTACTGCGACGCCTGGTAGCGCTCGGCTTCGTCGGCATCGGCGAACCAGCCCTCGTACCCACCCCGCTCGTCGGGACGGACGAGCGCCGCCTCCAGCGGGTTGACGCCGTCGCCACCGACGAGCCGGGGCGCCAGCTGCCCCAGGATCTGCCCACCGAGGTAGTCCGCGTAGGACCCGTCGCCCACGAGGAGCGCACCGGCCTCCTCGGAGGCGTCCCACACGCCGTCGTCGTCGGCCTCGACGAGACCCTCCTGGGCGAGGGTCAGCATCCAGGTGTCGACCAGGTCGGGATCGGGGTACTCGTCGACGAGATCGGCGGCCGAGGCGGGGAGGCGGTCGAAGACCCGACGTCGGCTCGCCGTGAGCACCGCCCACGACGAGATGTAGCCGTACGCCACGTCGTTCAGGTCCGCCGCCGCCTTCGCCAGGTCCATCGGAGGAGTATGCGCAGCCGCAGCCGAGCACGACCCCATCGACCGAGGCGCGAGGCTGGAGCGTGGCTCAGTGCTCGGGGATCACCATGCCCGGATGATCACCGGCGAGGTGACGCCGGGCGGACTCGGCCACCTGCCGCAACCACCGATCGCCCTCGGGGAGCGAGGCGGGGTGGTACCACCCGAACTCCTCCAGCTCGGGCGTGACCACGGTCGGCTCGCCGGAGGTGATGCGGGCCGGGAAGAGGAACGTCAGGCGCTGGTAGTGGCCGTCGACGACCGGGAACGGGTCACCGAGCTCGACCTCGATCTGCAGCTCCTCGCGCATCTCCCGGCGAGCGGTCTCGGCCGGGTCCTCACCCCGCGACAGTCCCCCGCCGGGCAGCGACCACCCTGGTCGGTAGGAGTGGCGGACGAGGAGCCAACGTCCCTCGTCGTCGACGATCACGCAGGACGAACCGAGCCGGTAGATCGGCGTCCGCACGCCGGTCAGCACGACACGGACCCGTTCGGGCAGCCGCCCGACGAGGCGATAGAGGGGCCGCAGCAGCGACGCCCAGCGCTCGTTCACGCCACCGCCCGCGACAGCTGGTCGTGGAGCTGCTGGGTGCAGCCGACGAGCACCTGGCGACGACCGTCGCCGAGCTCGTAGAGCGGCGAGCCGGAGCGGAGCCCGACCGTCGCACCGGCCTCCTGGCAGACGAGGGCCGCGCCGCCGTAGTCCCACAGCGCCAGGCCGTAGCGCGCCCAGAACCCGTCGAGTCGGCCGGCCGCCACGAAGCACATGTCCATGGCTGCGGACCCCATCGCCCGGAACTGCGCCCAGCCCGGCGAGCCGGTCGGCGTGCCGGTCAGCCCGATCACCGCCGAGCGGAGCTCGGTGCGCTCCGACGCGTGGATCTCGCCGCCACCGAGGCGGGCGCCGCCCCCGGCGAGCGCCGTGTAGCGCTCACCGTTCACCGGGTTGAGCACGACCGCAGCGACCGGACCGTCGGCGTCGACGGCGAGCAACGAGACGCACCAGTGCGGGATGCCGAGACTGGCGTTCGTCGACCCGTCGACCGGGTCGACGATCACCGTGACCGCCGCGTCCTCCTCACCCGACCACCCCGACTCCTCGCTCAGGATCCGCACGCCGCTGCCATCCAGCACCTCGAGCACCGCGGCGTCCGCGACCAGGTCGTGGCCGTACTGGGCGGCGTGGTCACGAGCGACGAGCGACCAGTCGGCGTTGTCGCCCAACGCCGCCGCGGCGCGGTCGGCGGCATCGTTGAGCAGGGAGAGGAGGTCGTCGGACACGACTCCGACGGTACCGGTGCGGCGGCACGAACCCGGGCGGTGACCGTCCCGGGCGCGCGACCCGCCTCCGAGCAGGCACAATCGGGGACGGGAACCGACCACGGGATGGTGTCCGCCAGTGGCAGCAGTCGACATCGCGAGCTTCGTCGCGGACCTCAAGGACCACGTCGTGGACCACGGTCTGCACGTGCACGACGAGCGGCACTTCATCGAGTCGTACTCCCTGCGTCAGACCTGGGAGATCGACCTCCATCCCGACGGCGCCTGTGAGGGACCCCTCGACCTGCACGTCGCGCTCGAGGTCGACCCTCGTGTCGTGCTCGGCTTCGAGGACGCCCTGCTCGAGCTCCCCGACCGCGAGACCCCCGAGCAGGAGTTCGTGCTCCCGCTCATCTTCAACTGGCTGCTGCCGCCCCTGGCGAAGGCGCCGGACTTCCTGGTGCTCGCCACCGACCTCGCCGGCATCGGCGGACTCGACCTGCCACTCGAGGTGTCGGCGATCGACTCGATCCCGTCGGTCACCGACGACACCCTCCGCTCCCTCAGCATCACCGCTCGCCGTGAGGTCTCGCTCAACCGGATCCTCCTCGCCGAGGAACACCTGTGCGACACCCTCGACCGCTGCCAGCACGTCTGCAACTACCTCCTCGACCACGCTCCGGTCTGGCTCGAGGAGCTCTGAACGCCCGCTCCCTCAGACCTCGGCGTGCTGGCGGACCCAGGTGTGCATGGCGATGCCCGAGGCCACTCCGGCGTTGATCGACCGGGTCGAGCCGAACTGGCTGATCGACACGACCAGCTCGACCGCCCCGCGGGCGCCCGCCGACAGCCCCGGTCCCTCCTGACCGAACAGGAGGACGCACTCCCGAGGCAGCGTCGTCCGCTCGATCGGCACCGAGCCGGGCAGGTTGTCGACGCCCACGATCGGCAGACCGACCTCGGCGGTCCACGACACCAGCGCCGCGATGGTCGGGTGGTGCAGGACGTGCTGGTAGCGGTCGGTGACCATCGCTCCCCGCCGGTTCCAACGCCGCTCACCCACGATGTGCACCGCAGCGGCGAGGAACGCGTTGGCGTTGCGCACCACGGTCCCGATGTTGCGGTCGTGCTGCCAGTTCTCGACCGCCACGTGGAAGGGGTGCCGTCGTTCGTCGAGATCGGCGACGATCGCCTCACGCCGCCAGTAGCGGTAGCGATCGACGACGTTGCGACGATCGCCCTCGCCGAGGAGGTCGGGGTCGAGCCGGGCGTCGTCGGGCCAGACTCCCTCCCAGGGCCCGACGCCGACCTCGAGCTCGTCCTCCGACCCGCTCACGGGACTAGAGGTACCCGGCCGTCTCCTCGCGGAGGCGCTCGACGAAGGTCGCGACCGGCACGTCGCGCTCGACGTCGGCGCCCCTGGCGTTGACGCCGACGGTGTCGGCGGCGACGTCGTCGTCACCGACCACGAGCACGTAGGGCAGCTTCTCCAACTTGCCGGTGCGGATCCGCTTGCCAAGCGGCTCGTCGGCCTCGACGACGTCGACCCGGAACCCCTCGGCCCGGAGGCGGGCGGCGACGTCGACCGCGTAGCCGTCGTGGTCGTCCCGCACCGGCAACACCCGCACCTGCACCGGCGCGAGCCAGGTCGGGAAGGCACCGGCGTAGTGCTCGACGAGCACCCCGAAGAACCGTTCGATGGAACCGAGCAGCGCCCGGTGGATCACGACGGGCACGTGTCGCTCGTTGTCGGCACCGATGTAGGACAACCCGAAGCGGGGGCCGAGCTGGAAGTCGACCTGGATGGTCGACAGCTGCCAGCGACGCCCGATGGCGTCCTTGACGTGGATGTCGATCTTCGGGCCGTAGAAGGCTCCACCACCCTCGTCGAGGCCGTAGTCGAGACCGGTCCGCTCGAGCGCGACGCGCAACTCGTCGGTGGCCTTCTCCCAGTCGTCGTCGGAGCCGACGGACTTGCCCTCGGGTCGGGTCGACAGGTCGGCCTCGAAGTCCTCGAACCCGAACGCCCGGAGCACGCTGATCACGAAGTCGATCAGGCTGATGATCTCGTCCTGGGCCTGCTCGGGGGTGCAGAAGATGTGCGAGTCGTCCTGGGTGAAGCCCCGCAGCCGCATGAGGCCGTGCATGACGCCCGACCGCTCGTAGCGGTAGACGGTGCCGAGCTCGAAGAAGCGCAGCGGCAGCTCGCGGTAGGACCGCTGCTGGCTGTCGAAGATCTTCATGTGCATCGGGCAGTTCATCGGCTTCGCGTGGTAGTCGGCCTTGTCCATCTCCATGGCCGGGAACATGCCCTCGGCGTAGAAGTCGAGGTGACCGCTGATCTCCCACAGGTTCGACCGGGCGATGTGGGGGGAGTAGACGAACTCGTAGCCGCCCTCACGGTGTCGCTTGCGGGAGTAGTCCTCCATGAGGGATCGGACGGTGGCGCCCCTGGGGTGCCACAACGCCAGGCCCGGGCCGACGTCCTCGTTGAAGCTCATGAGGTCGAGCTCGGCGCCCAGCTTCCGGTGGTCGCGCTTGGCTGCCTCCTCGAGCTGCTGGAGGTGCGCCTTGAGGGCCTTCTTGTCGGCCCAGGCGGTGCCGTAGATGCGTTGGAGCATCGGTCGGGACTCGTCACCGCGCCAGTACGCACCGGCCACCCGCATGAGCTGGAAGTGACCCAGCCGCTTGGTCGACGGCACGTGCGGGCCGCGGCAGAGGTCCACGAACGAGTCGCTGTTGCGGTACACGCTCACCGAGCCGCCCTCGTCGACCCCGGACATCGGGTCGAGGGTGACGTTCTCGATGATCTCCCGCTTGTAGGGATGATCGGCGAAGAGCTCGAGGGCAGCGGAGCGGTCGAGCTCGTCGCGCACGAACGGCTGATCGGCCCGGACGATCTCGTCCATGCGGGCCTGGATGCGCTCGAGGTCGGCGTCGCTGAAGGTCTGGCCGTCGGGCAGGTCGAAGTCGTAGTAGAAGCCGTCCTCGATCGGTGGGCCGATCGAGAAGGTCGACCCCGGCCACAGCTCGAGCACCGCCTGGGCGAGCACGTGCGCGGTCGAGTGCCGGAGCATCTCGAGGCCGTCGTCGGACTCCGGGGCGATCAGCTCGACCTTGGCGCCGTCGGTGAGCGCGGCGAACAGGTCGACCAGCTCGTCATCGGCCCGCACCGCCAGCGCCGTGCCCCCGAGACGCCCACCGACCTCGCGCGCGAGGTCGGTGCCCGTCGCACCGTCGTCGAGGGTGCGTTCGTCTCCATCGGGCAGGATCACGGTGACCGACATCGGACCTTCCGTTCTCGTCGTCGTTGCTGGGCGAGCGTACCGGCACGACCAGCGGCGCCCCCGGGCATTCCGCACCGGTGGCACGGGTACGGTGAGCGACCGATGCTGCGGCTCCAGGTCCACTACTCGACCGTCCCCGGTCAGCGCCTCGTCGTCCAGCGGCCCGCCGCCGCCGATGTCGAGATGAGCTGGCACGGCGACGGCGTCTGGCTGGCCGAGCTCGACCTGGCCCCCGACGACCGCTACCGCTACGCCCTGCTGACCGAGGGCGAGGGCCTCCCCGCACCCGAGGCCGGAGGGTCCTGGCGTCGAGTCGATGACCACGGCCTCGTCGCCGTCGATCGGTGGCGGGTCGTCGCCCCCCGAGAGCGGGCGCTGCGCTCCTCGATGTTCGAACGAGTGCTGCGCCGTCGCGCGGTGAGCGACACGTCGACCGCGGCGCGGCCGACCAGCCACCGCTTCCGGCTCCTCGCTCCCGACCTCGACATCGACCGACGTGTCGTCCTGGTCGGCGACGGCGCCCTCGGCGCCTGGGATCCCGTCGACGGCGTGGCGATGCGCAGCGAGTTCCCCTGGTGGGTCGCCGACGTCGAGCTCGACGTCCCGCCCGGCGGCGTCGGCTACAAGTACGTCGTCGTCGGCGGCGAGCCCGGTGGCGTCGCCTGGGAGGAGGGACCGGATCGCCGGCTGCTCCCGCTCGACGCGCGGGGCGGCGTCACCGTCACCGACCAGGACCTCGGATGGCGAGGCGAGGGCTGGCGGGGAGCCGGCGTCGCGCTCCCGCTCTTCTCGCTGCGGGTCGGCGACGGCGCCGGTGTCGGCCGTTTCACCGACCTCGAACCCTTCGCCGAGTGGGCCGCTGCCGCCGGTTGCTCGGTCATCCAGCTGCTCCCGGTCAACGACACCACGCTGACGCACGGGCCCGCCGACTCCTACCCCTACTCCCCCATCTCGTCGGTGGCGCTGAACCCGCTCCACGTCGACACCTCGCGGATCGGCACGATCCGTGACTCGACCCTGGCGGCGCAGGTCGCCGCCCGACGTCGCCGCCTCGACGACGGTGACGGTCTCGACCACACCGCGCTCATGGAGGTGGTCTGGCTGGAGCTGCGCACGCTGTTCGACCAGGCCGAACCCACGCTCGCCACCAACGCCGACTTCGCGGCGTTCATCGCCGACGAGTCGGACTGGCTCGACGACTACGCGGCCTTCTGCATCCTGCGCGATGCGCACGGCCCCGACCTCAGCCGCTGGG
>JBCCTY010000140.1:0-10167 GCA_039197885.1 Actinomycetota bacterium | reverse complement strand
GAGCGCCGAGGCCGACCCGCCACCCGCCGCCGCGAGGACCGACACCCCACACCCGGAGGTCGCCACCGAGGTTCACGCATCCGCCGTCGACGCCACTCGTCGACAACTCGTGGCTGACGAGATCGGCGGCGAGACCCTTGCCGATGCCGCCGGGGTCGAACCCACCCCCGGACGGCAGCCGCACCGAACCCGCTCTCCGATCGACCTCGATGGCATGACAGGCCCCGATCGCGCGCTCGTCGGCCGGCGGCCGTGACACCGTCGAGCCGAGCCGGTCGAAGCTGTCCGTGTAGCCGGCCGCCTCGACGGCGCGGAGCACCGTGGGATCGAAGCGGCCGCCGGTCTCGTGCCATGCCCGACGGGCGAGCTCGACGAGCAGCAGCGTGTCGTCGGAGAGCCGCACCGTGGCACCGGCCAGGCGGTTGAGGGCCGACACCTCGCTGGACTCGACGAACCGACTCCACCTCCGCTCGAGGTCGTGCACGCGGGCCACCGCGGCGTCGATCACGCCGCTGCGCCGGCCGCCGACCGTGATGATCTCGACGGTCGAGCCCATGGCCGAGAAGCGACGTCGCTCGAGCGTCACCTCGGCGCTCAACTCGGCTCGCTCGCGGTGTCGGCCGGCACATCGACGACGTCGACCCAGTCGTCGGTGAGGGCCGGGCGACCCTCCAGCCACTCGGCCAGCGAGCTCCGGAGCTCGTCGTCGGGCACGGCGTCGACCCGGATCTCGACGACCGGATCCTGGTCGTCGCGGGCGCTCCGCTGGCTGTCTCGCGCGAGCACGGCGACGATGCCGAGGACGGCGGCGGTGCTGAGACCGGCGGCGAGGATGCGGGTCGCCAGCGCCGGGTGGCGGGGGTGGCTCATGCCGGCAGCCCGACCGGGATCAGGTAGAGGGGCTCGGTGCCCTCGGGCAGCTCGAACAGCGAGGCGACGGCGTCGTCGCGGAAGGCGCCGGTCGGGACGGCACCGAGGCCGAGGACCGCCGCCTGGGTGAGCACGTTCTGGCCGGCGTGCCCGACCTCGATCAGCACGTACTGCCCGGCGCGGCTGCCGTACTTCTCGGCGGTGCGCTCCTCGACGCCGGCGATGAGGATGACGGCGGGCGCCGTCTCGAAGGCGCGCTGGCCGCGAGCGGCGTCCAGGAGCGACTCGCGGATGTCGGCGTCGGACACCGCAGCGACCTCGTGCCCGGCGGGGCGGTAGTGAAAGATGCCGCCGTCGTGTGCGACGTAGAGCTCGAGTGGGTGGAGCGCACCGGCGGACGGCGCGTTGCGGCCACCGCCGGTCTCACCCTGCGCCGCCCACAGCAGCTGGCCGAGCTGGGCCGGCGTCAGTGCCTCGGGGAGGAAGTCCCTGGTCGCGGTCCTCGCGAGCAGCGCTCGCTCGAGGGAGGTCTCGCCGTCGGTGCGCGGCTCCGGGAGCGGGAGGATCGGGACGACCCGAGCGGGCTGGTCGCTCGCCTCCGCCTCGGGAACGGCCCGCAGCTCGACGAGGGCGAACGTCCCGGCTCCGACGACGAGCGCAACCGAGACGACGATCGCACCAACGATCCGTCGACGTCGTGCCCCTCGCGGCATGGGGTCAACGCTATTGGCGACGGGGTCGGGTCGGCGGGTCGCGCCTCAGCGGAGGCCGCACGACGGCGGCAGCAGGTGCTGACGACTCGCTCGGACGTGCCGGGCAGCTCAGACCAGGGGAGCGGGTGGCGGACCGAGGACCTCGATGCCGTGTTCGGCGTTGACCGCGGTCACGTGATCGGGATCGACGTCGGGAGGAGGCGGCAACTCCGAGCTGGTCGTGGGCTCGCCGAGGGCCGCGACCATCCGATCGAAGACTGGCTCGCCCGTCGTCGATGCCGTGATGCTCAGCATCCGGGCCTGCTCGGACAGCACCTGGAAGGTGTGGGCCACCCGCCGGGGGAGGAAGGCCGTGGCGCCCTCGGTGGCGACGGTCTCGTCGTCGCCGGACCGGAACGCGACCTCTCCCTCGAGCACGACGATCAGCTCGTCCTCCTCGCGGTGGCGGTGCAGCGGCGGGCCGAAGCCGTACGGAGCGAGGAACTCCACGGCGCTGAGGGTGCTGCCGCCGTGGGCGGTCGCCTTCGTCGTCGCGAGGTTGCCGAGGAAGTGGTGACGGGGGCCCTCGCCGCGCTGCAGGACCGAGGGCGACGGGGTGGTGGGCGTGATGTCGGTGGTCATGGCCGCATCGTCGAGGACGACCCTTCCGACAACCTTTCGACCGTGTGGCGGGCCGACGTCAGGCCAGCTCGTCGATGTCGGGCACGTCCACCCCGAGCTCGACGGCGACCTCGTTCCAGCGCTCGAGGGCGCGACGGGCGTCGTCCGGCCGCTCGGACCGCAGGAGCGCCGTGACGAGCGTGCGATGCGCATCGTCGTCGAGCGGCGCAGCCTCGAGGAATCGGCGGGCGAGCTCGACGGCGCCGAGGTGGTCACCGGCCCGGTCGAGCTCGGACAGGCGTCGCCGGGCGGCCTCGGTGAAGCGAGCGCGCGCCAGATCGCGGGGTCCTCGGGTCCAGTCGTCGTAGCGGTCCTCGGGGAGCAGCTCCCCGGCGTACGCGTCGAGGACGGCGCCGTCGTCGTGGCCGTGCAGCTGCTCGAGGTCGGTGGTGACGGTCGAGAGGTCGAGCCGGACGGTCTCGCGATCAGCCACGACGCCGCCACCGAGCACCCGGCGGACCGCCGACAGCTGGACCGACAGGCGGGCGCCCAGCCGGTGGACCTCGGTGTCGTCGGGCCAGAGCAGCTCGGTCAGCTCGTCGCGGGTGACGGGCCATCCCCGGGCGACGACGAGTCGCTTCAGCAGCGTCCGGGCCCGACGCGAGCCCCAGGCGGAGGTCGGGACCTCCTCGCCGTCGACCTCGACGGCGAACCGACCGAGGGTGCGCACGACCACGGTCGGCCGCGCCGGGCGGGCGTCGACCGGTCTCGTGCGGACCTCGCCGGTGACGAAGCGTTCGAGCTCGGCGACCCAGGGCTCGATGTCGCCCGCGTAGGCGAAGTGGTCGACACCCTCCTGCTCGACGAGCCGCGCTCCCGGGATGCCGGCCGCGAGCTCACGACCGAGCTCGATCGGCACGATCTGGTCGCCGGCGCGGTGGAGCACGAGCGTGGGGGCGGTGATCCGGTCGAGCACGTCGCGGACGTCGAAGTCGACCATCAGGCGCAAGAGGTCGGCGAGGGCGTCGGACGTCGCGGCCCGGCGCTCGTAGCGCTGGTGCCAGGTGCGGAACGAGGCGTCGCCGGACAGCGACGGCGCGAACCCGTCGGCGATCGGCGAGTCGGGCGTGCCCCAGCGGGCGACGAACCCGTCGACACCGGCGAGCAGCTCGTCGCGGTCGACGCCGTGGAGGGTGCCCGGATAGCGAGCCCAGGCACCGTGGAGGATCAGGCTGTCGACCCGATCGGGGTAGGTGGCGGCGAACAGGATCGCCATGGGTCCACCCTCGGACTGCGCGTAGAGGTGCGCCCGGTCGATCCCGGCGGCGTCGAGGACGGCGCCCAGGTCGTCGACCCGCTCGTCGAGACCGGGGACGAGGCTGCGGCGGTCGGAGCTGCCCGTGCCCCGCTTGTCGAACGGGATCAGCCGGCAGAACGCCGACATCCGGTGGAGCATGGAGCGGATCTCGTGGCGTTCCCACGCGAGCTCGATGTCCTGGGCGAAGGGGGGCACGACCACGACGGGTGGGCCGGCGCCGAAGTCCTGGTAGGCGATGCGGGCGCCGCGCGCCGCGGCGAAGCGGACCTCGGGGACCTCGTCGCCGCGCATCCGGGCCACGGTACCGGCGAGGTCAGCTCACCTTGAGGAAGAGCTGCTCGAGCTCGTCAGCGGTCATCCCGTCGGCGTCGTCCGGGTGGGTGACGCAGTAGCGGAGGCCGGCGGCCACGAGCCGGTAGGCCACGCGATCGAGCGCCGCCTGGGCGGCCGAGAGCTGGGTGACGACGTCGCGGCAGTCCTGGCCCTCGTCGAGCATGCGCTGCAGACCGCGGATCTGGCCCTCGATCCGCCGGAGGCGGCGGCGGACGTCGGCATCGACCTCTTCGGGAAATCGCATGGGACCGATGATACCCTGGGGGGTATTCAGAGGAGGCCACGAGATGCGGTTCACGCAGTACTACCTCGACTGTCTGTCCCAGGCGTCGTACCTGATCGGTGACGAGACCACTGGCCGCGCCGTCGTCGTCGACCCCCGCCGCGACGTCGACGAGTACGTCCGCGACGCCGCCGAGGCCGGGCTCACGATCGAGCTGGTCATCGAGACCCACTTCCACGCCGACTTCCTCTCCGGTCACCTGGAGCTGGCCGAGGCGACGGGAGCCGAGATCGCGTACTCGTCGGTCGCCGAGACCGAGTTCCCGTCGCGGAAGGTGGCCGACGGCGAGCGGTACCCGCTCGGTGACGTCGTCCTCGAGTTCCGGCACACGCCCGGCCACACCCCCGAGTCGCTCAGCATCGTCGTGTGGGAACACGCCGACGACGACGAGCCCTACGGCGTCCTGACCGGTGACACGCTGTTCATCGGCGACGTCGGCCGTCCCGACCTGCTGTCGTCGATCGGGGTGACCCAGGACGAGCTGGCCGATCAGCTCTACGACAGCCTCCACACGAAGCTGATGACCCTGCCCGACGCCACGAGGGTCTACCCAGCCCACGGTGCCGGCTCGGCGTGCGGGAAGAACCTCTCGACCGAGACCTGGTCGACCATCGGCGACCAGCGCGCGACGAACTACGCGCTCGCCGCCAAGGACAAGGCGACCTTCGTCGGGCTCGTCACCGAGGGCCAGCCGCCGGCGCCGAGCTACTTCGTCTACGACGCCGTGCTCAACCGACAGGACCGCGAGCTGCTCGACGAGCACGAGCCGCCCCGGTCGCTGACCCTCGCCGAGGTCGACGAGCTCGTCGCCGGCGGTGCCGTGGTGATCGACGGGCGCGAGCCGGAGTCCTTCGCCCAGGGGCACCTGGCCGGTTCGATCAACGTCGGCCTGAACGGCCGGTACGCCGAGTTCGCCGGCTCGACCGTGCCGAGCGACGTCGACATCGTGCTCGTCGTCGACGAGGGATTCGAGCTCGAGGGCAAGAACCGGTTGGCTCGCATCGGCTTCGATCGCGTCGTCGGGCACCTCGTGGACCCGCTCGGTGCCATGGCCGAACACCCCGACCGGGTGCGGCAGGCATCGCGGCTGACCGCCGTCGGACTCGAGCGGGCGCGACGGGCGATCCCCGACCTCCAACTCGTCGACGTGCGCAACCCCGGCGAGGTCGCCACGGGCACGATGGACGACGCGGTGAACGTCCCGGTCGGACAGCTCCCCACCCGGCTCGGTGAGCTCGATGCCGCAGCGCCGACGGTCGTCTACTGCGCCGGTGGCTACCGCTCCTCGGTGGCGGCGAGCGTGCTCCGGCAGGCCGGCTTCGTCGACGTGTCGGACCTGCTCGGGGGCTACGGCGCCTGGGTCGAGCATCGGGCAGCGCCGGCCTGACCGCCGTGGCAGCCTTCGCGACGTGAGCATCGAGCACCCCTACCCGTCTCCCGAGCTCGCGGCCGAGCACCCCTTCGTGCCGTTGGACTTCGAGCGCCGTCCGGTCGACGAGATGCGGGCCAGGGCGGCGGCGTTCCGCGCCGAGATGGAGCGTCGTCGCTCCGTTCGCGTGCTCGCGCCCGACCCGGTGCCCCTCGACCTGGTCGAGGCAGCCATCGCCACGGCGTCGACGGCGCCGTCCGGCGCCCATCAGCAACCGTGGCGCTTCGTCGTCACCGGCGACCCCGAGGTGAAGCGACGACTCCGCGAGGCGGCCGAGGACGAGGAGCGGACCAACTACCTCGAGCACCGGATGAACGACGAGTGGCAGGAGGCCCTGGCCCCGCTGGGCACCGACTGGCACAAGGAGTTCCTCGAGGTGGCCCCCTGGATCGTCGTGCTGTTCGAGGAGCGCTTCTCGTTCCGGCCCGACGGCACGCAGCGGAAGCACTACTACGTCAAGGAGAGCTGCGGCATCGCCGCCGGGCTCTTCGTCACCGCACTGCACCACATGGGCCTCGCCACCCTCACGCACACACCGTCGCCGATGGCCTTCCTCACCCGGCTCCTGGGCCGACCCGCCAACGAGCGGCCCTTCGTCCTGTTCCCGGTGGGCTACCCGGCCGAGGGAGCGCTCGTCCCCGACCTGACCCGCAAGTCGCTCGACGAGGTGCGCGAGCTCGTCGGCGACGTGCCCGGTCAGTAGCGGAGGTAGGGGCGCCGGAGCTCGTCGAACGCGGTGACCTCGTCGGCCCACGCCGCGACGATGTCGGCTGCCGGTGTCCCCGCGTCGAGCAGCTCACGGAGCCGCGCGGTGCCCGAGAGCAGATCGACCCACTCCGGACGGTCGATCACCTCCTCGCCGGCGGCCTCGCCGCGGCGAACCAGCGCCTCGAGCAGGTGGATGCCGGTGGCGACGGGCAGGAAGCTCCGCTCGTCGACGATCACGATCCGGACGCCGCCGAGGGCCTCACCCTCGAGGCGGGGTGAGCGAGTTCGTCCCGGGATCGGTCGGGGGGTGAACTCCACGGACTCGAAGACCACGCCGGGCAGCCCTCGGCCGTTCAGGTCGGCGGCGAGCTCGGGCCCGTCGAGCCACGGCGCACCCGCCATCGAGAACGGGAACTCGGTACCCCCGCCGAAGCTGATGGTCGTGGCCTCCAGGAACACCGTGCCCGGATAGGCGAGTGCCGACTCGACGGTGGGGAGCCCCGGGCTCGGCGGCACCCAGCGGAGCTCGGTGTCGTCCCACCGCATCGACCGGTCCCATCCCTCGAGCCCGACGATGCGCAGCTCGGGATCGGCATCGAGCCACCCCTCACCGATCAGCATCGAGGCGAGCTCACCCGCCGTCATGCCGTAGGCCGCCGGGATCTCGTAGGGACCGACGAACGAGCGCTGCTCGTCGACCAGCACGAAGCCGCCGGTCAGCTCCCCACCCGACACGACGGGACGGTCGAGGACCACGAACGGGATGCCGGCCTCGGCAGCCGCCTCCATCGCGAAGCCCATCGTGGCGATGTAGGTGTAGAAGCGGGTGCCGACATCCTGGAGGTCGTAGAGCAACGCGTCGATGCCGTCGAGCATCTCCGGGGTGGGCCGGAACGTGTCGCCGTAGAGGCTGAACACGGTCACACCGGTCCGCCCGTCGATCTCGTCGTCGAGCAGCTCGCCGGCACCGCCCACCCCGCGGAGCCCGTGCTCGGGCGCGAAGATCGCCGCGAGCTCGACGTCGGGCGCGGCGTCGAGCAGGTCGATCAGGTGGTCGTCACCCACCACCGAGGTCGGGTTGGCGACGAGCCCGACCCGGAGGCCGTCGAGCGACGCGAAGCCCTCCTCGACGAGTGCTCGCGCACCGGTCGTGACCGCGGGCGGGGCCGTCGTCGTGGTCGGTGGGACCGTGGTGGAGGTGGGGGTGATGGCGACGGCGGAGGTGGTGGGCGCCGGGAGGCTGGTGGCGGTCACGTCGGCGCCGTCGTCGCCGCCGCAGCCGGCGAGGACGGCGAGCGCCACCGCCGCGACCACTGCCCTCGTGCGCACCGGCCGAGGCTACGTCGGGGCTCCACTCCTCGGGTGTCACCGACGGGCGCGAAACGCCCGAGCGGCGACGGGCAAGAGCAGGTGTCCCGCCGGACATGACAACCATCACGCACGGTGGGTCCGGATCCGGGCCGGTCCGCTCCCTCGCCCGGGGTGCTCCGGTCCGGATCCACCCGCCCCGTGAGCGTCCCCCGTGAGCGTCCCCCGTGCACGGCGGGCGGTCGTGCGGTGCGGCGGGCGCGATCGGACGGCATCCTGGCAGCAGCTCCGATGGCCGCCGATCCCGAACCCGAGACGATCCCGGACCGCGACGTGGTCCCGGATCCCGATTCGTTGCCCGATCCGCGCGAGCTGCGCGCCCGGTCACGGTCGTTGACGATCCGCGATCGCCAGCGCATCCGTCGGCGGATCGATCGGGCCAAGCGGATCCGCGAGCACGGCCGACGGGCCCGTGCGCTCCAGGACATCGCGGCGAGGATCACCGCCGGTGAGGCCCTCGTGGAGCGTCGGCGGCGCGCCGTCCCCGACCTGAGCTACCCGGCCGAGCTGCCCGTCACCGCGGCTCGTGACGACCTCCTCACCGCCATGCGCGACCACCAGGTCATCGTCGTGGCGGGCGAGACGGGCTCGGGCAAGAGCACCCAGCTCCCCAAGCTGTGCCTCGAGCTCGGCCGTGGGGTCCACGGCACGATCGCCCACACCCAACCCCGCCGCATCGCCGCCCGGTCCATCGCTCGCCGGGTGGCCGAGGAGCTCGGCGTCGAGCGTCCCGTCGTCGCCTCGTCGGTCCGCTTCGACGACCAGGCCAGCGACGAGACGCTCGTCCGGGTCATGACCGACGGCCTCCTCCTGGCGGAGATCGATCGCGATCCGCTCCTCCGCCGCTACGACACGATCATCGTCGACGAGGCCCACGAGCGGTCGCTCAACGTCGACGTCCTGCTCGGCTACCTCGCCCGGGTCCTCCCCAAGCGCCCCGACCTCGGCGTCGTCATCACGTCGGCCACGATCGACACCGAGCGGATCGCGGCCCACTTCGAGGCACCGGTCGTGACCGTCTCGGGCCGGACGCACCCGGTCGAGATCCGCCACCGACCGCTCGCGGACACGACGGACCAGCCGACCGCGATCGCCGACGCGGTCGTGGAGCTGCTCGACGACCCGGTGGTCGACGGTGGTGACGTGCTCGTGTTCTGCAGTGGCGAGCGCGAGATCGACGACGCCACGACCGCCATCGCCGCGACGGAGCGGCCGGAGGTCGAGGTGCTCCCGCTCTTCGCCCGTCTGCCGACCGCCGAGCAGCAGCGCGTGTTCGAGCCGCACGACGGTCGTCGCGTGATCGTGGCGACCAACGTCGCCGAGACCTCGTTGACCGTGCCGGGGATCCGGGCCGTCGTCGACGCCGGCACCGCCCGGATCGCCCGCGCCGGTCGGCGCACCAAGGTCCAGCGCCTCCCCGTCGAGCCGATCTCGCAGGCCTCGGCAGCGCAACGAGCCGGGCGGTGTGGCCGCCTCGGGCCCGGGGTCTGCATCCGCCTCTACGACGAGGACGACCTCGCTGCCCGACCGGCCTACACCGAGCCGGAGATCCTGCGGACGAACCTGGCGGCCGTGGTGCTGCGGCTCGCCTCGCTCGGCATCCACGATCTCGGCTCGTTCTCGTTCATCGACCCGCCGGATCGGCGGCGGATCGCCGACGCCGAGCGCCTCCTCGTCGAACTGCAGGCGCTCGACCCCTCGGCGGTCGACGACCGAGATCGCCTCACGCCACTGGGCCGGCGGCTCGCCCGACTCCCCCTCGACCCACGACTCGGGCGGATGGTGCTGCAGGCGGAGCGGGAGGGCTGCGTGAGCGAGGCGATCGTCGTGGCAGCGGCGCTCTCGATCGTCGATCCCCGTGAGCGGATCGACGGCGACGACGATCCCCACGCCGTCGACCGAGAGGACGGCTCCGACGTGGTGGCCTGGCTCCGGCTGTGGGACCGCGTCCGTGCGGCTCGCCGGGGTTCGTCGCGGCGAGCCTTCCGGCGGTGGTGCGACGAGCAGCGGCTCCACGCCGGTCGGGTGCACGAGTGGCAGGACCTCGTCCGTCAGCTCCGGACGACGCTCGACGAGCTCGACGTCACCCGCAGCTCGGCGCCAGACGACCACGACGCCCTCCATCGAAGCCTCCTGGCGGGCGCCCTGACCCACGTGGGCCTGCTCGACCGGCGGACCGGCGAGCACCGCGGCGTGCGGGGCACCCGGTTCCGGGTCTCGGGCCGGTCGGCCGTGCCGCGGCGGGCCCGATGGGTGGTCGCGGCCGAGCTCGTGGAGACCAACCGCCTGCAGGGCCGCACCGCCGCCCGGGTCCGACCCGAGTGGATCGAGGAGCTGGCCGATCACCTCGTCGAGCGGTCGTGGTCGGAGCCGTCGTGGGACGCCGAGCGGGGCGCCGCCGTGATCGACGAGCGCGTCGAGCTCCACGGCCTGGCGATCGTCCGGGGACGGACGGTGCCGCTCGCCGTCGTCGACGTCGAGGCCGCTCGACGCTGGTTCATCGAGCACGCCCTCGTCCGGGGCGAGTGGGGTCGACGCGAGCAGG
>JBCCTY010000139.1:0-10173 GCA_039197885.1 Actinomycetota bacterium | reverse complement strand
GGTGATGTCGATGGGGTCGGTGTCGTCGCCGGTCTCGAAGGTGGCGGTGGTGATGACGTCGATGGGGTCGGGGACGTCGATCGGGTCGCCGTCGTCGCCTTCTTCGCCGTCCATGTCGGTGGTGACCTCGATGGGGTCGGGTCCGTCGCCGTCCTCGCCGACGGCGGTGGTGACGACCGGGATCTCGACGTCGATGGGGTCGCCGTCGTCGCCTTCTTCGCCGAGGGCCTGCGTGCTCACCTCGAGGGGGCCCTCACCCACGTGACCCTCGCCGTCCTCGGGTGCGGGCGGCGGGAACTCGTCGAAGGGATCGTCGTCGCCGACGAGCGGCGTCGGGACCACCGCCGCAGGGGCGGCGGGCTCGGCCGGCGCGACGGTCGCGGTACGCAGGACGGCCGCCGGCTCCGGCGCCGACTCGGCATCGGGTGCGCCGTTCGGGGTCGGATCGGCCGGGGCCACCGTGGCCGGGGTCACCGCCGGGACCGGGTCGATCGGATCCACCTCGGTGGCCGCGATGGTCGGGCTGACGGCGGCGGACTCCTCGTCGATCGGCTCGCGCCGCGGCTCGGGATCGTCCCAGGGGACGTCGTCGTCGAGGCCCAACAGCTCGCGCGCCTTCTCGATCGCCCACTCGGCTGCATCCTCTGGCTTCGCCATGTCCCGCTCCCGCAACGTTCCCGTCGGTCCTCCCGACGGCGACCAGGATGGCGGACGACGCCGGACGGCGACATCGGGGACATCCCCCGATGTGGTCGGGGGGTCACGGCGCACCACCGGCGGATCCGGTTGCGCCGGTCCTCTCAGTCGTCGACGAGGTCGTCCTCGGTGAGCACGATGTCCCAGCGGTCGAGGCACTCCGGGCAGCGGTAGGCGACGATGTCGCCGGCCACGAAGGGATCGTCGTCCGGGGGTGGGGCCGTCAGCAATCGGGCGGTGCCGCCGCAGTCGACGCAGAGCAACTTGTCGGGGACCGACACCTCGCTGACGGTAGCGGGTAGCTTGCCGTGCCGTGCGGGTGATCGCCGGAGAGCTCGGGGGCCGTCGTCTGGAGGCGCCGGCCGGCACCGACACCCGGCCGACGTCGGACCGGGCCCGCGAGGCGCTGTTCAACTCCCTGCAGAGCCGTCTCGACCTCGATGGCGCCGTCGTGGCCGACCTCTTCGCCGGGACCGGCGCGCTCGGCATCGAGGCGTGGTCGCGCGGTGCCGGCCACGTCACGTTCGTCGAGCAGGATCGCCGGGCCCTCGCCGCCATCCGACACAACCTCTCGACGCTCGGCATCGACGAGTCGACGACCCACGTCGTGGCGGGTGACGCCGCCCGTTGGCGGCCTCGGGTCGGCGATCGGCTCGATGTCGTCCTCGCCGATCCGCCCTACGAGTTCGCGGCCTGGTCCGAGCTGCTCGACGGGCTCCCGGCCGACGTCGTGGTCGCCGAGTCGGACCGCCCGATCGAGGTCGACGGCTGGGAGGTGGTCCGCGTCCGTCGGCACGGTGCGGCCACGATCACGACCCTCGTGCCCGCCGCGGCTCCCGAGGATGCGGACCGACCGGCCACCGACCACTAGCTTGATCGGCCGCAGCCGGCAGGGGAGGGTGCATGACCAGGGTGTTGTATCCGGGTTCGTTCGACCCGTTGCACAACGGCCACCTCGAGATCATCGAATCCGCCGCCGGGCTCTTCGGCTCGGTCGTGATCGCGGCGATGCGCAACCCGCAGAAGGGTGAGCCGCTCTTCGACTACGACGCTCGTCGTTCGATGATCGAGGAGTCGACCGAGCACCTCGCCAACGTCGAGATCGTGCAGTTCTCGTCGCTGGTCGTCGATCTCGCCGCCGAGGTCGGGGCCGACTTCATCGTCAAGGGCCTGCGGGGCGTGTCGGACTTCGAGGCCGAGTTCACGATGGCCCAGATGAACCGCGCGGTCTCGGGGATCCCGACGTTGTTCCTGCCGTCGACCTCCGAGGCGTCGTACATCGCGTCGAAGTACATCCGCGAGATCAGCCGCTTCGGTGGTGACGTCGATTCGATGGTGCCACCCCCCGTGGCGAGACGTCTGAAGGAACGGTTCGTACGCTGAGCGACGTGGACGACCAACCGATCGAGCCCGAAGAGCAGCCGGCACCACCCGTCGCCACGACCGAGGCCTACATCCGGCGCGCCGTCGAGATCGTCGATGCCGCCCGCCCGATGCCGCTGTCGGCATCGGTGATGATCTCGAAGGAGGAGGTCATCGACGTGCTCGAGGCGGCCCTGCGGGAGATGCCGGCCGAGCTCGAGAGCGCCCGCTTCCTGCTCCGCGAGCGCGATGACGTCCTCAACCGGGCCCGGGCCGACGCCGAGGCGATCATCCGCGACGCCAGTTCGCGGGCCGAGCAGCTCGTCCAACGCACCGAGGTGGTCCGGGCGGCCGAGGAGAAGGCCCGCCGGATCGTGGCGCAGGCCGAGACCGACGGCCGACGCCTGCAGATGGAGGTCGAGGACTTCTGCGATCAGCGCCTCGCGTCGTTCGAGGTGGCGCTCGACCGGGTCCGCCAGGCCGTGGAGCAGGGGAGGGCCAAGTTGCAGCCGACGACCGAGGCGGCACCGGAGGCCGAGGCCGAGCCCGACGAGGACCGAGCGGCCTTCTTCGACCAGGAGCAGGGCTGATCGCCCGGCGTTCCGACGAGCTGCGGGTCGGCCCGGCCGACCTCCGGCGCGCGCTCGGGTCCAAGGCGAGCGTCGTACGTCAGGGACGGATCGAGCCCGTCGACGTCGTCGAGACCCGACTGACCGACGACGGTGAGGTCGAGGTCGACGTGGTGCTCGAGCCGTCCGGTGGCGACGTGTCGGTGCGAGGCGTGGTCCGGGCCGCATGGGAGGCCCCGTGCCGCCGCTGCGCCGACCCGATCCGGGGTGCCATCGAGGCCGAGGTGATGGAGGTCTTCGCCCTGCGCCACGTCGAGGGTGAGACCTACCCCTACGACGGCGAGCAGCTCGACCTCGGCCCGATGGTCCACGACGCCGTGACCCTCGAGCTCCCGCTGGCGCCGGGCCCGCCCGTCGACGACGACGATCGCTGTCGGATCTGCGGGAGGGAGCCGCTGGTCCCGGACGACGACGAGCCCGACGACGAGCCGTCTCGCGACCCGCGGTGGGCGGCGCTCGACCAACTCGACCTCCGCGACGAGTGAGGGTCTGCCGGGTCGTCGATCGCGCTCGCGCCCGGTATCGTCCTCTGGTCCGATCGAAACCGGCGCTGCGGATGCGCGCGCCCCGAGACACGAGCATCGCGATGGCCGTTCCGAAGAAGCGCACCTCCAAGTCCAAGAGCCGGAGCCGTCGCTCCGCCAACATGCGGATGCAGGCCCCGCCGCGCAGCGTCTGCCCCAACTGCTCCGCCGTCAAGTTGCCGCACGTCGTGTGCTGGAACTGCGGGTGGTACGGCGGTCGGGTGGCGGTCGACGTCGACTGATCGACCCGTGACCCAGCTCCCCATCGCCCTCGACGCCATGGGCGGTGACGACGCACCGGCCGCCATCGTCGCCGGTGCCCTCCGGGCCCGCGACGAGCACGGCGTCGCGTCGATCCTCGTCGGACGCCCCGACGAGCTCGGCGACACCGGCGGGCTCGAGGTGTTCGAGGCATCCGAGGTCATCGCCATGGACGACGACCCGGCCAGCTCCGTCCGTCGCCGCAAGGACTCGTCGCTGGTGCGTGCAGCCGAGCTCGTCCGCGACGGACGCGCTGCGGCGATGGTGTCTGCCGGCAACACCGGAGCGACCGCCGCCTCGGCGTTGCTCCGCATGGGTCGCATCAAGGGCGTCGCCCGACCAGGGATCGCCGCCCCCATCCCCGTCCCGGGGTCCACGCCGACGACCCTGCTCGACGCCGGTGCCATGGCCGAGTGCCAGCCGGAGTGGCTCGTGCAGTTCGCTCGCATGGGCGAGGTCTACGCCGCCGAGCGGTTCGGGATCGAGCGTCCCCGGGTCGGCCTGCTCTCGATCGGTGAGGAGTCGACCAAGGGCAACGCGCTGGTGAAGGAGACCCACGCCCTGCTCGTCGATGCCGGCCTCGACTTCATCGGCAACGTCGAGGGCCGCGACATCATGAGCGACGCCGTCGACGTCGTGGTCACCGACGGCTTCACCGGCAACGTCGTGCTCAAGACCCTCGAGGGCGCCCTCGGTTCGTTCGTCGGCGCCATCGCCGGAGCGCTCGGCCAACTGCCCGACGGCGGCGCCGAGGCGATCGGCGCCCTGGCCCCGCTCGCCACCCAGATGCACCCCGACACCTACGGCGGCGCGCTCCTCCTCGGCACCGACGGCGTGTGCGTGATCTCCCACGGGTCGTCGACGCCGGAGGCCATCGTCAACGCGCTGGGTGTGGCCCGCTCACTCAGTGACGCCGGCCTGGTCGATCGGCTCGCCGCTGCGGTGGCTCCCGCCCCGGCCTGACTCGAGGTGCGCGACTCGTCGTCGCACGGCACATCGACCGCTCGAGATCGTCGGGATCCGGCTCGCCGGTGGGGCGCAACCGATAGGATCGTCAGGTCCACGCGACGAGGAGCTGAGGGTTGCCCGCCGAGACCCACGTGACCGGAACACCACCCAGCCGAGACGAGGTGCTCGAGCTCGTGCGGGAGCAGCTCGCCGACATCCTCGAGATCGAGCCCGATGGCATCACCGAGGGCTCGGCGTTCGTCGACGACCTCGACGCCGACTCGCTGGCGCTGATCGAGCTGGTCGAGGCCCTCGAGGAGGAGCTCGGCGAGCGAACGGTCGGGTTCCGCATCGACGACGAGGATCTCGAGGACCTCAAGACCGTCCGTGACGCCGTCGACTACGTCGTCGGCCGACTCGGCACCGGATCCTCGTCCTGACCCCTCCGGTCGCTCACGGCCAGCTCGCGGACCGCATCGGTGTCGAGGTCGATGACGACCTCCTGATCCAGGCGCTCACCCATCGCTCCTGGTGCGCCGAGCACGACGGTCGGGAGTCCAACGAGCGACTGGAGTTCCTCGGCGACGCCGTCCTCGGCCTGGTGGTCACCGAGCACATCCACGCTCGGTTCCCCGACTTCAGCGAGGGCGACCTGGCCAAGCTGCGCGCCTCGCTGGTCAACGCCAACGTCCTCGCCGAGGTCGCCACCGAGATCGGCCTCGGCGATCACCTCTTCCTGGGGCGGGGCGAGGCGGCGAGCGGGGGCGGCGAGAAGCCCTCGATCCTCGCCGACGCCCTCGAGGCCGTGATCGGCGCCGTCTACGTCGACGGGGGGATGGAGGTGGCGCGCACGCTCGTGCTGTCGCTGCTCGGGGGCCGGATCGATCCTGCGGCGATCGGGCCCGGCGGGTTCGACGCCAAGACCCGGCTCCAGGAGCTCGCTGCCCGCCTCGAGGTGCCGCCGGTGCGCTACGAGATCGACGAGTCCGGTCCCGACCATGCGAAGTGGTTCGAGGCTCGCGTCCTCCTGGATGGGACACTGGTGGGCGAGGGCGAGGGACGATCGAAGAAGCAGGCCGAGCAGGCGGCGGCCCAGGACGCACACGAACGGCTGGGCGACGAGCCGTCCGACCGGTCCGCCGAGTCACACCACTCACGACGGGGAACGAGCCACTGATGTACGAGCTGCCGGAGATCGAGACCGTGCGACGGGATCTCGACAAGGAGATCTCGGGCAAGAAGGTCAAGACGGTCGAGGTCATGGCCAACTCGGTCATCCCGAAGAGCCGGACCCGCAAGGACTTCGCCGGTCTCCTCGAGGGAGCCAAGCTCGGTTCGGTCAAGCGCCGCGGCATGTACCTCGTCACCGAGCTGCCCGAGGACCAGCTGCTGGTGATCCAGCCCGGCGCCGGCACCCTGCTGCGGCGCGCCGCCACCAAGGACGGCGCCATCGACGGCACCGTCGCGGTGGTGACCTTCACCCAGGGCGGCCAGCTCCGCGTCGTCGACCCCGACGGCAACGGCGCCCTGTCGGTGATCGCGGCCGAGACCTTCGACGAGGAGCACCCCGAGGTGGCCGAGCTCGGCCTCGATCCGGTCGAGGAGCCGATCTCGTGGGTCGACTTCGGTCGGCGCGTCCTGCCCCGCACCGAGAAGCTCAAGGTGCTGCTCACCGATCCGGCGTTCGTGGTGGGCATCGGCGCGATCTACTCCGACGAGATCCTCCACCACGCGCTGCTGCGAGGCGATCGCCAGGCCAACAGCCTGACGAGCCAGGAGGTCCGGCGGCTCTACCGGGCGCTGGTCGAGACCGTCCACAACGGCATCAAGTACCGGGGGACCAGCGTCGACGGCTACCTCGACGTGTTCGGTGAGCCCGGTGGCTACGACGAGTACCTCGAGGTGTACGGCCGGGCCGGTGAGCGCTCGCGCAACGGGCGCGGCGAGGTCATGAAGCAGAAGATCTCCGGCATGGTCCACTACTTCAGCGACTACCAGGTCTGACGAGACGAGGAGCGCCGACGTGCACCTGAAGTCCCTCGTCATCAAGGGCTTCAAGTCGTTCGCCGACACGGCCAAGATCGACTTCGAGCCCGGCGTGACGGTCGTCGTGGGCCCCAACGGGTCCGGGAAGTCCAACGTCGTCGACGCCATCACCTGGGTGCTGGGTGCCCAGGGGCCCCGGGCGATGCGGGGCCAGAAGATGGACGACGTCATCTTCGCGGGCACCACCGACCGACCGGCGTTGGGTCGGGCCGAGGTCAGCCTCATGCTCGACAACGCCGATGGTGAGCTGCCCATCGAGTTCACCGAGGTCACGATCACCCGCACCCTGTTCCGGTCCGGTGACAGCGGCTACGCGATCAACAACGTCCCGTGTCGTCTGCTCGACATCCAGGAACTGTTGTCCGACACCGGCGTGGGACGCCAGCAGCACGTGATCGTGGCCCAGGGCCAGATCGATGCCGTGCTCTCGGCCCGCTCCGAGGACCGTCGGTCGGTCATCGAGGAGGCCGCCGGGGTCCTCAAGTACCGCAAGCGCAAGGAGAAGGCCGAGCGTCGTCTGGCCTCGACCGAGGCCAACCTCGTCCGACTCCAGGACCTCCTCCGCGAGGTCAGGCGCCAGATCAAGCCGCTCGCCCGCCAGGCCGAGGCGGCCCAACGCCACGGTCGCCTCGTCGAGGACCTCCGAGCCCTCAAGCTGCACCTCACCGGCCGCGAGCTGGCGCAGCTGTCGGCGAAGCTGACGACGGCCTCCGATGCGACGACCGCCATCGATCGTCGCGACGCCGAACGCCGAGCCCGGCTCGCCGAGCTCGACGCCGCGCTCATCGAGGCGGAGTCGGGGTTGCGTTCGCGCGAGGCGGTCGACGACGGCGACGAGCTGCCTCGGTTGGAGGCGCTGCGCGAACGATGCCGGGGCCTGCGAGCCCGGGTGGGGGAGCGGCGACGGTCGGTGGAGCGCGACGTCGACAAGCTCCTCGACGAGGCCGTGGTCGCGAGCCTCGAGGCCGATGCCGCGAACCTCGCGGAGCAGCTCGCCTCGGTCGAGCGGGAGGCGGCCGGTTTCGCCGATGAGGTCGAGGACATCACCACCCGCGAGGCCGAGGTCGCCCGGCTCGCCGAGCAGCTCGTCGCTCCCGACGACCAGATCGAGGCCGAGGCCGCCGACGCCGCCCGCCGGGCCGCCGCGCTCCGGGCCGAGCTGAGCAGCGCCGAGGCCGAGCGCTCGGCCGCCGAGCGCGAGCTCGATCGCCAGCAGCAGCGGGTCGAGGCCGCAGCGGACCGCGCCGGCCAACGCACCGGTCTGCTCGCCGAGGCCGAGCGGGAGCTGGCGACGGCCGAGGCCGCGCTGCCCGAGCGGGTCGCGGCCGCCGAGGCTGCAGCGACGACCCTCGCCGCCACCGAGGCCCAGCACACCACCGCAGGAGCGGCGGCCGAGTCGACCGGGGCCGAGGCGAAGGGCGCTGCCGCCACCGTCGAGGCCCTCGACCTCGCCCTCGCCCAGGCCCGATCCTCCGCCGGGGCCGATCTGCTCCGCGAGGTCGACGGCGTGCTCGGCTCGCTGCTCGACCTCGTCGACATCGAGGCCGGCTGGGAGGCGTCGGTCGAGGCGGCGGTCGGTGAGGCGCTCCGGGCCACGGTCGTCGCCGATGTCGATGCCGCCCGAGCCGCCATCGACTCGTTGCTCCGTGGCGAGCACACCGGCGCCGTGCTGGCGCTGGGTGCCTCGGCGGCTCGACCCGTCGACACCACCTCCTCGGGCGAGGCCGTCCGCCCCCGGGTCCGTGGTCGACGAGCAGGCGTCGACGCGCTGCTCGATGCCCTGCTGGCCGACGCCGTGCTGGTGCGGGGGAGCGTCGCCGATGCCATCGGCGTGGCCACGACGCGACCCGACCTCGTGGTCGTGACCCCCGACGGGCACCGCTTCGGCCCCGAGGGCTGGCGAGTCGGTGGTGACCCCACCGGGGCCACGGGCGCAGCGCTCGACGAGGCCCGAGTCGCCCTCGTCACCGCCACCGAGGCCGCCGACGCTGCTCGTACGGCGGTGACGGCGTCCGGAGTGGCCCTCGACGACGCCCGGCAGGCCGACCGGGTGGCCCGAGCCGCCCGTCGAGACGCCGAGGGTCGTGTGGATCGCGTCCGGCGAGAGGTCGAGCGCCTGGTCACCGAGCGCGACGAGGCGGCAGGGGTCGTCGCGTCGGCCGAGGCCGAACGAGCGGCGCTCCTGGAGCGACTGGCATCGGCGCAGGAGCGGGTCGCCAAGCTCGGCGACGAGGCCGACCAGGCGAGCGAGACGGCCGAGCGCTCGTCGATCGCAGCGGTCGATCGCCGGGCGGCCCGGGACGAGCAGCGGGCCCGCGAACGAGCCGTGGCCCAGCTGCGGAGCGATCTCGAGGTCCGGTCCGCCGGGGTCGTCGAGCGACGGCAGGTGTTGCGCACCCGGCTCGAGGCCACCGAGGCCCGCCTGGCCCGCTTCGCCGACGAGCGGATCGAGGCCCAGCGCCGGCGGCTCGCGCTGGAGGGCGACCTGCGCACCCTCGACCGGATGTCGGCGATCCTCGACGAGCGGAACGGCCGCGTCGAGTCGCTCGCCGACGAGGTTCGGGAGCGTCATCGCGAGCGGACCGAGCGATCCCGCGAGCTGCTCGAGCGCATCGACGGCCTGCGCAAGGACCGGAGCGCCGAGGAGCGGGCTCTCGACGAGGACCGCGAGCGCAAGCGACGGGCCGAGCTCGACGCCACCGAGGCCCGCCTCCGCATCGAGGCCATCACGGCGACCCTGCGTGACGAGCTCGGTGCCTCCGCCGACGAGGCGATGGAGGCGCCGCTCCCGGCGCTGCCCGAGGGCACCTCGGCCGGCGTGCACCTCAAGGAGCTCGAGCGCGAGCTCCGGCTCCTCGGACCGGTCAACCCGCTGGCGCTCGAGGAGCACGCCGAGCTGGTCGAGCGTGAGGAGTTCCTCGGCGGCCAGCTCGACGACGTGCGCCGCACCCGGCGCGAGCTGGCCCGGGTCATCGCGGCCGTCGACCAGGAGATCATGAGCGCCTTCGCCACGGCGTTCGCCGACGTGCAGGCCAACTTCGAGCGCCTCTTCGACCGGCTGTTCCCGGGCGGCTCGGGAGGGTTGTCGCTGACCGATCCGGGCGACCTCCTCGGCACCGGCATCGAGATCGAGGCCCGTCCGTCCGGCAAGAACGTCCGGAAGCTCTCGCTGCTGTCCGGTGGCGAGCGGTCGCTGACGGCGATGGCGTTCCTGTTCTCGGTGTTCCGCAGCCGACCGTCGCCGTTCTACGTCCTCGACGAGGTCGAGGCCGCGCTGGACGACCTCAACCTCAGCCGGTTCCTGTCGCTCATCGAGGACTTCCGGGGCGAGGCACAGCTCCTGCTCGTCTCGCACCAGAAGCGCACCATGGAGGCCGCGGACGCCCTGATCGGCGTGTCGATGCAGGCGGGTGGCTCCTCGAAGGTCGTCTCCGAGCGCACCGAACGAGCGGCCTAGGGCCCGTGCGGCCCGGCGAGCGAGCGGATGCGCAGACCCACCGGAGGTGGGGCGGAGCATCGAGGAGGCGAGACCAGAGCGGGGGACGAGGGCCCGGCGTGGGGGTCAGCGGGCCCCGTCGCCCGAGTCGAGGTCTGATCGGGTTCGGCCTCGTCGTCGGCAGAGGAGCACTCCAGGCCAGAGCACCCTGTGCCACGCTCGGGCCGTGGCCGGGAAGATCAGCCAGCGGGAGCTGCGGAACAACAGCGGT
>JBCCTY010000138.1:0-10183 GCA_039197885.1 Actinomycetota bacterium | reverse complement strand
GGACGGGTGGTCGACCCAGGCGCGACCCATGCCCTCCTGCTGCGAGCCCTGGCCGGGGAACGTGAACGCCAGCACCCGTGTCCTCCTGTCGATCTCTGCGAAGTGGTGTCGATCGGTCCGACGGTGAGGTTCGGACCCCGGTGCCGACCCGGAGGTTTCATCCCACGGTGCGGCGCCGCCCCCCGACGATGCTCGCACGTTCGCGGGCGTCGGTCACGGTTCGCGTCCGGAGGCCGCGCCGAAGTCACGCTCGTGGTGGCGGAGGACCGCCTCGCGCACCCCGCCGACGATCGCGGCCACGACGGCCAGCACCATCACTCGACGCAGGAGGGAGATCAGCACCGGATGAGACACTAGTCACACCGCCGTGGACGACTGACCACGCACGGACCGGCGCCCGGGGACGACCGGTAACCTCGGCGACGCCCGCCCGGGTGGTGGAACGGTAGACACGGAGGATTCAAAATCCTCTGCACGTGAGTGCGTGCGGGTTCGAATCCCGCCCCGGGTACCTCGTGGTCGGGATCGGGCCCGGGACCTTCGCCCGGGCACGGACCTCCCGATCGGGTGTAGCCATGTCGTCATGACCGAGCACGCGCCGAAGCGCCTCCACCGCGACGTCCACGGCAAGAAGATCGGCGGCGTGTGCGCCGGGCTCGGCCGCTACCTCGGCATCGACCCCACGATCGTTCGGGTCGTGACCGCCGTCTCGGCGTTCTTCGGTGGTGCCGGGCTCGTGGCCTACCTGGTGGCCTGGGTCCTGCTCGACCCGGCCCCCGACGGCCTCTGGGACGACGAGCCCGACGAGCGGACGATCCGCCTCGACCGCGACGAGCGCAAGATCCTCGGCGTCTGCTCCGGCATCGCCAAGGCCTACGACCTCGACCCGACGATCGTGCGCGTGGCCTTCATCCTGCTGCTCCTCCTCGGCGGCGCGGGCGGTGCGATCTACCTCGCCCTGGCGCTGGTGCTCCGCAACCAGCCGCCACCGGCCTCCACCCCGGTCGACGAACCGACGGGCACCGACGACCCGGAGCCCGACGAACCGGAGCCCGACGAACCGACGCCCTGATCCGGGTTCCCACGGTGCGTGGGGGCGCGACCCGTACACTCGGCCATCGTGTTCCGGACGAACGTCGAACGACGTCTGCGACAGGTCTCCGATCGCCTCCGTCGCGAGCGCGAGGAGCTCTCGGTGGTGTCCGAGCAGCTCGACCAGCTCGCCGGTGAGGCCGACGACGCCCGCCTCCGAGCGATGGTGTCGGAGACCCCGCAGTCCGACCACGAGGCGGCGCTCGCCATGCGCCACGCCGAGGCCATGCGCCGGCGCCGCCGCGAGCTGACCGAGTCGATCACCGCGCTGGAGGACCAGCAGGACGACCTGCTCGACCAGCTCACCGGAACGGGGACATGAACGACGAGGGAAGGGACGGTCGCAGCGTGGCGACCACAGTCGTGATCGCGGAGGACGAGGCCATCATCCGCCTCGACCTGAAGGAGTTGCTCGAGGAAGAGGGGTACGACGTCGTGGCCGAGACCGGTCGTGGCGACGAGGCGATCGAGCTGGTGCGCACGCACAAGCCCGACCTCGCCCTCCTCGACATCAAGATGCCGGGCCTCGACGGTCTCAGCGCAGCGCGCGAGATCGCCGACGACCGGATCTCCGCCGTCCTCATCCTCACGGCCTTCAGCCAGCGGCACCTGGTCGAGCGGGCCCGCGACGCCGGCGCGCTCGCCTACGTGACGAAGCCCTACCAGCGGGCCGATCTGGTCGCTGCGATCGAGGTGGCGCTCGGGCGGTTCCGCGAGCTCCAGGACCTCGACACCACGGTGCGGGGCCTCGAGGAGCAGCTCGCCACCCGCAAGGTCGTCGATCGCGCCAAGGGCCGGTTGATGGACGAGCGGTCGATGAGCGAGTCCGAGGCCTTCAGCTTCATCCAGAAGGCGGCGATGGCCGACCGCACCACCATGCGCGCCGTCGCCGCCCGGATCATGGACGGCACGCTCCCCGAACCGAGCTGACGCACCGCGCGCCCGACGCAGCCTGGCCGTACAGTCGAGGCGTGCCGACCTCGCTGCTGCTCGACGGGAACTCGCTGACCTACCGGGCGTTCTTCGCGCTGCCCACCGACCTCGCCACCGCCTCCGGCCAGGTCACCAACGCGGTCTACGGCTTCACGTCGATGTTGATCAACCTGATCCGCGACCACCGACCCGACCGCATCGTCGTGGCGTGGGACCGCCCCGAGCCGACGTTCCGCCACGAGGCGGTGCCGACCTACAAGGGCAACCGCGACGAGACCCCCGACCTGCTGAGCCCCCAGTTCGGCCTGGTGCGCGAGGTGATCGAGGTCCTGCGCATCCCGATGGTCGACGTGGCCGGCTACGAGGCCGACGACATCCTCGCCACGCTGGCCACCGTCGCCCGTGACCGGGGTGAGACGGCGATCGTCGTCACCGGTGACCGCGACACCTACCAGCTGGTCGAGGACCCCCACGTGAAGGTCCTCTACAACCGGCGGGGCGTCTCGGACTACGCCCTCTACGACGAGGCCGGGATCCTCGAGCGGACCGGCGTCACCCCCGCCATGTACCCGCAGTACGCGGCGCTGCGCGGCGACCCGTCCGACAACCTGCCCGGCGTGCCCGGCGTCGGCGAGAAGACCGCTGCGAAGCTGCTGAACAAGTACGGCGGGCTCGACGGGATCTTCGCCGCGCTCGACGAGCAGACGCCGAAGCTGCGACAGAACCTGACCGAACACGAGCACAGCGCCCGGAAGAACCACGAGGTGATGGTCCTCATCCGCGACGTGCCGGACCTGCCCGACCTCGACGAGCTGACGTGGGGCGACGTCGACGCCGAGGAGGTGGGTCGTCTCTTCGACTTCCTCGAGTTCCGCACGCTCTACGACCGGCTCCAGGAGGCGATGGCCGAGCAGCTGCCGTCCTCGGTCGGCGCCGAGGTGCTCGAGGCCGAGCGCGCCGATCTCGACGCCGAAGGCGCCGTCGCTGCGCTCGACGGGCTCGCCGACGGTTCCACGGTGTCGTTGGCCGGCCGATTCGGCGACCCCCACCGGCCCGAGTCGCTCGAGGGCCTGGCGGTCGTGCTCGACGCCGCCGCGGCCGAGGTCGGTTGGATCGATCGGGCGGTGGTCGACGACGACGCCGTCGCCGCGGCGCTGGGCCGACTGGTCGGCCGGGTCTCGGTGGCGGCCCACGACGCCAAGCCGTTGCTGCGCTGGTTCCTCCACGCCGGGTTCGATGCGCCCGAGCTCGCGATCGACACCGTGCTCGCCGCCTATCTCCTCGATCCCGGTGACGTCCGCTACGCCATCGGTGAGCTGCTCTTGCGCTACGCCAGGACCGAGCTGCCCGACAGCGCGGTCGCCGACGGTCAGCTCGCGCTGGGTGATGACGAGGGTGAGCCCCCGTCGCAGGAGACCGCCCGTGAGGCGCTCGGCGTCGGGCGGCTCGTCGAGCCGTTGCTCACGGCGATCGACGCCCGGGACCTCCGCGACCTGCTCGACGACATCGAGCTGCCCCTGGTGGGTGTGCTGGCCCGCATGGAGCACCTCGGGATCCACGTCGATCGGGCCGAGCTCGAGCGCCTCCACCAGTCGCTCGTGACCGAGTGCGACCGGCTGTCGGCCGAGATCCGCGAGCACGCCGGGCGCGACCTCAACGTCAACTCCACGAAGCAGCTGCGGGAGGTGCTCTTCGACGAGCTCGGCCTCACCCCGGTGAAGAAGACGAAGACCGGCTACTCGACCGATGCCGCCTCGTTGGAGAAGCTGCGCGACCAGCACCCGATCGTCGAGGCGCTGCTCGGCTACCGCGAGGTCGAGAAGCTGCGGTCGACCTACGGCGAGGGACTGCTCGCCGCCGTGCGCGACGACGATCGCATCCACGCCACCTTCAACCAGACCGTCGCCCGCACCGGGCGCCTGTCGTCGGAGGAGCCCAACCTCCACAACATCCCGGTGCGCACCGATCTCGGTCGGGAGTTCCGACGGGCGTTCGTGCCCACTGACGGCTTCGACTTCCTCGTCGCCGACTACAACCAGATCGAGCTGCGGGTCATCGCGCACCTCGCCGAGGACCCGGGGCTGATCTCGGCGTTCGAGAGCGGCGACGACATCCACAACGCCACCGCCCGGCGGGTCTTCGACGTCGAGGCCGACGCCGTGACCGTCGAGATGCGCTCGAAGGCGAAGATGGTGTCCTACGGCCTGGCCTACGGCATGGAGGCCTACGGGCTCGGCCAGCGCCTCGGGATCCCGACCGAGGAGGCGGCGGTCATCCTCGGCGCCTACTTCGAGGCGTTCCCGAACGTGAAGGCCTACATGGACCGCGTCGTCGACGAGGCCCGCGAGAAGGGCTACGCCGAGACGGCGTTCGGTCGTCGTCGGCCGATCCCCGAGCTCAACGCCCGGAGCTACAACGTCCGCCTCGCCGCCGAGCGCCAGGCGATGAACGCGCCGATCCAGGGCACCGCGGCGGACATCTTCAAGGTGGCGCTGGTCCGGCTCGACCAGCAGCTCCGGGACCAGGGTGGCGGGAGCCGGCTCATCCTCCAGGTCCACGACGAGGTGATCGTCGAGATCCCCCCGGGCGAGGTCGACGCCGTCACCGAGCTGACGGTCGGCACGATGGCCGAGGCCGCCGAGCTGCGGGTCCCGCTCGAGGTCAACGTCACCGTGGGCGACTCGTGGGCGGCGGCGAAGGGCTAAGGGCGAGCGAGTGAGTCCCGGCCACTGGTTCGAACCGCTCGCCGACCACCTCGGCGAGGCCTACCTGCGCTACTCGTTCACCAAGGGCACGACGCAGGAGGTCGACGCCCTCGTGGAGTTGCTCCTCCTCGAGCCCGGCGCTCGGGTGCTCGACGTGGGCTGCGGTCCGGGCCGTCACGCCCACGAGCTGGCCCGCCGGGGCGTCGAGGTCGTCGGGCTCGACGTGAGCGAGCGCTTCGTCGCGATCGCCCGCGAGGGTGCGCCGGCCGGTGCGTCGTTCGTCGTGGGCGACGCCCGGGCGATGGACTTCGACGCCGAGTTCGACGCGGCCTACAGCCTCTGCCAGGGGGCGTTCGGTCTGCTCGGCGGCCCGGCGGCGGACGCCGACGACCCCGAGGCCGGTGACCTCGCCGTGCTCGACGGGCTCCGGCGGGCGGTCCGCCCGGGGGGACGCGTCGCCGTGAGCGCCTTCAACGCCTACTTCCAGATCGCCCACCTCGACGGGTCGACGCACTTCGACGCCCGGACCGGGGTGCACCACGAGCGGACCGAGATCCGCGACCCCGAGGGCGCCGTCGCCGAGGTCGACCTGTGGACCACCTGCACCACGCCCCGCGAGCTGCGCCTGCTCGCCGCACGGGCGCAGCTCGACGTGCTCGCGGTGCACGGTGTGACCCCGGGCCGCTACGGCGCCGCACCACCGTCGACCGACCTGGAGGAGCTCCTCCTGCTCGCCCGAAGAGGGGGTGGGTGAACCGGGGGCGGCGGTGTACCCTGTCCAGGTCGCTCGCGACGCACGGTTGTCGCGCCCGATCGCCCTGGATCACCGGGTCCGGCGGCGTCCCTGTTCCCTCGACGCAACGAGCATCCACTTGTCCGACCAGACCACCACCATCCCCGACGTCACCGAGGAGTTCGGCTCCTTCACCGACGCCGGCGAGTACATCCCCCGCACCATCGTCGAGGACGACCTCGGCGGCATGTCCATGGAAGAGGCCATCGCCGGCACCATCGTCGAGTTCGACGACGGTGACCTCGTGCAGGGGGTCGTGGTCAACGTCGACAAGGACGAGGTCCTGCTCGACATCGGGTACAAGTCCGAGGGTGTGATCCCGGCCAAGGAGCTGTCGATCCGCCAGGGCGTCGACCCCAGCGAGGTCGTGTCCCAGGGTGACGCCGTCGAGGCGCTGGTCCTCCAGAAGGAGGACGCCGACGGTCGCCTGGTGCTGTCGAAGAAGCGGGCCCAGTACGAGCGGGCGTGGGGCGTCATCGAGGAGAAGAAGGAGGCCGACGAGCCGGTCTCCGGTCCGGTCATCGAGGTCGTCAAGGGCGGCCTCATCCTCGACATCGGCCTGCGGGGCTTCCTCCCCGCCTCCCTCGTCGAGCTGCGTCGCGTCCGTGACCTCCAGCCCTACGTCGGCCAGGAGCTCACCGCCAAGATCATCGAGCTCGACAAGAACCGGAACAACGTCGTCCTCTCCCGTCGTGCGTGGCTGGAGGAGACCCAGAAGGAGCAGCGCGAGGAGTTCCTCGACAACCTGCTCCCGGGCGAACGTCGCAAGGGCGTCGTGTCGTCGGTCGTCAGCTTCGGCGCCTTCGTCGACCTGGGCGGCATGGACGGCCTCATCCACGTGTCCGAGCTGTCCTGGAAGCACGTCGACCATCCGGGCTCGGTCGTCAACGTCGGTGACGAGGTCGAGGTCGAGGTGCTCGAGGTCGACCGGGAGCGCGAGCGCATCTCGCTGTCGCTCAAGGCCACCCAGCAGGATCCGTGGCAGGAGTTCGCCGAGGCCCACAAGATCGGTCAGCTGGTCTACGGCCGGGTCACGAAGCTCGTGCCGTTCGGCTCGTTCGTCCAGGTGGGTGAGGGCATCGAGGGACTGGTCCACATCTCGGAGATGTCGGCCCACCACGTCGACCTCCCCGAGCAGGTCGTGACCCCGGGCGAGGAGCTCTGGGTCAAGATCATCGATCTCGACACGTCCCGCCGTCGCATCTCGCTGTCGATCAAGCAGGCCGCCGAGGGTGGCGAGGTCGCCGCCGAGTACCAGGCCCACTTCGGTGAGCACGCCTTCGACGAGGAGGGCAACTACATCGGGTCCGGCCCCGAGCCGACCGAGCCCGCCGAGCCCGTCGAGTACGAGGTGTCCACCGAGGCGCAGGAGGCCTGGGCGGAGTACTACGAGAAGTACGGCGAGGAGGCCTACCGGCAGGCGCTCGAGCAGGCCGAGCAGGAGGCCGAGGGCGGCGAGGCCACCGAGGAGACGGCCGAGGCCGCTCCCGAGGCCTGATCGACCCCGTTCGTCTCGCCGGTGATCACCATCGGGCTCACCGGCGGCATCGGCTCCGGCAAGTCGACGGTGTCCGCCGCGCTCGTCGAGCGCGGCGCCTCGCTGGTCGACGCCGATGCCATCGTGCGCGAGCTCCAGCAGCCGGGCGAGCCCGTCTTCGACCGCATCGTCGAGCGCTTCGGCGCGGAGGTGGTCGGCGACGACGGGCTCCTCGACCGACCGGCGATCGCCGGCATCGTCTTCGGTGACGCCGACGCGCTCGCCGACCTCAACCGCATCGTCCACCCCGCCGTGGGGGAGGAGATCCGGCGTCGCCTCGCCGAGCTGGCGGCGACCGATCGCATCGTGGTGCTCGACATCCCCCTCCTCGCCGAGGGGGCGAAGGACGGGACACCGCGCTACCCGGTCTCGGGCACCCTCGTCGTCGACGTGCCGGTCGAGGTCCAGGTGGCCCGCCTCGTCGAGCACCGCGGCTTCGACGAGGCCGACGCCCGCGCCCGCATCGCCAACCAGGCGTCGCGCGAGGACCGCCTCGCGCTCGCCGATCGCGTGATCGACAACGGCGGCCTCGTCGACGCGCTCGCACCCCAGATCGACGACGTGTGGGCCTGGGCCACTGGCCTCGACCCCGTCGACCTCCCGCTTCCCGACCCGACCAGCGATCCCCAGGAGCAGCCGTGACCGTCACCGACGAACCCGTCGACGTCGCCTGGAACATCGACACCCTGCTCGGCGACGACGACGTCGCCGGCCTCCTCGACCGCGCCGACGGGCTCGCCGACCGCCTCGCGGAGGCCCATGGATCGGTGGCGTCGCTCGACGCCGCTGCGCTCGCCGACCACCTCCGACGCTCCGCCGAGCTCCAGGAGCTGGTCGGGCGCGCCGCCGCCTACGCGATGCTGCGCTACTCGGCCGACACCACCGACGCCGAGGCCGGGGCCCTGCTCCAGCAGGTCACCGAGCGCAACGCCGCCATCGAGACGAAGCTGCTGTTCTTCGAGCTGGAGTGGGCGGCGCTGACCGAGGAGCAGGTCGCCGCCCTGGTCGACGACCCGGCGTTGACGTTCGCTCGTCACCACCTGATCTCGCTGCGGCGCTACCGCGACCACCTGCTCACCGAGCCGGAGGAGCGCATCCTCACCGAGAAGGCCGTCACCGGGTCGTCGGCCTGGTCACGCCTGTTCGACGAGCTCAACTCGGCCATCACCGTCGAGCTCCCCGATGGCGAGGCCACCCGCAGCGCCTCCCTCGAGGAGGCCCTGTCGTCGCTGGCCTCACCCGAGCGCGAGGTCCGGCGCGAGGCGGCCGAGGCGGTGACCGTCGCGCTGGAGCCGGGCATCCGCTCCCGTGCCTTCGTGTTCAACACGCTCCTCGCCGACAAGGCGACCGACGACCGCCTTCGGGGGTACCCGTCGTGGGTCGCCTCCCGCAACCTCGCCAACGAGGCCTCCGACGAGTCGGTGCAGGCGTTGGTCGACGCGGTCGTGGCCCGCTACGACATCCCCCGACGCTGGTACGGGCTCAAGTCCGACATCCTCGGGCATCCGCTGGCCGACTACGACCGCGGCGCCTCGATCGCCGAGTCCGAGACGATGATCGGGTGGACCGAGGCCCGCGACCTCGTGCTCGACGCCTACGCCTCGTTCTCCGGCGAGCTGGCCGACGTCGCCCGGCGCTTCTTCGAGGAGTCCTGGATCGACGCGCCCGTCCGTCCGGGCAAGCGGCCGGGGGCGTTCTGCCACTACACCGTGCCCTCGCACCATCCGTACGTGTTGCTCAACTGGACCGGCCGCCAGCGCGACGTGCTCACGTTGGCCCACGAGCTGGGCCACGGCCTCCACGGTTACCTGTCGCGCGAGCAGGGCGTGTTCCACCAGTGGACGCCGCTCACGTTGGCCGAGACCGCCTCGGTGTTCGGTGAGACGGTGACCTTCGGTCGGCTGCTGGAGGAGACGACCGACCCCGGTGACCGGTTGGCGCTGCTGGCCGCCGAGGTCGAGGGCTCGATCGCCACGGTGTTCCGGCAGGTGTCGATGAACCGCTTCGAGCATGCCGTCCACACCGAGCGCCGCGAGGTGGGCGAGCTCTCGGTCGAGCGGTTCAACGAGCTGTGGGCCGGGACCCAGACCGATCTGTTCGGTGACTCGGTCGAGGTGACCGAGGGCTACCGGAGCTGGTGGTCCTACATCCCGCACTTCATCGCGACACCCGGGTACGTGTACGCCTACGCCTACGGCCAGCTGCTCGCGCTGTCGGTCTACGCGCGGTACGAGGAGCGGGGCGCCGACTTCGTCCCCGCCTACCTCGAGCTGCTGGCGTCGGGCGGCTCGATGCCGCCGGAGGAGCTGGGCCGCATCGTCGACTGCGACCTCGCCGACCCGGGGTTCTGGGACGCCGGCCTGGAGATCGTCTCCCGCCAGGTCGACCACGCCGAGGAGGCGGCCACAGCAGCGGGCCGGCGGTGAGGCCGGAGACAGCAGCGGGCCGGCGGTGAGGCCGGCCACAGCAGCGGGCCGGCGGTGAGGCCGGTCACAGCAGCGGGCCCGACCCTTGAGGCCGAACGTGGCGGACCCGGTCTAGGGTCGTCGCCATGAGCGGGGACGGGGACCTGGTCGACCTGCGGCGCCGCGTGGCCCGCCTGGAGGCGAAGGAGTCGGTGCTCGGCACCTTCAACGCCTACACCTACCTGTTGGACGTGGGTCATCCCGAGCTGGTCGACGAGGTGTTCGCTCCGGACGCGGTGCTGGAGTTGGTCAACTTCCCGCCCGGTTCACAGACCGACTCGACGCTGACCGGCGATCAGATCCGGCGGCTGTACGCCGACCACACCCCCGACGCCACCTGGGTCAAGGGTGGCCACCACACCACCAACGTGGGGGTCCGGGTCGCCGACGACCTCACGTCGGCGGAGCTGTCGGCCTACTTCCTCACCTCCACGCCGAAGGGGGTGCAGGGTGGGCAGTACCGCCTCCGCCTCGCCCCGGCCGACGGGGGTCGCTGGTTGGTGGCCGAGATGCAGATCGCCAGCGGGTGGGGGTGGACGGCCGAGACGACGCCGGCGACCGACCACGTGGAGGCGGCTCGCGTGCGCGACGAGGGCCGCCCCGTCCGCTGGATCTGAACGGCGGTCAGCCAGCCCGGCGCCGGAGGGCCTCCTCGATC
>JBCCTY010000137.1:0-10242 GCA_039197885.1 Actinomycetota bacterium | reverse complement strand
CGCGTCCTAGGGTGCGGCCCATGAAGGACACCCTCCGCGTCGGGCTCGAGTCCAACGCCTCGTACACGGTCACCGCCGACATGTCGCCGGGGCACCTCCCGGTGAACGTGCTCTCGACGCCCGCGATGATCATGCTCGTCGAGGGCACGTGCCTCGCCGGGGTGCAGGATCACCTCGACGACGACGAGACGACGGTGGGCGTGCACGTCTGCGTCAGCCACGACGCCGCCGCCGTCGAGGGCCAGGAGTTCGAGGTGACGGCTCGGCTCGTGATCCGCGACCGGCGGCGCCTGACGTTCGAGACGCGCGTGACGGCCGGTGACACCGTGTTGTCGACCGGCACCCATGCCCGCATGGTCATCGACACGAGCCGGTTCCGTTGATGGACGTCGACGCCGCCCTCGCCGAGCTGACCCTCGAGGAGCGATGCCGGCTCGTCGGCGGTGCCTCGACCTGGCGGACCCACCCGATCGAACGGGTCGGGGTGCCCGAGGTGAAGGTCTCGGACGGGCCCATCGGGGTGCGGGGCGAGGGCCACGGCGCCAGTCGCACGCCAGGCGTCGTCGTGCCGTCCGGCATCGCGCTCGGGGCCACCTGGGACCCGGTCCTGGTCGAACGGCTCGGCCGCCTGCTGGGCGAGGAGGCCATCCGCAAGCGTGCCCACGTGCTGCTCGGGCCGACCGTCAACCTCCATCGCACCCCCATCGGCGGTCGGACCTTCGAGTGCTTCTCCGAGGACGCCGAGCTCACCGCCCGCCTCGCCGTCGGGTTCGTGCGCGGGGTGCAGTCCCGCGAGGTCGCGGTGACCGTCAAGCACTTCGTCGCCAACGACACCGAGGTCGACCGCTTCACCGTCAACGCCGTCGTCGACGAGCGGACGCTCCGTGAGCACCATCTCCGACCGTTCGAGGCCGTCGTGCGCGAGGCGGGAGCGTGGGGCGTCATGAGCGCCTACAACCGGCTCGACGGCGAGCACTGCGCGGAGCACCGCCGGCTGCTCACGTCGATCCTGCGCGATGAGTGGGGCTTCGACGGGTTCGTCGTCTCGGACTGGTTCGGGGTGCACGACGCCGTTGGCGCCGCCCGTGCCGGGCTGAGCCTGGAGATGCCCGGACCGACCCGCGTCTACGGCACCCGGCTCGAGGCCGCCGTCGAGCGGGGCGAGGTCACCGAGGACGAGGTGGCCGGCATCGCCCGCGACCTGCTGGTCCTGATCGACCGGACGAAGGTCGAGGAGCGTCCCGCTTCCGGTGACGAGGAGACCGTCCGCGATCCCGCGGAGCGCCGGCTGTGCCGTGTCGCCGCGACGGCGGGGACCGTCCTCCTGCGCAACGAGGGCGGCGCATTGCCGCTCGACGCCGGAGGGCTTCGTCGGGTCGCCGTGCTCGGCCCGAACGCCCGCATGGACCGCTCGATGGGCGGCGGCAGCGCCAGCCTCACGCCGCTCAGCCGACGGACCTTCCTCGATGCGGTGACCGACCGCCTCGCCGCCGAGGTGACCTTCGAGCCCGGCGTCCGGATCGACAAGCTGACGCCGCTGCTCGAGAACGGCGAGCTGGGCGAGACCGGGCTCCGCCTCGAGTACGTCAACGGTCAGGACCCCGACCGTGAGGTCGTCGCGACCGGTGCGGTCGACACCTCGGTCGTGACCTTCTTCGGATCGACGCCGCCCGGGGTCGATCCGAGCTCGTTCTCGCTGCGAGCGACCGGTTCCTTCGTCGCCGAGGTCGACGGTCCGCACGAGATCGGCGTGGTGACCACCGGCGCGACCAGGGTCGAGGTCGGTGGACGGGTGATCGTCGACGACCCCGACCGCAGCCTCCCGCGCAGCAACGAGTACTTCGGCTTCGGCAGCGTCGAGGTCGTCGAGACCATCGAGCTCGCGGCAGGCGACGACGTCGCCATCGCCGCCCGCTGGTCGGGTGGCGACGGGTTCGGCGCACTGCGGATCGGCGTCCGCCCACCCGACCCACCCGATCTGCTCGATCGGGCGGTCGCCGCGGCAGCCGCCGCCGACGTGGCGATCGTGATGGTCGGCACCACCGAGGAGTGGGAGACCGAAGGCCACGACCGCGACGCGATCGGCCTGCCGGGAGCGCAGGACGAGCTCGTCCGCCGGGTCGTCGCCGCCAATCCCGACACCGTCGTGATCGTCAACGCCGGCTCGCCGGTGGCCATGCCGTGGCTCGACGAGGTGCCGGCGGTCCTGACGCCGTTCTTCGCGGGACTCGAACAGGCCGAGGCACTCGTCGACGTGGTGCTCGGCGTCGCCGATCCGGGCGGCCGCCTGCCGGTCACCTACCCCCACGTGCTCGACGACGCGCCGGCCATGGCCCACTACCGACCCGTCGACGGCGTCCAGCGCTACACCGAGGCGTGGCGGTTCGGCTACCGCGGACACGAGGACGCCGCGGTCGAGCCGCTGTTGTGGTTCGGCCACGGACTCAGCTATGGCTCGGCGGAGTGGGGCGCTCCGGTCGGATCGGCCCCGTCGATGCCGGTGGACGGCGCGATCACCGTCGACGTGCCGGTGACGGCGACCGGTGATCGGGCGGCGACGGTCGTCGTCCAGGGCTACGTGGCGCCGCTCGATCCGCCGGTCGACCGGGCCCCGAAGGAGCTGCGGGCCTGGGCCAAGCTCGTCGTCGAGCCGGGTGCCGCCGTTACCGCCCAGCTGACCTTCGACGCCACGGCGTTCCGGCGATGGGACGAGGTGGCCGACGGCTGGACCGTCGACCCGGGCGCCTACGACCTCGTGATCGCCCGATCGGCGGGTGACGAGCACGCTCGCGTGCGGATCACCATCGACTGAACTGTCGCGCCCGCCCGTCTGCTCGTGGCGCCGGGCCGGCGCCGGGCAGGTCAGCCGGCGACGGAGTGGAGGCCGATCATGTTGCCCTCGGTGTCGGTCACGATCGAGACGAAGCCGTGCTCGCCGATCGGGAACTTCGGCCGGACGATCGAACCACCGGCGGCGGGCACCCTCGCGGCCTCGACCGCGCAGTCGTCGCACGAGAAGTAGACCATCGCGCCGCCCGGCCCGGGACGGGCGTGCTCGAGCCGGACCAGCGCCCCACCGGCCCCGTGCGACGAGAAGTCGTCACCGAAGGCCCGCATGCTCGCCGACGGATCGTTCGGGTCGTCCATCGGCGACAGCGTCGTGTCGAGCACCGTCTCGTAGAACGCCTGGGCCCGCTCCATGTCATCGACGTAGATGTCGAACCAACCGACCTTGCGCATGACGTCGTCCTCTCGGGAGTCCGTGGAGGCCGTGTGCCTGCCGGGGACCACTCAACCGGAGGACGAGCCCGATGGATTGTAGGAATCAGACATCGAAGGTCTGCCCGAAGCGGACGGGGGTGTAGCCGGTCACCTTCCGGAACGAGTGGGTGTAGTGGGACTGGTCGGAGAACGACAGCAGGTGGTCGCGTCTGAAGGACTCCTGGACCCTCAACACCTTCAGGAGATCGTGCGGGGCGAAGCCCGTCGTCGCCTTCAACGTCCGCTGGAGCTGGCGGGGCGACACCGCGGCGACGGCTGCCATGTCGCCCACGCTGCGGATGTCGTGGAGGTTCGTGAGGATGGCCGCGGTCACCCGGTTCGGGGCGATGAGGCCGTCGTCGAGGAGGGCCTCGACGAAGTCGGCGAAGACGATCGCCTTGCCGTCCAGGTCGTGGGACGCTGCCGCCGTCCCGACCTCCACGAGCGGGAGGTCGCCCGAGTAGGGCTCGCCGACGTAGTGGTCGACGGTCTCCTCGGGGTCGCCGCGCCACACCCCCGGGTACAGCTGGATCCCGGCGTAGTGGAACGACCGACCGAGGGGGAGGGTCGTGTGGGTCGTGAGGAGCTGGGTCACGCCGGCGATCCGGGGATCGTGCTGGTCGAACAGCAGGTTGACGCACGCATCGGGCAGGGCGTGCAGCGTGAGATCCTCGGCCAGGTCCGTCGTGGTGCGGAGCTCCCAGAAGCAATGGACGAGCTGACCGAGCTCGGTCGGGGGTCGCAGCTCCTCGTAGGCGACGGATTCGACTGCCTTCGGCACACCGTCGCGGACCGGGTCGTACATGGCCCGAGGGTACGGCGGGCCGCTCGGTCAGAGGTCCCGTTTGCGCATCTCGCGGTGGAGGAGGCGAGCGACGAATCCGACCGGCACGAAGTTGTGGAGGAAGCGGGCCTGGCCGGAGAGGTGCCCCGTGACGATGCGGCGGCGGTCCTTGCGGATCGCCTCGATCACTGCCCGGGCCACGTCGACGGGATCGGTCTTGAACAGCTCCATCGCCTCGGGGTCGTCGGCGATGGCGGTGCCCGACACGATGTTGGTGTCGATCCCGCCCGGATGGAGCAGGTGCACCTGGATGTGGGAGTCGGCCAACTCGGCCATCAGCGTCTCGGTGTAGCCCCGGACAGCGAACTTGGTCGCGCAATAGTCGGCGTTGCCCGGCACGCCGAGGAGCCCGAAGATGCTCGACACGTTGACGAGCGCCGCCTCGTCGACGGCCTCGAGTTGGGGCAGGAACGCGAGCGTGCCGTGGACGACGCCGTAGAAGTTGACCGCGAACACGTGCTCGATCGCCTTGACGGAGGTGTCGGCGGCCCGCTCGGTCGAGCCCGCGATGCCCGCGTTGTTGATCACGACGTGAGCGTCGCCGAGCGCGGCCCGGCTGTGTGCGGCGAAGTCGAGCACGGCCTGCTCGTCGGCGACGTCGACGATCGCGGAGAACACCGCCGGGTCGCCCAAGGGCCGCACGAGCTCGACGGTCTCGGCCAGCCCGGCCTCGTCGATGTCGCACAGGATCAGCCCGGCCACGCCCTCCCGGGCGAACTCGGTGGCGTAGGCCCGGCCCATCCCGGAGGCTGCGCCGGTGATGACCACCCGCTTGTCGTCGAGGCGTTCCATGCGACGAAGCTAGGCGGTGCCCGGTCCCGGCGTCAGCGGCCCGGGCGGTAGCGGATCTGGGCGCCGATCGGGACGAAGCCGACCGAGAGGAACGCCCGCACCGACGCCGCGTTGCCCGGCGCGATCTCGGCGAAGAGCCACTCGCCCTCGGGCACGAGGCCGACGGCCTGACGGACCAGCTCCCGGCCGTGGCCCCGTCCGCCTGACGGACCAGCTCCCGGCCGTGGCCCCGTCCGCTCGGCGCATCCTCCGCCAGCTCGAGGCCGACCTCCCACCGCTCGCACAGGCCACGTCCGACGCCGACGACCCCACGCTCGTCACCGTGCACGAGGTCGACGCGGCGATGGTTGCCGCCGAACACGATGCGGGGGTGGTCGACGAGGTCGGGGCGGGCCGGGAGCGTGGCATCGCCGGTGCCGCGTCGCACGAGCGTCAGGTCATGGGCGCCGATCCAGCCGTCGGGGCCGGCCAACCGTCGCTGCACGTCGGGATGCACGACGCCGCCGAAGCCATCGACCCCCGGTCCGAGCACCTCGTGCTCCGGCAGCGTGGTCGCGACGAACGCCGTGCCGGTCAGCTCGACGATCGCCTCCATGTCGTCGGGACCGCCCGGCGGGACGACGCGGACCGAGCCGTCGGCGGGCGGGAACCTGCCCCTCGCCGCGTCGTCGAGGATCCGCCCGAGCGGGTGGTCGAGGTCCATGTGCCCAGCTTGGCCGAGTCGCATCCTCACGAGGGGGTGCCCGAGGTCGATGCGGCCCGGCTCGGACGGGTCACACCCTCACCAGCGGGTGGTGGTTCCCGGCCGGCGCAGCGACACCGATCGGGTCGCCCGGACGAACCGCACCACCCCGCACCACGACGGCCATCACCCCGGCGAGGCGGAGGGTCCCTCCCTCGTCGTCGTCGACGATCAGCTCCGATCGCAGTCCCCGGGAGAAGCCGTCGATCTGACCGCACGGGTTGCGCAGGCCGGTGATCGCCAGCAGGACGTCGTCGCCGATCGCGAGCGTCGTCCCGGTCGCCAGACCGAGGAGATCGAGACCGCGCGTCGTCACGTTCTCGCCCAGGTCTCCGGGACCCACGACGTGGCCACTGCCCTCCACCCGGCCGAAGAGCTCCGCGTGGATGAGATGGACCTGGCGGAGGTTGGGCTGCGTCGGGTCGGCAGCGACGCGCGAGCGGTGGCGCACCCGCGCGCCGGCGTGGGCATCACCGGTCACACCGACCCCGGCGACGAGCTCGATCTCGTCGACCGACCGCTTCGAGAAGGTGTGGTCGGAGCTGCGATGCACGGCGGCGACGACGGGTTCGCTCATCGCTCAAGCATCGTCGATGACGGGGAGGCGGAACACGACCTCTGCCCCGCCGTCGGTGCCGTTCCGGGCGATCGCGGTGCCGTGATGGGCGACCACGATCCGCTCGGCGATCGCCATGCCGAGGCCGCTGCTGCCCGCCCGGTCACCCCGGCGGAACCGCTCGAAGACGTGGGGGAGGACATCATCGGCGAAGCCCGGCCCGTCGTCGGTGACGACGAGCTCGGCGTGGCGGCCCTCGATGCGATTGGCGACGGTCACGGTGCGGGCCCTGGCGACGGCGTTGCGGGTGACCGTCTCGAGCGCCTGGCGGAGGAGCGCGTAGTCGGCGAGCACCGTGGTGGACGGCCCCGGCTCGGCCTCGACGGTCACGCCGTCGACCCGGATCGACGCTGCGACCTCCTCGACGAGGAGGTCGGATCGCAGCGGCGACCGCCGGGGGCGGGCGTCACCGGCCTCGAGCCGGGCGAACTCCAGCAGCTCGTTCACCCCGGCCGCCGCCCGGGTGGCGGCGTCGTGGATCTCGGACAGCGCGGCCCGGTACTGCTCGGGCGGACGTTCCCGTGACAACGCGTGGCTCGACGAGGCCTGCACCACGGCCATCGGCGTGCGCAGCTCGTGGGCGGCATCGGCGAGGAAGTCGCGCTGCTGCGCCATGACCTCCCGGGCCGGCCGGAGGCTGCGCCCGGCGACGAACCATCCGATGGCGGCGATCGTGGCGATGGCGGCGGTGGCGGCGACACCGATGCCGATCCGCAGCGACGAGGCGTCGTCGTCGTAGGCGTCGAGGTCGAGCGCCGCGACCAGTGCCAGCTCCTCCTGGAAGGGGAAGGAGTAGGCCAGCCACTGCCCGTCCTGCTCGAAGCGCCGGAACACCCCGTCGTCGGACTCGATGGCGGCGGTGGCCAGCGAGAAGTACGGCGGATCGACCGAGGTGCTCTCGGAGCCGTCGATCCACTCGTCGGTCGGGTTGACCAGCCAGACGTTGTCGAAGGTGTCGCGCGAGTCCCACGCGCCGAGGACGACGACCTCCCGGACGATGTCGGACACCTCGCGTTCGGCCGACTCGTAGATGCGGGCCGTCCCCCATCGGGCCGCCACGACGGCGAGCGCGATCACGGCGAGCGCCGACAGCGCCGAGTAGAGGATCGTCAGTCGGATCCGGATGCGACGCAGGTCCACCGCTCAGCCCTCCCCGACCCGGAGCCGGTACCCGACGCCTCGGACCGTCTCGATCGTGGTCGAACGATCGTCGAGATCGAGCTTGCGACGCAACGCGGCGACGTGGACGTCGACGACGTTGGACATGCCGTCGTAATTGGTGTCCCACACCCGGTCGAGGAGGTCGGTGCGCGAGATGACCTCGCCCGGCCGGGACGCCAGCTCGGCGACGAGCGCGAACTCCCGCGGCGTGAGTGGGACGAGCGTCCCGTCGACCCGGACCTCGTGCGCGGCCGGGTCGACGCGGAGTCCGCCCACCTCGAGGACCGGCGGTCGGGTGTCGGGCGGGCGCCGCAGGAGCGCCCGGACCCGGGCGGTCAACTCCGGGAACTCGAACGGCTTCGTCAGGTAGTCGTCGGCACCGGCGTCGAGGCCGCCCACGCGGTCGTGGAGCTCGTCGCGGGCGGTGAGCACGAGGACCGGGACCGGGTCACCGCGCTCGCGGAGCCGTCGGCACAGGGACATCCCGTCACCGTCGGGGAGCCCGAGGTCGAGCACGACGAGGTCGTAGCGCTCCTCGTCGAGCTGGTGTTCCGCGTCGCGCACCGTGGTGCACGCGTCGACGGCATGGCCCTCCTCGGCCAGGCCCCTCACGACCACCGTCGACAGCGCCACGTCGTCCTCGACCACCAGCAACCGCACCCCATCAGGCTGGCAGCTCCTTCATGAAGGCGCGGTGAAGGCGCCCTTCACGACCACTTCACGGTCGCTCCGCCACGTTGGCGCCATGCCGTCGACGACGATCACCTCGACCGCGACCCACGCGGCGACCGCCCGGATCCTCCGCCGACTGACCTTCGGTCCCGCTCCCGGTCAGCTCGACGAGCTGGGTTCCCGTGACCCCGCTGAGCTCGTCCGCGAGCTGCTCGACCGACCGGCGCTCGACGCTCCGCCGACCCACCCGGGAGCCGGGACCGACGAGGAGTGGGACGCGCCGATCCGCTGGTGGTTGGCGCGCATGTCCGACCCCGCGGCAGGGGTGCACGAGCGGATCGTGTGGTTCTGGCACGGCCACCTCACGTCGAGCATCGAGAAGGTCGGTGATTGGGCGGCGATCTGGGACCAGCACCTCCTCGTGCGTCGCCACGCCCTCGGCAACGTCCGCGAGCTCCTCCAGGCGATCACCGTCGACCGGGCGATGCTCTGGTACCTCGACGGTGAGGGCTCGTGGGGTGACGAGCCGAACGAGAATTACTCCCGCGAGCTGATGGAGCTCTTCGCCCTCGGTCGGGGCAACTACACCGAGGACGACGTCCGTTCCGGTGCCCGGGCGCTCTCGGGCTGGCGCATCGACTGGACCGACGACGGTCCTGGTGGCGCGACCTTCGACCCCGAGGCCCACGGGGGTCGCCCGGTCACCTTCCTCGATCGGCGGGTCCTCGATGCCGCCGACGTGATCGATGCCGTGTGCGACCACCCGGCCATCGGACCCCACCTCGCGTCGGCCCTGCACGTCGAGCTGGTCGGCCGCGCACCCGGCCCTGGCCGGGCCGAGGAGCTGGGTCGGGTGCTCGTCGAGGCCGATCTCGAGGTCCGGCCACTGGTCGAGGCGATCGTGACCTCACCCGACCTGCTCGACCCCGACGCCGGTCGGTTCCGGACCGGCGTCGAGTGGGCGGTCGCCGCTGCCACGGTCCTCGACGTCGTCGGCGAGCTCGGCCGTTCGTCCGCCGAGCTCGTCGGGCAGGTCCCGTTCGTGCCGCCCGACGTGGCCGGCTGGCACCACGGCCCGGGTTGGGTCTCGCCCAGCCGCCAGCTCGGTCGGCTCACGCTGCTGTCGTGGTTGGACGGGTCGCCGCCGCTGGCCGATGGCGGCCCGGCCGATGTCGTCGACGCGCTGCTGCGACGGTGCGGCCTGGTGCAGGTGTCCGACGAGACCCGTGCGACGCTGCTCCACGCCGCGGCCACCTACCCCGATGACCCGACCTCGCGGTCGCACCTCCTCCACGTCCTCGCACTGATGTCCCCCGAGCTCAGCCGGACCTGAGGAGGCACCGTGCCCGACCCGATCCCGCTCGACCGCCGGGCGTTCCTCCGCTGGCTCGGCCTGGGCCTCGGCGCCACGCCCGTCGCCGCGTGCACGACCGGTCGGACGTGGGAGACGGCGCCGTCGTCCACGTCGAGTCCACAAACCACGGCGAGCGCCGCGCCGCCTGCGTCCGCCCGCCTCGCTCCGGCACCCACCCCGGTCATCGACACATCGTCGAGGATCCTGGTCGTGCTCGAGCTGCGCGGCGGCAACGACGGGCTCTCGACGGTCGTCCCGGCCGGTGATCCCGCGCTCGTCGGCCTCCGGGGCGACCTCGCACCGAGCGCGGAGGAGGTCGTCGAGCTCGACGGCGAGGTCGGGTTCCATCCCGCCCTCGCGAACGTCGCCCCGAGGTTGTCGGTCGTGCAGGGCGTCGGGTCGGAGGACCCCGACCTCTCCCACTTCGAGAGCTTCCGTCGTCTCTGGGAGGGCGATCCGACCGGCCGCGTCGGCTACGCCACGAGCTTCCTCGGACGGTGTTGCGACGCGCTCGCCGCCGACGAGCTCGTCACGGGCGTCTCGCTGGGCTGGGGACCCACGCCGGCCCTCACCTCGTCCACCAGCACGACGGTCGCCCTCGCCGATCTCGGCGTCGCCTGGTTCCTCGATCCCGAGAACGACTGGCTCGGGCCCTATCGCCGAGGCCTCGACTCGACCGCGACCCTCGGTGATCCGGCGGCGCATCGCCTGCACCGCGCCGGGCTGCGCACCGGGCTCGATCTCGTCGAGGTCCTGCGCGACCTGCCCGAGCCCGACGGACGTCATCCCGACACCGAGCT
>JBCCTY010000136.1:0-10256 GCA_039197885.1 Actinomycetota bacterium | reverse complement strand
CGGATCGCCGCAGTCCACGGGTCGACGCGCGCACGACAGGGCCTGCTCGATCATCGTCGCCGGGGCATAGGGCGCCTCGTGCACCACCGAGCCGATCTCGGCATCGGCGTCGGCGCCTCGATCGCAGAGCGCCCGGGCGAAGCGGGCGGCCGTGTGCTCGACGTCGACCGGTTCGCCGACGTGACCGCTCAGCACGAGGTGGCGGCGATCGTCGATCCGGAACACCCGCTCGGTGGGCCGGGCGGCGTCGCTGAGCACCTCGGCGAGCTCCGGCGCTCGCAGGACGCTCTCGCCACCGACCTCGATGAGCGTCGTCGCGCAGCGCGTGCCGAGCGAATCGCGCCGTTCGATCACGCTCGTGAGCGCCGTGCGGTCGGGGAGGCCGGAGAGCGGATCGATGGTCAGGCTGGCGTCATCGGTCCGTCCGGCGACGAGCCCCACGAGCTGCGCGCAGGCCTGCAGGTGGAGCAGGCAGCCCTCGTCGAGGAGGCTCTCGGCGCCGATGGCGACGAGCGCGCCGACCGGCGCGCCGTCGTGCGGGATGGGTGCGGCAGCGACGAGCCCACCAGGGCTCACCCGGGTGGCCCAGTCCGAGGCGCCGACGACGGTCTCGTCGGCGGTGACGGCCAGTCCGATCGGCCCGCCTCCCCGTCCGAGTGGGAAGGAACGATCGCCCAGCTCGACCGGCACGGCCCGCGAAGCGGTGACCTGGAGGAGGCGAGACGGGGGGTCGAGCAGCACGAGCGCCGCCCCCAGGCCCGGCGCCCGCTCGGCGACCGCGGCGCACACCGACTCGCCCAGCTCGGCCAGCGGGAGCCCCGTCCCGATCAGGCGGAGTGGATCCACCGCCGGGCGGCGTGACGTCGCCAGGTCGAGCATCTGGTCCACGGCTGGGCCTCGTCCGACGGTCGGCTCAGCCGAGCAGCGTTCGGAGGTCGGCGACCTCGCGGTCGAACTGCTGCACGAGCCGCGCCTCGGGTTCCTCCGGGAGATCGAGCACCCGCATCGCCGCAGCGAGATCCACGGCGGGCTGGCTGCAGCTGGGCGTGCCCCTCGACTCGGCGAGGGCCATCCCGGCGGCGACGATCTTGGTCATCGTCGAGTCGATGTCCTCGGGGTGCAGGTTGTGGTCGCGGACGGCCTCGACGAGCACCGGCGGGAAGTACAGCTGCTCGAGGACCACGCCTCCGACCGCGTCGTGGCCGGCGCCGAAGACCCGCACCTCGGCGTTGAGGTCGAAGTAGGTCCGGGCGCCGATGGTCGTCTCGGTCTCCGCGTACTGGGCCTTCGCCGCCCGGTAGAGCAGTGCAGCGCCCAGGTCGTGCAGCAGACCGGCCGAGAAGGCGTCGCTCGCCCGCACGCCGATGTACTTCGCGATCGTGCTCGAACCGGCGCCCGAGGCCACGGCGTGGGCCCAGTACCCCTGCGGCATCGCACCCGGCCGGGGATCGGACAGCCCGAGACCACCGGTGGCAGCGAGCGCCCGGACGACGTTGAAGCCGACGACCATCACGGCGGACCACACGTTCGAGGCGTGCATCTTGAGACCGAAGAAGGCGCTGTTGGCGAGCGTGAGGAGCCGGGCGGTCATCGACGGATCCGCCTCGATCACCGGGACGATGTCCTTTGCGTCCGCGTCGGGATCGTCGAGCAGCCGGAGGAGCTGCATGGTGGCGCTGCCCTGCTCCGGCAGCACCGAGAGCTCATCGACCAGGCTGGAGATCTGGACTGGCACGGCGTTCCGTCCTTGGTTCACGTCCGCTACCCCCATCCATCGGGTGCAGCGGACGCGAGTTGAGGAGCGCCGTGCGGGCGGTCAGCCGCTCGCCCCCGCCAGACCCAGCGACCTGGCCTCGGCCCGGGTGAGGAAGAACACGCCGCCGCCCCACTCGTGCGCGACCACGTCGCTGGGGTCGCTGCCCCGGGAGCCGGCCAGGACGGCGAGCTCGACGTCGGCCGCGGTGCCCCAGCGAGCGATCACCTCGTCGGTCGTCGGATCGGGCCGTGCCGTGAGCACCTCGCCGCCGGCGGCCCGTCCGAGCGCGGCCACGTAGTCCTCGATCGGCTTCCAGCCGGCGACGGTCTCGACCCCGCCGGGTCCCTCGAGCACGAGGGTGGGGAAGGCGTAGCGGAACCGGTTGCCGTCGGCCCGGACCCGACCGTGGCCCGGATGGTCGTCCTCGACCTGGCGCGCCTGGGCGTTGGGGCGGCGGGTCGCCTCCCAGTCCTCCTGGTAGGCGATCATCGTCTGCGGGTCGGAGAGCGCGGCGACGTAGTCGTCGACGTCGAGCCCGGGGACCCCGGAGATCGCGGCGACGACCGCGACGGTGGTGTCGAAGCGCTCGCCGACCACGAAGGTCCACTCCCGCAGGCGTCGGAGGACCCTCGCTCCCACGTCGTCGCCCTGGACCTGCGCCGCCTTCACGGCGAGGCAGGCCAGCCGCGTCGAGGCGAAGACGGTCCGCACCTCCGACGGGAACGGCATGCCGGTCACGCCATGCACGTCGCGCCAGACCTCGACGGCGGCCGGTGCGTCGTTCGCGGGGTCGAGGCGGGCACCGGTGGCGAGCGGGTGGGACTGCTCGTCCTCGGCCATCCCTCCCATGACACGACGCCACTCGACCTGGTCGCCGTAGCGCCACTCGAGCAACCGGAGCTTCGGTTCCGAGCCCCAGGCCCAGACGCTGCCGGGGTCGGTGAACTCCGTGATGCTGACGGCCCGCACCGGACCCACCGTAGCGAGACGACCGCTCCAGGTGTGCCCGCCGAACGGGCGCCTCAGTCGAGCCGACCGCCCTCGATGGCCCGAAGGTGGGGGCGGATCCGGAGGCCGTAGACCAGCGCGACGATCAGCCCGGGCAGGACGAACAGCCCACCCACGATGATGGCCGCCATCCAGCCCGGCTTGTTGTGTCCGGCCAGCGCCCACACCCAATCGGGTCTCGACGCGGCGTCGAGCAGGGCGGCCACGACGAGGCCGATCGGCACGAGCACGACGACGGTCACGACGAGCGTGAGGAACAGCTCTGCCATCCGGTCAGCCCTCCGAGGTCGGATCGGGGCCGGTTGCGTCGTCGGTGGTGAGCGTCCCGTCGAGCAGGGCCGTCCAGACCGACGCCAACGGCGGCTCGTCGGCAGCGCGCGGGGTCGGCCGCAGTGGCCCGTTGATCCGGAGCGCGAAGCGGGTCCAGGCGTCGGGGAGGGGGACGTCGCGTCGCGCGGGCAGCGACCCGATCTCGTCGACCAGGGTGACCTGGACCTCCGGCGTCAGGAGGTGTTCGACGAACTGCACGGCGAACGTGGGCTGGCCGGCGCCGACCGGCACGACGGCGAGACCGGTCGAGCGGATGCAGGTGGTCGGGACGACGCCGAGGGTCGGGGCGGGTGGCAGCTCGGGCTCGAACGCGACCATCGCCGCCGGCATGCCCGCCCCGCCCCACACCAGCGGTGGACCGTCGGGTCGGGCCGGGGCGATGAACTGGGTGTCGAAGCCCTCCCGCCAGGTCGATGCGACGACCGTGCCGTTGCGCTGCAGGGCAGCGGCGATGTCGAGCCAGCTCGGCACGACCTCGTCCGGGGCGATCTGTCGGAGCGCGTCGAGGAGCAGCCGACCCTCCAAGGTCGTGGCCGGGTCGGGGATCACCAGGCGCCCGGCCCAGTCCTCGCCGATCAGGTCGGCGAAGGACCGGGGGGCGTCGACGTCGCCCTCGTCGACGGTCGCCCGGTCGAAGAGGACGCACAGGTCACGAATCGTGATCGGGACGGCGCCGGGCGCCGTGTCACCGAGGTTCGGTGGGAGTCGCTCGGTGCCGGCGACGACCACCTCGGCGAACGTGACGTCGGGTCGATCCTGGACGAAGGTGTCGGGCAGACCGACGATGACGTCGGCGGCGGGGTCCTCGGGGGCGGCGGCGAGGTCCTGGAGGGCGCGGGCCGGATCGTCCTCGCGGGCGACCACCACGACGACATCGCGGTCGGCCTCGAACGACTCGATGACGGCCGGGTCGAGCCGGAGCCCGCCGGTCTCGACCACGACGAGCTGGGGGGTCGCGCTCCGCTCGGCTGCCTCGGCGCAGCCGGCCGCCACCCCAGCGGCCAGGAGGACGGCGCAGAGTCGGCGGGTCACGCGCCCCCCGGGCCGGGCACCACCACGAGGACGACGCCGGAGTCGACGGCGACCTCGACGCGCTCGGCCGTCGCCACGTTGCTCACGCCGCGCGACGAGCCGGCGAGGAGCACGTCGTCGCGCAGTGGCCAGGCCAGGCCGCTGGTGGAACGCAGCTCGGCGTCGCCGTGGAGGGCGAAGAGCGAGATCACGGCGTCGATCTCGACGTCGAGGGTCGCGCGATCGTGGACCGGCACGAGCCGCGCCTCGCCGAGGTGGGCCTCGATCCGCGACGGTCGCCATCGGGGCGACGCGAGGCACAAGACCGTGCCGAGCCAGTGGTCGATGCGCTGGTCGGGGTGGCTGCCGACGACCACGATCGAGCCCGGACGATCCTCCACCGCGACCTCCAACGCCAGCTCGAGGTCGGTGGCGTCCTTGGCGGCGTCGTGGCGATCGATGCGGGCGCCGGAGCGCCCCAGGCGGTCGAGGCCGACGTCGGACACCGAGTCGAAGTCACCGACGGCCACGTCGACGGTTCGCCCGGCGGCGAGGGCGTGGTCGATGCCGGAGTCGACGGCGATCACCCGGGCAGCCGCGGTGCGGAGCGGAGCGAGGGGCGGCGGCGGCCCGCCGAGCACGACCAGGGTGGGCAGCTCGTCGTCGCGGGTCGCTGGGTCGGTGGGCTCGGTTGTGACGACCACGGTGAACCCTCGGGGACGGCCGGCGGCACGGGCCAGCGAGGGTACCGCCGCGCCCGTGCTGATCTGCGACGCACCATCGTCGTCGCGCTGACACTCTGGGCGTTCGAAGCGGTAGCGTGCGCGAGAGATGACTCCTCGCTCCGTCGCCTGGGTGGCGACCCGGATGGTGCTCCGACTGACCTCGCTCGTGGTCGTCGTCGCGCTCGTCGGCGGCCTCGTCGCCGTCGTCGGCGTGGCCGTCGCGCCGCACGGTCAGTCGCTCATCACGGCGGTCGAGGGCGAGCGGGAGTCCGAGGTGCTGCCCCTGGTCCAGGGCGCCGAGCGCTCGAAGATGTACGACTCCTACGGCGGGCTCATGGCGATCCTGCGTGACGCCGAGGACCGCGAGTGGATCCCCCTCGACCGCATGCCCGACACCGTCATCGAGGGCGTGCTCAAGATCGAGGACGAGGACTTCTACGAGCACAACGGCGTCGACTGGCTGGCGACCGTGCGTGCCGCCTCCGAGAACGTCGCCGCCGGCGGCATCACCCAGGGCGCCTCGACCCTCACCCAGCAGCTCGTGAAGCTCCAGTTCGTCGGGGCCGACCAGACGCTGGAGCGCAAGATCCGCGAGGCCATGCTCGCCATGGACCTCGAGGAGCAGTACTCCAAGGACGAGATCCTGGAGTACTACCTGAACACCATCTACTTCGGGAACTCGGCCTACGGCGTCCAGGCCGCGGCCGAGATCTACTTCGGCAAGAACGCCGAGGACCTCGACTACGGCGACATGGCGCTGCTCTCCGGCCTCATCCGCTCGCCGGGGGTGTTCACCTTCAGCGATCCCGACATCGACTTCGCCCGTCTGCGACGCTCCCGTTCGCTCGAGCGCTACATCGACACCGGGCTGATCACCGAGGAGGACGCGGCCGAGATCGAGGAGCGCCCGATCCCCACCTTCTCCCGCAGCCCCCAGGAGGAGGAGCTCCAGCTCGACTACTTCGCCGAGGAGGTGAAGCGACGGCTGCTGGAGATGCCCGAGCTGGGCGAGACCCGGGAGGCCCGTCGCCAGGCCGTCTTCCAGGGCGGGCTGAAGATCTACACGACCTTCGACCCGGTCCTCGACCGCTACGCGCAGGAGGCCGTCGAGGAGGTCTTCCCCGATCGGGGCGTGCTCGACCCGTTCACGGTCGCCATGGCGTCGGTCGATCCGTCGACCGGGGCCATCCGGGCGATGCTCGGCGGTACCGACTTCACCGAGGAGCAGTTCAACCTCGCCACCCAGGGTCGCCGCCAGCCCGGCTCGTCCTACAAGAGCTACGTGCTGACCGCAGCCTTCGAGCAGGGCTACGGCCCCAGTGACACCATCAGCGGCCTCGGGCCCTGCATCTTCGACGACGGTGGCAACCGCCCGTACGAGGTGCAGAACTTCGGCAACGGTGGCGGGTCGATCGGTTCGCTGACGTCGATGACCACGTCGTCGTCGAACTGCGCCTTCGTCCGCCTCGGCCTCCTCGTCGGCCTCGACGACGTCGTGCAGACCACCAACGACATGATCGGACTCGAGGAGGGCCGCCTGCAGCCCTTCCCGTCGATCTCGCTCGGGGCGCAGGAGCTGACGCCGCTCGAGCAGGCGGTCGGCTACTCGGTCCTGGCCAACGACGGGATGCGGATGGAGCCCTTCCTCATCACCCGCATCGAGGACCGCAACGGCCGGGTCCTCTTCGAGCACGTCCCCACCGGTCGCCAGGTGGTGCGGGAGCAGACGGCGCGCAACGTGACCCGCGTGCTCGCCTCCAACGTCACCGGCGGGACCGGCACCCGTGCCCGTCTGGCCAGCGGTCAGCCGGCAGCGGGCAAGACCGGCACGGCCCAGAACTTCGAGGACGCCTGGTTCGCCGGCTACACGCCGCAGCTCTCCACCGCGGTCTGGATGGGCCACCCCGAGGAGAAGATCTCCATGCGCGGCGTCGGTGGTCGGAACGTCACCGGCGGCTCGTTCCCGGCCCAGGTCTGGAACGCGTTCATGGAGCGGGCGCTCGCCGACCAACCGGTCGTCGAGTTCGAGACCGGTCCGGGCCAGGGCCGCAACGAGTTCCTGTTCCTCCCCGACGAGAAGTGCTCGGTCAACGTGCAGGTCGGCGAGGAGGTCCGGCGGTTCTCGATCTCGTGCAGCCTCGTCGACTTCGTCGACGGCGGCTTCGCGTTCGGTGACACGGCGATCTGTCGGAACCAGGAGATCCCCCAGCCCGACGGCTCGTTCCTCGTCCAGGACGTGCCCTGCAGCGAGCTGGAACGCCTGCTCAACCCGACGACGACCACGACCACCACCAGCACCACGACGACGACCGTGCCGACGACCACCACGGCCGCGCCGACGACCACGGCCGCGCCGACGACGACGGCACCACCGGCCACGACGACCAGCACCACCGCGGCGCCGACCACGACCGAACCGACGACCACCACGACCGAGCCGGTCACCACGACCTCCGAGCCGGTGACCACCACCACGACGGCCGACGGCGGTTCCGACGACGGCGGGGCCGACGTCGGGGGTGGCGGGGCACCGTCGACCACGGACGGGTCCGGCTGACGGGTCCGCGCACGTCGGCCACGGGGACGACACTCGCCTACGGTGGGCGTCATGAGTGACGGCGGCGCGCTCCTCGACCTCCAGGAGGTCGACATCCGACTCGACCAGCTCCGGCACCGTCGGGCGACCCTGCCCGAGGTCGATGCCCTCGGCGTCGTCGACACCGAGCTCGCCGAGCTCGCCGCCGCTGACGCCGCCGACGAGGCGACCCTCGGCACGCTCGGTGCCGAGCAGAAGCGGCTCGAGGACGAGGTCGCCGGCATCGAGGACAAGGCCGCCCGAGAGCGCGAGCGGCAGTCGACGATCATCGTCCCCCGCGAGGCCGAGGCGGTGCAGGCCGAGCTCGCCTCGTTGGCCCGCCGCCAGGGTGAGCTCGAGGACCGCATCCTCGAGCTGATGGAGGAGGCGGAGCCGTTCACCGACGCCAGGGCCGAGCGGTCCGAGCAGCTCACCGAGCGGCGCGATCGCCGAGCCGAGCTGGCCGCCGCGCTCGGCGACGCCCAGGCCGCCGTCGACGCCGAGCTCGCCGAGGCCGAGGGCCGGCGCCAGGGCATCGTCGACACCGTCGACGCCCAGCTGCTGCGTTCCTACGACACGCTCCGTGAGCGGGTCGGTGGTGTGGTCGTCGGTCGACTCGACGGCTCGATGTGCACGGCCTGCTCCCTGCAGCTGCCCCCGACCGAGGTCGAGCAGCTCCGCGCTCATCCAGCGGGATCGGTGCACCCGTGCGACTGCGGTCTCCTGATCGCGCTGGTGTAGGCGTGGTCCTGTGGCTCGCCGGCTCGGCGTTGGTCGCGATGTGGCTGGTGTTCCGCGATCCGGCCATCGATCACCGCGTCGTCGTGCTCGGTGCCGTGGCGCCGCTCCTGATCGATGGCCTCGCCGGTCGGCCGCTCGTGCTCCACACGCTGCTCGGTTCGGTGCTCCTGTTGGGTCTGGTCATGGGTCTCACGGTCGGTCGCCGTGCTGCCCGTCGGCGGTGGCTGGGCCTGCCCATCGGGACCTTCCTGGCGCTCGTCGCCGGCGGGGTCTGGGCCGACCGGGAGCTCTTCTGGTGGCCGGTCGACGGCATCGCCTTCGACGATCGGGCGCTGCCACTCCTCGACCGGCCGGTCGCCGTGATCGTCGCTCTCGAGGTCGTCGGTGCCCTGGCGCTCGCGTGGGCCTACGTTCGGTTCGGTCTCACCGATCCCGATCGTCGTCGGCGGTTCCTGCGCACCGGACGCATCGACCGTGCGATCGTCGACCCGACCTTCGAGCCTCCGACGTGCTGATCTTCGTCCGCCACGCCCGGAGCGTGCTGCCGTGTTGATCCTCGTCCGGCATGGCCGGACCGCTGCCAACGCCGCCGGGCAGATGCAGGGACGGGTCGACAACCCGCTCGACGAGGTCGGGATCGAGCAGGCCGAGGCGATCGCTGCGGCGCTCGGGCCGGTCGACCGGGTCGTCGCCAGCCCGCTGCTCCGGGCGACCGAGACGGCTCGACGCATCGCCGACCGGTCCGGTGCCGAGCTCGTCACCGACGACCGATGGCTCGAGCTCGACTTCGGCATCTACGACGGGCTCCCCATCCGGGAGGTCCCGGTCTCGGTGTGGGACCGGTGGCAGACCGATGCGGAGTGGTCACCCGAACGGGGCGAGTCCCTGGCCGAGCTCCGGGCCCGCACGTTCGACGCCTGCGCCGACCTCGCGGCCAAGGTGGGCGACGACGACGTCGTGGTGGTCTCGCACGTGTCGCCGATCAAGGCCGCCGTCGCCTGGTCGTTGGGTCTCGACAACGAGACCACGTGGCGAACCCACCTCGACGTGGCGTCGATCAGTCGACTGGCCGTGCGCGACGGTCGGCCGATCCTCGTCAGCTTCAACGAGGTGCACCACCTCGAACCGCCCAGGCATCGGCTGCACTGGATGGAGCACGCCCCCTCCGACGACTGAGCTCGTCACCCGGACGGGGCTCCGCCGTCGACGAGGTCAGTCGACCCAGCTGCGCTCGGTCGATCCCGTGCCGCGCGTCACCAGCACCAGCGCTCCACCGCCACCGAGCATCGCGAGCGCCACGACCGTGAGCGTCGTCGTGGTCGAGCCACCGGTACGAGGCAGCTCCTGGGGGTCGTCGCCGCTGTCGGGCGACGTCGACGCCGTGGTCTGCTGCGGCGGATCGGTGACCTCGGGGAGGGTCGACGCCGTCGTCTGGGCCGGTGGCTCGGTCTCGTCGGTCGGCACGGTGGTCTCGGTGGGGTCGGCCGGGGTGGTGTTGCCGACGGTCACCTCGGGATCGGGCGTGGTGTCCGCGACGGTCACGTCGGGCGCCGTGGTCGCCACGGTGGTGGTCGGCTCCGCGGCGTCGCAGTCGAGCTGCACGATGATGCCGCCGCTGAACTGCCGATCGGGGCCGATCCGGACCGCAGCGGTGATCTCGGTGCCGAGGGTCAGCGTGCCCGTGGCGATGGAGATCTGGCCGGGTTCGTCCTCGACGCCGGGGAGCACGACCTGGTCGTTGCCGGAGCTGACGATCACGTCGTTGTTCGGATGGACCGAGGACTGGTTGTCGGCCTCGGACTCGACGGTGCACGTGGCACCGACGAGGTCGGGCGACACGTTGGCCCGGGCGAGCACCCGGACGTCACCCTCGCGGGTGCCCTGTCGGGTGATCACCGTGTCGATGGGGATGTTGATGATCTCGTCGGCCGCTGCTGCGGCGCCGGTCGCCAGCACCGCCGTGAGGGCAGCCACGAAACCCAGGATCAGATGTCGCATCGGTCTCCGCCAGAGGGAACGTCTCCGTGTGGACGAGCGTGGGCACGGACGCCGCCCCGCGTCATCCCGCACCTGCAGGTGCGTACAGAGCATGCCCGAAGCTCGGCCGGCG
>JBCCTY010000135.1:0-10405 GCA_039197885.1 Actinomycetota bacterium | reverse complement strand
CGGATCGTCGACACCGAGGCGCTCCTCCAGCTCGCCACCACGACCGTGGCACAGGGCGAGGCGGCGATCCCGGTCCTCGAGGGCCAGCTCGTCGAGGCCCGGCGGGTCGCCCCCGTGGTGGGCACCGACTTCCCGCTCGTCGTCTTCGAGGCCTACCTGCGCGGCGCACGCAACGCCTCGGCCGACTTCCCGGGCTGCAACATCACCTGGCCGCTGCTCGCGGGCATCGGGCGGGTCGAGTCACGCCACGGCACGTTCGGCGGCAACCAGGTGCTCCCCGATGGCTCGGTGTCGGGTCAGATCATCGGCATCCCGTTGAACGGCGAGAACGACACCCGCGTGATCGAGGACAGCGATGGCGGGGCGCTCGACGGCGACACCGAGTTCGACCGCGCCGTGGGGCCGATGCAGTTCATCCCGACCACCTGGGCGGCGTTCGCAGCCGACGGCAACGGTGACGGCATCGCCGATCCCCACCACCTCTTCGACGCCAGCCGGGCTGCGGCGACCTACCTGTGCCGAGCGGGTGACCTGACCGACCCGATCACGAAGAACGCCGCCATCCTCTCGTACAACCGCTCGGAGTCCTACCGTGACACGGTCCTGGGTTACGAGGCGGAGTACGGGGAGGTCCCGGAGCGGTGAGCGAGCAGCATCCCAACGTCGGGCGGGTCACGGAGGCCGCGAAGGCGCTCGATCTCGACATCGAGGTCGTCGAGTACCCCGACGGCACGCGCACGGCGCCCGATGCCGCAGCGGCGGTCGGTTGCGACGTCGCACAGATCGTCAAGTCGCTGGTGTTCCTGCTCGACGGGGCGCCGTGCCTGGCGCTGGTGGCCGGTGACCGACGACTCGACCCGGACCGACTCACCGACGCGCTGGGTGGCAGCGATGTCGCTCGGGCCGACGCCGACGCCGTGCGCTCGGCCACGGGCTTCCCGATCGGCGGCGTCCCGCCGTTCGCCCACGCGACCGAGATGGCGGTGGCGCTCGACCGCTCGCTTCTCGCCCACGAAGCGGTCTGGGCCGCCGCCGGCACCCCGCGCCACGTCTTCCGAGTCGCGCCGGCTGCGCTCTTCGACGCCGTCGGCGGCACCGTGGCCGACCTCGGCCAACCCGCCTGATCGAGGCCGTCGTCAGCACCGTGGCCGACCCTCCTGATCGAGGTCGGTCAGTCGACGACGGCGGGTCTGCCCACAGCGGTGGAGGCGCGATGCCTCAGGCCGTCGACGACCTCGAGCGCGCCGGCGAAGAGGAGATCCGACCTGGCGCGGAGCACCGCACCGGGCACCGCACCGGCGATCACCGAGAGCTCGTCGGCCTCACGAGCGAGATCGTCCGCGCCGACCACGCGGAGCGATCCGGCGAGCGTGCGCAGCGCCATCCGGCGCACCCCGGGCTCCGGCGACGAGGCGTGAGACCGCAACTCGGGCACCCGTGCGGCGAGCAACTCGACCTGCTCGTCGAGCAGCTCGGACTCGAACGGCGCGTCCGTGTGCTCGACATCGTTGCTCGGATCGCCGACGTCAGCCGCCGGTGGCTCCGGTGCCCACGACGCGAGCACGGCCTTGGCGACGGGCTTGACGAGGACGGCGTCGGCACCCAGCGATCGGCATCGCTCGTGCTCGACGGGATCGGTCGAGGCCGTCACGGCCAGCACGACCGACAACGGACCGGCTGCGTCTCGACGCTCGACCGCCGCCGCCACGACGTCGAAGGCGTCGGCACCGGGGAGGTGCAGGTCGACCAGCACCGCGTCGGCATCGAGCCCCGCCATCCGCTCGAGAGCGTCGTCGCCATCGACGATCCGCTCCGCCGAGGCACCGAGGCGTTCGAGTTGTCGCTGGGCGACCTCGCCCGCCACCGGATCGTCGTCCACGATCACGACCCGCCGGCCGGCCCATGCGTCGGCGTGATCGGTCAGATCGGTCTGGGGGCGGAGCTCGTCCGGATCCACCTCCTCGGCCGGCAGCTCGATGACGAAGTCGGTGCCCGCACCGACCCTGGAGTCGAGGCGGATGTGACCACCGAGCATCTCGACGAGCGACCGGACGACCGACAGTCCGAGGCCAGCGCTTCCGGGCCGTGCCCCCGAACCCTGCAGGAACGGCTCGAAGACGCGGGCGCTGTCGGATGGCGAGATGCCCGGTCCCGTGTCGGCGACCGAGAACCGGATCCACCCGTCGGTGACCCGACCGGCCGAGACGACGACCTCGCCGTCCTGGGTGTGCCGGAGGGCGTTCTGCACGAGGTTGCCGAGGATCTGACGGGTCCGAGCAGAGTCGATCAGCACGACATCGAGATCCTCGACCGTCGAACGGAGATCGACCGTCGGCCGGGCATCGGGACGGTGATGATCGAGCAGGTCGGTCAGGAAGTCGCTGAGGCGGACGGCCGTCGGTGACGCGCTCAGCCGTCCCGTCTCGGCGGCCGTGATGGCCAAGGCGTCCTCCACGATCTCGAGCAGGTCGGTGCCGACGGTCCGGATGCGACCGAACACTCCGGCCGGCGCATCGGGCGAGCCGGCCTCGGCGCCGAGCTCGGCCAGTCCCACGATGCCGGCGAGGGGGGTGCGAACCTCGTGCGACAACGTCGCCAGGAGGCGCTCTCCGTGGTGACGGGCCTCCACGGCTTCGTCCAGCGACTCGGCCAGCTCGTCGATGGTGTTCCTCACCTCGGTCACGTCGGTCACGGTGACCAGGCACGAACCACCGGGCTCCGGCGTCGACATCAGGTCCAGACGCGACCCGGACGAGAGGACCAGCTCGGTGCCGTCGGTGACGTAGCCGGCCGCGGCGAGGTCGCGCACGGTCGCGATCGTCTGGCCGGACTCGAGGAGCGTCGCGCCGAGACTCCGGTCGTGGAGGTCCGCCGAGTCCAACTCGAGCAGCTCACGGGCGACGGGGTTCGACCACCGCACGACGCCCCCGGGATCGATGTCCAACAGACCGACCCGGACCTGGTCGGCCGTCTGGCGTCGGGCCCGGGCCAGGGCGTCGACCTGGCCACTCACGAGCGCCAGCCGTCGTCGTTCGGTCACCCGCCAGCGGATGAGCACCTCGACGGCGGCGAGCACGGCGAGGCCCAGCGCCGCGACCATCGCCGCAGCGACCTCGGCCCGCTCCAGCACGGGGATGTTCCCCAACGGCGCCACCGCAGCGACCCGGAGGGCCCACTCACGATCGAGCGCCGCGACGGGGACCTCCGCCGATGTCGGCTCCGATCCATCGAGCTCGCCCGTGCGACCGACCACCCGGCCGTCCGACAAGAGCTCGAAGACGAGTGATCCGGCGTCGTCGTCGAGGTGACCGACCAGGGCGTCCGCCTCGAAGTCGCCCACCGCCCAGCCGAGGATCTGCAGACGCCGCTCGTCCACCGTCGATGGCACATCGGCCCCGTCGTAGACGGGAACGACGACGGAAGCGACCGGCGACGTCCCCACCGCCGATCGATCTGACCCGACGGCGGAACCGGAGAAGGACGTGACGACGGCGACACCGCGATCGCGGGCCTCGGCGAACGCCTCACGGCGTTCGGGCTGCGTGCCGAGGTCGTGACCGACGGTCCGGTCGGCCACCTCGGCGGGTCGAGCGAAAGCGACGACGTGGTGCCCGTCGTGGTCGGTGACCCACGAGTACGACGACATCCCTCCGTAGGTGCCGGAGAGTCCCCCGGAACCGTCGCGATCGCCGAGGGCGCGATCGACGAACAGCTCGAAGGTCGGCCGATCGAGCGCTGCCACGTCGAGGCCGTTGACGGTGCCCAGCAGGTCGGCCCAGCGCACGACGTCCGCCTCGAGTTGCTGGGCGTCGAGCTCGGCCACGTCGTGGAGGCGGGACGAGGTCCGCTCCCGCTGTCCGTCCTCCACCGATCGGTGGACGATCGCGGCGACCGAGACGAGGACCAACAGGCCCAACAGCAGCCCGATCGTCCGTCCGGCTCGATCCGTGATCCCCATGGCCACGCCCCCTGACGCGTAGGAACCCATCGGCCGGGGGATCCCGACCATGAGCCCTGAGGCGTCACAAGGTGGCGTCGAACCAGTCGACCACGACCTCGAGCAACCGATCGGCGTGCGCCCGATCGGAGATGAGGTGGTCGGCGCCGAGGAGGGGCATGAACGCCTTCGGTTGGGCCGCCTGCTCCCAGATCCGCTCGCCCTCGGTCACGGGCACGACCTGGTCGTCGACCGGGTGGATCACGAGGAGCGGGCGGCCGAGCTCGGCCGCCGCGGCGCCGGCGTCGTGGTCGTCGAGGTCGTCGAGGAACGCCTTGGTGATCGGGAACGGCCGCCCACCGATCGCCACCTCGACGCACGCCTCCTCGCTCGACTCGGCCGCCGTGAGCAGGTGCCGGACGTGGGCCGGGGCGGACGGCGCTGCGAGCGTCACGATGGAGCGGGCCGTCTTCACCTTCGCGGCGGCGAGCAGCGTCGCCGCGCCGCCGAGGCTGTGACCGAGCATCCCGCACGGCCCGAATCCGAGCTCGATGAGCGTGGCGGCCGCACGGACGAGGTCCCGCACGTCGGTGCCCACGTTGCTCTCCCGGAACGAGCCACCGCTCTCACCGAGCCCGGTGAAGTCGTAGCGGAAGGCGGCGTACCCGGACTCGGCGAGGCCCCGGGCGAGTCGGCTCATGGTGTGGAGGTCCTTGGAGCACGTGAAGCAGTGCGCGAGCAGCACGCTGCCCCGCGCCCGTTCGTCCGGCCGGTGCAGCACTCCGCTCAGCTGGTTGCCCAGCACCCCCGTGAAGGTCAGCTCCTCGGTCGTCGGCATGGGCAGATGGTACGGCTCCCATCGGCGTGCGAGCATCGGGGTCGGGCCCCGCCGACGCCGAGGTGACGAGCCGATGCCGAGCTCCCCGCAGCTCATCGAACCACCCGAGTGGAACGTCGACGTCGTCACCAGCGACGGCGGCACGGTGCACCTCCGCCCGATCGTGCCCGACGACGGTCCACGGCTCCTCGCCCTGAACGAGCGGATCTCGGACCGCACCGCCTACCTGCGCTTCTTCTCCTATCGCCGGACGATCAGCGATCAGGAGCTCGAGCGACTCGTCACCGTCGACTACGTCGACCGCCTCGCCCTCGTCGCCATGCTCGGCGAGCAGATCATCGCCGTCGGCCGCTACGACCGGACCGGCCCCGACGAGGCCGAGGTGGCGTTCCTCGTCGAGGACGCCCACCAGCACCGCGGCCTCGGCACCCTCCTCCTGGAGCACCTCGCCGTGCTCGCTCGCCGCAACGGCATCGACCGCTTCAACGCCATCACCCTCGCCGAGAACCGGAAGATGCTCGGCGTCTTCCGGGCCGCGGGCTTCCAGACGACACGCTCGTTCGAGGACGGGATGTACCGGGTCGACTTCCCCATCGACCACATCGACCCCGAGCCGCTCTTCCGGCGCGAGCAGCAGGCCGATGTGGCCTCCATCACGCGGATCCTGCGGCCGGCGGGGGTCGCCGTGATCGGGGCCTCACGCTCGGGCACCGGTCACGGCAACCGCATCCTCGCCCAGATCCGCAAGGGCAGCTTCGACGGCTCGGTCGCCGTGGTGCATCCCGAGGCCGAGGAGATCGCCGACCACCCCACCCACGCCGCGGTGGGCGACGTGCCGTTCGAGATCGACCTCGCCATCGTCGCGGTGGGCATCGACGACGTCGAAGCGGTGGTCGCCGACTGCGGCCGGGCCGGTGTGGGCAGCCTCTGCATCATCACGTCGGGCTTCGCCGAGGCCGGCCCGGCCGGTGAGGCCCGCATCCGCGACGTCGCGTCGCTCGCCCACCGGCACGGGATGCGTCTCGTCGGCCCGAACTCGCTGGGTGTCCTCAACACCGACCCCGACGTCGGCCTGCTCGCCACGTTCGCCCACGTGCTCCCCCGCCCCGGACCACTGGGGCTGCTGTCCCAGTCCGGGATGCTGGCCGTCGCCGCGCTCGACCGGGCCGCCGACATCGGTCTCGGGATCTCGTCGTTCGTGTCGGTGGGCGACAAGGCCGACGTGTCCGGCAACGACCTCCTCCAGTACTGGGAGCAGGATCCGCGCACCCGGGTCATCGGCCTCTACCTCGAGTCGTTCGGCAATCCGGCGAAGTTCTCGCGCACCGCACGACGGGTCGGCCGCTCGAAGCCCATCATCACGGTGAAGAGCGGACGCAGCCTCGAGCCCGACGACCTCACCCAGGACGCCGTCGACGCGCTGTTCCGCCAGACCGGCGTGGTCCGGGTCGACACGATCGAGGAGCTGCTCGACACCGCCAAGGTCCTCGCCGACTGCCCGTTGCCGCTCGGCCCCCGCGTGCAGGTCGTCGGCAACGTGGGTGGTGCAGCGCTGCTGTGTGCCGACGCGTGCCTGGCCGGTGGGCTGCGCCTCGCCCGACCGGGGAGCGACACGCTCACCGACCTCCGCCTCGGTGGCGCGGTCGTGTGGCCGACCGGACGACCGATCGAGCTGCCCGTCGGCGCGAGCGGGGAGGTGTGGCGGGAGGTCGTCTCGGCCGTGCTCGCCGACGACGAGGTCGACGCCGTGATCGTCACCCACCACTCGATCCTCGCCACCGACGCCGAAGACGTCGCAGCGGCGCTCCTCGCCGCCGGAGCGGAGGCCGACGGGAAACCGCTCCTGGCGTCGTTCCTCGAGGGTGCCCTCGACCGACGAGACCTGCGCACTCCCGACGGCCAGGTGCGCATCCCGATCTTCCCGTTCCCCGAGGCGCCGGCGAAGGCACTCGCCCGGGCCCAGCGCTACGCCCAGTGGCGGCATCATCGGTCCGGGACCGTGCCCTCGCCGTCGGACGAGCTCGAGCGGCTCACCGACGAGGCCGTGGGGTGGTCCGTCGAGGGTGCTCGACCCGCGACCGCCGACGAGACCACGCGCATCCTGGTCGCCGCCGGCATCGAGCCGGGACCGCCACCGGACGAACCGGTCCGGTTCGCGCTGCGACTCGGCATCGGGGCCCACCCGTCGTTCGGGCCGATCGTCTCGGCCCGCCTACAGGTGCCCGGGACCGGGGTCGTCGCACGACCGGGCTACCGCCTCGCACCGCTCAGCGATGAGGACGCCTCGTCGCTGCTGCGGCACCTGCCCGGCGTCGACGATCTCGACGAACCGCTCGAGGCCGCCGAGCACACCGCACTCGTCGAGCTGATCCTTCGTGTCGGATCGCTCGCCGCCGAGATGACCGCCCTCGAGGAGGGCCGCATCGGGCCGGTGCACGTGACCCGCTCGGGGTGCGGCGTGGAGGCCGCCACCTTCCGGCTGCGCCCCGGCGATGCCGCACAGGATCTCCCCGTCCGGAGGCTCTGACCGGCCCCGCCGGCGGGCGCGGATACCGTCGACGTCGATGTCGCACGATCGATCCACCACGCCCTCGCTCGACGTGCTCCGGCAGATCGAGGAGCGCATCCTCTGGCTCGCCGTCCGGATGGTCGACCACGCCAACCGTGAGCGGCCGACGCGCGGTGGGGTCAAGGTCGGTGGACACCAGGCGTCCTCCGCGTCGATGGCCTCGATCATGACGGCGTTGTGGTTCGGGCATCTCGACACCGACGACAAGGTCGCCGTGAAGCCTCACGCCTCACCGGTGTTCCACGCCATCAAGTACCTCACCGGCGAGCTCGACCGGTCGTACCTCACCCGCCTTCGCGAGCTCGGTGGGCTCCAGGCCTACCCGTCGCGGACGAAGGACCCCGACGTCGCCGACTACTCGACCGGCTCGGTGGGGCTCGGCGCGGTCGCCCCACTCTTCGATGCGGCGGTGCACCGCTACCTGCGCGCCCACACCGACCTCGACACCGATCCCCGTTTCATCGCGCTGCTCGGCGACGCGGAGCTCGACGAGGGCAACGTCTGGGAGGCCATCGCCGACCCGGCACTGGCCGGCCTCGGCAACGTGATGCTCGTCGTCGACCTCAACCGACAGAGCCTCGACCGCATCGTGCCCGGTATCCGCGTCCGCCAGCTCGAGCAGTTCTTCGGCAACGCCGGCTGGCACGTCGCCGAAGCGAAGTACGGCCGGCGGCTCACCGACGCGTTCGCCCGCACCGACGGCGACGCGCTCCGCGCCCACATCGACGAGATGCCCAACGAGCGCTACCAGGCGACGTTCCGGCTCACGGGTGCCGAGCTGCGCAGCGCTTTCTGCGAGGACGCCGACGCGGCCGTGGTGCGGTTCCTCGACGAGGTCCCCGACGACGAGGTGGCGCCGTTGGTCCACGACCTCGGCGGCCACGACCTCGGGGTGCTCCTCGACACCTACCGGTCCTGCGACGCCGAGACCGAGCGCCCCTCGGTCGTCTTCGCCTACACGATCAAGGGATGGCGCCTCCCCAACCAGGGCGATCCGCTCAACCATGCGGCCCTGCTGTCGGAGGAGCAGCTGGAGGGGTTCCGGGCGACGGTCGGCCTGACCGCCGCCGACGAGTGGGACCGATTCGGCCCCGAGTCGGCGCCTGGTCTCGTCTGCCGATCGGTCGGTGGGGCCATCAACAACCCGACGCCACGGCAGCGACCGTCGCTCGAGCTCCCGGTCGGGTTCGGGGGAGCGGGCGCGAAGCGCACGCAGTCGACGCAGGAGGCGTTCGGTCGCCTCCTCGTCCGGGCCGGTGACCACCCCGAGGTGGCCGATCGGCTGGTCACGACCTCACCCGACGTGTCGGTCTCCACGAACCTCGGCGGCTGGATCAACCAGCGCGGCGTCTTCTCCCCCACCGTCGAGCCCGACTTCGGTGCCGAGGGCGCCATGTTGCGGTGGCGACCCGATCCGTCCGGACAACACGTCGAGCTGGGCATCTCGGAGATGAACCTCTTCCTGCTCCTCGGCCAGCTCGGCCTGTCGTTCGACCACCACGGCGAGTTGCTGCTCCCCATCGGCACGGTCTACGACCCGTTCGTCCTCCGCGGCCTCGACGCGCTGATCTACGGCGTCTACAACGACGCCCGCTTCATCGTGGTCGGCACACCGTCGGGGGTGACGCTCGCGCCGGAGGGCGGCGCCCACCAATCGACGGTCACCGCCTCGGTCGGGATCGAGCTGCCCGGTCTCGACTTCGCCGAACCGGCGTTCGCGCAGACCCTCGACTGGTACCTGTGCGACGCGCTCGCCGATCTGAGCCGACCCGGGGGACGGTCGAGCTACCTGCGGCTCACGACCCGCCCGATCGATCAGACGCCGCTGTCGGAGCTCGTCGACGAACGAGGAGAGGAGGCCGTTCGTCTCGATGCGCTCGCCGGCGGCTTCGTGCTGCGTCGCCCCGACGGAGGTGCTCCGGCCGACGTGGTGCTCGCGGGGAGCGGGGCAGTCGTCCCCGAGCTGCTCGAGGCGGCCGACCTGTTGGCCGACGAGGAGGTCCCGGCCGCCGTCGTCGTGGTGTCGAGCGCCGACCGCCTCCACCGGGGCTGGGTCGAGGAGCTGCGGGCACGGTCGAGCGAGCGCGCCCATCGTGCGGTGGTACCCCACGTCGAGTCGCTCCTCGCCGCCGGCCGACCGGGCGCCCCGATCGTGACGGTCCACGACGCCGCCTCGCACGCGCTGAGCTGGCTCGGATCGGTGGTCGGCCAGCCCGTGGTGCCGGTCGGGGTCGACGACTTCGGCCAGTCCGGCACCGTCGAGGACCTCTACGGCCTGTTCGGGCTGCTGCCCGACCAGATCGTCAACGCCGCCCTCGTCGCCGCCGAACGCTGACCGCTCAGCCCGTGACGGCGAAGCGGAGGCCGGCGCGGGCGAAGCGGCCCAGCACGTCGAGGCCCAAGGCCGTGGCAGGCGTGACGATGCCCACCGATTCGGGGACCGGTGCCTGCCCGTCGGCCAGGATGAGGCCCGCCTCGCCCACGATCGTGGCCGTCGACTTGTACCCCGGGTGTCCATCCCCGTCGACGCGCACGTCGGCCGTCGTGCCGTCGGTGGTCTCGGCCCGAGCGTCGATCCGGTAGGACCAGTCGTCGAGCGTCTCCGGTCGAGGGCCCTCTCCCGCCGCGGGCCCGAGTCGACGGCCGAGTCCGGCCATGGCCCGTCGCACCGACGCAGGTGCCCGGCCGGCGAGGGTCATGCTCGTCTGCATCGCGGCCATGGAGGCGGCGACACCGGGTCCGAGCACCCGACCGCCGGGTAGGGGTACCAGCGACGAGGCGACGGTGCCCTCGGTGTACCGGAAGTCGGGGGCGAAGGTGGGATCGCCCTCACGACGCCGCAGCGCGACGCCGCGGTGCACGATCGGCGGGTTGAGCACCGGCGAGGGGAACACCGGAGCGAGCCACTGGGCGGTGCAGGCGTGGCGACGAGGGAGGAACGAGTAGCGGCCCGTCGCGCCGCTCCCGGGCGGGTCGAGCTCGAACGGATCGGCGTCGGCCATCGCTCCCCGCTCGAAGGCGTCGAGACCGCTCGTGAACGTCCCGCCCGACACCGCGTCGG
>JBCCTY010000134.1:0-10419 GCA_039197885.1 Actinomycetota bacterium | reverse complement strand
GGGGTGTCGACGGGGCCGAGGATGCCGCCCGACCAGTCGACGGCCGCCGCGGCGATCTCCTCGGTGGCCAGCCACCCACCGGCGACGTCCCAGTCACACACCGACAGGCCGGCCGACGTGACGAGGGCGTTGCGGGGGAACAGGTCACGGTGGGTGCCGATGACGGAACCGTCGCGGTCGGCGTCCTGGACGAGCTCGACGGCCCGGGTGATCGGGTCGAGGGCAGTGCGCAGCGCCGGGCCGAAGTCGCGATCGCCGACGACGTCGACGAGCTCGGACCACACCCCGGTGTCGCTCACCTCGTCGAGCCCGTCGAGACCGGCAGCGCCCGTGGGGAGCCCCAGGCGGTGGAGCCGGGCCAGCCACTCCCCCACCTGCGCGGCCAGCTCGACGTCGGCGGGGCCGCTGTCGGGGCTCCAGCCGATCACCCACTCGTGGACGCGGACCAGGGAGTCGTCGACCTCGACGAGGACCTCCCGGTGGTCGTCGAGCACCGGGATCGGCACCCGCAGCCCGGCTGACCACGCGGCCAGCTCGATCTCGGTCGCCCGCTCCAGGGCGGCCTCGTCCCGGTTGGCGTCGAGGGACCGATCGAACACCTTCACGGCGAACCGTCCTCGCACGGTGTCGAGCCGCACGACCCGGTTGGAGAACCCGCCCTCCACCTCGACGGCACTCACCGGTGCGCCGAGCCCGAACCGGCGGGCGACGGCGTCGAGGAGATCGCTCAGAGGTAGAGGCCCGTGCTGCCGGCCTCGATCCGCTCGGCGGCCACGGCGTGGACGTCACGCTCGCGGAGGATGATGTAGTCGGTGCCGCCGACCTCGACCTCGTAGCGGTCCTCGGGGCTGAAGAGCACCCGGTCGGACATCTCGACGGTGCGGACGTTGGGGCCGACGGCGACGACCTCGGCCCACACCAGGCGTTTGTGGACCTGGGCCGTGGCGGGGATGAGGATCCCACCGGTGCTCTTGCGCTCGCCGTCCTCACCGGGGACCTGCACGAGGATGCGATCCTGGAGCATCTTGATCGGGAGCTTCTCACCGGTCGGGAGAGCCGGGTCGGGGGCCTGCATGGGGTCCGAAGCTACCGTCTCGGGTCGTGACCTCCCCGACACCGGTGACGCTCCGGACCGCAGACGGCATCGACCTCGAGGCCGAGTTGAGCCTGCCCGGTGGTGACGTGATCGGCGCAGTCGCGCTCGCCCACCCCCACCCGACCTACGGCGGCGACATGCACGCCGGGCTCGTCGGGCTCCTCCCCGACCTGGTCGTGGATCGAGGGGTGGCGGTGCTCCGGTGGAACTTCCGGGGCGTCGGGCGGTCGAGCGGCTCGCACGACGGGGGCGTCGGTGAGCGCCACGACGTCGTCGCCGCGCTCGATCACCTGGTGGGCCTCGATCTCGGCGTGCCGACGTTGCTCGCGGGCTGGTCGTTCGGGGCCGACGTGACCCTGGCCGTCGACGACGAGCGCCACGACGGCTGGTTCGCCGTGGCCGCCCCGCTGGCCTACTCGGGCGACGAGCCGCCCGCAAGCGTCGACGAACGGCCGACCGTGTTGCTGGTGCCCGAGCACGACCAGTTCCGAGCACCCGCCGCCGCGGCCGAGACGACGACGGGCTGGGCGACGACGACGATCGTCACCGTCGCGGGCGCCGACCACTTCCTGGGCGGGCGCACCGGCTTCGTCGCCGATCAGCTCCTCGACCGCCTCGCCTGATCCGTTCGCTCGACGGGCCACGCCGGCCGCCAGCGTCCCGTGATCAGGCGGGCGCCCCGCTGGAAGGTCACATAGGACCATCCCCAGCCGAACATGACCAGGGCCCGACTCCGGAAGCCGACGAGGAACACGATGTGGACGGCCCACCACAGCACCCAGGCGGCGAACCCCGAGAAGCGCAACCGCCCGAAGTCCGCCACCGCCGCCGACCGCCCGATGGTCGCGAGCGACCCCTTGTCCCGGTAGCGGAATCGAGGTCGGGCCCGTCCGGCGAGGTCGGCCCGCACGACCTTCGCGGCGTGTCGCCCACCCTGGAGCGCCGCCGGCGCCACCCCGGGGACGGGGTCGCCCCGCTTGGTCGTGACGGCGGCCTGGTCGCCGATCACGAGGATCTCCGGTCGCCCCGGTACGGCGAGGTGCTCGTCGACGACGACTCGTCCCGCCCGGTCGAGCTCGCAGCCCAGCGCCTCGCCGAGCGGTGACGCAGAGACCCCGGCGCCCCAGACGACGGTGCGGGCCTCGATCCGACCGCTGTCGGTCGTGACCCCCTCGTCGTCGAGGTCCTCGACACGGGTCGAGGTCTGGACCTCGACACCGAGCTCGCGGAGCTGGCGCAACGCCTTCGCCGAGAGCACCTCGGGGTAGGCCCGCAGGACCCGGTCGTCGGCCTCGACGAGCACGACCCGGGTGGTGGTCGGATCGATGCGGCGGAAGTCGCGTGCGAGGGTCCGCAGCGCGATCTCGCTGATCGCGCCGGCCAGCTCGACACCGGTGGGGCCCGCACCGATCACGACGAACGTCAGCAGGGCCCGTCGGACGGCGGGGTCGTCCTCTCGCTCCGCCCGCTCGAACGCCGTGAGCAGTCGGCGGCGGATCTCGATGGCGTCCTCGATGGTCTTGAGGCCGGGGGCGTCGCGCTCCCACCCGTCGTTCCCGAAGTAGGAGTGGGTCGCCCCCGCGGCGAGGACGAGGGTATCGTAGCCGAGGCGCTCGTCGCCGTCGAGGACGACCTCTCTCGCCTCGGGATCGACGTCGGTGACATCGGCCAGGAGCACGTGAGCGGCGTCGTGCTTCCGGAGCACGGCACGGATCGGGTAGGCGATGTCGCCGGGGTTCAGGCCGGCCGTGGCGACCTGGTAGAGCAGCGGTTGGAACAGATGGTGGTTGCGCCGGTCGACGAGCGTCACGTCGACGCCCGACACCCGGACGAGCCGCTTGGCCGCCTCGAGCCCACCGAAGCCTCCACCGACGATCACGACGTGATGCACCCGGTCATCGTCCCACGCCAGCCGGGACCTTCGTCCCTGCCGTGACCTCCATCACGCCGGTCAGGATCGGAGCGATGACCGATGTCCGCGTCCCGGTGCCCGAGCCCGTGCGGCAGGTGCTCGACGTGCCGCCCCGGCGCGCGGCGGGCGTGATCGGCCTCGGCAGCCTCGCGGCGGTCGCGGCGCTGCTCTGGCTCGTCACGGGCGTCGACGCCGGGGGCAGCTCGTCCTCGTCGACCATGCCGTTGGTCAACGCCGCGCTCAACCTCGGCGCAGCAGCGTTCCTCGTGCGGGGGTGGCGCCACATACGGGCGGGCCGTCTCACGGCCCATCGCGACGCGATGTTCGCCGCGCTCGCCTGCTCGGCGCTCTTCCTCGTCGGCTACCTCCTCCACCACACGCTGCACGGCGACGCCGTCTTCGGCGCCGACGGTTGGCTCCGGACCGCCTACCTCGTCGTGCTCGTCTCGCACGTGCTGTTGTCGATCGTCGCGCTCCCGGCGGTGCTGACGACTGCCTGGTCGGCGGCCTCGGGCCGCTTCGGCACACACCGCCGACTGGCCCGCCTCACCCTGCCGCTCTGGCTCTACGTCAGTGCCACCGGGGCCTCGGTGGCGCTGGCCGTGCGCTTCCTCGGCTGAGCGTCGCACGGGAGCCCGGCTCGCCGTGCGGTCAGAACAACCCGACGACGAGCACGGCACCGGCTGCGCCGAGCGTCACGAGCACGGCGCGGTCGAACGCCGCTCGGCCGAGGCGATCGCCGAGTCGGCTCCCGCCGAGCGTGGCCGCCATGACCAGGACCGTCGCGGCGAGCGAGGCGACCAGCCGATCGAGGGTGAGCAGGCCAGTGGCGACGAGCCCGGCGAACTGGGTGCCGTTGATGACGAGGAAGATCCCGGTGACCGAGAACAGGTGCCCGGCCCGCGGCGGCCGGAGCGCGTGCACGAACGACACGACCACCGGCCCCGAGACCCCGATGGTGCCCTGGAAGACGCCGGCGACGGCACCGGCGAGCGGTGCCAGGCGTCGTGCGACCGCACCCGACATGCGGGCCTCGGGCCATCGGATGCGCCAGCCGACGTAGGCGAAGATCGCCGCGGCCAGGGCGACGCCCAACACCGTCTCGGAGAGCACCGAGAGCAGCAGGACCCCGGCGACCGTGCCGGCGACGCCGGCCGCGACGAAGCGGCCGAGCGGCGGCGCCTCGACCCGGCCCGCCCGGTTGCGCCAGACCAGGTAGGCGTTGGCCACCAGGTTGGGCAGCGACATGATGACGACGGCGTCCTCGATGCCGACCACCGGAGCCATCACCGGGATGGCGACGAGCGGGAGGCCCATGCCGGTCACCGACTTCACCAACGCACCGACGCTCACCGCCGCCAACACGGCGACGAGCTCCATGCCCGTCACGAGACCGGGCGGACCTGCACCCCTGCCGCGCCGAGGGCGGCCTTGGCCTCGGCCACGGTGTGCTGGCCGAAGTGGAAGATCGACGCCGCGAGCACGGCGTCGGCGCGGCCCTCGGTGACGCCCTCGACGAGGTGGTCGAGGGTGCCGACACCACCCGAGGCGATGACCGGGATGTCGGTGGCGTCGACGACGGCAGCGGTCAGCTCGGTGTCGAAACCGTCCTTGGTGCCGTCGCGGTCCATCGAGGTGAGCAGGATCTCACCGGCGCCGCGCCGCTCGACCTCGGCCGCCCAGGCGACCGCGTCGAGGCCGGTCGGGTTGCGACCCCCGTGGGTGAAGACCTCGAACTCCGGTCCGTCGCCGTCACGACGCCGCCGGGCGTCGATGGCGACGACGGCGCATTGCGCCCCGAACTCGTCCGAGATGCCGCTCACGAGCGAGGGGTCGTTGATCGCCGCGGTGTTGACCGAGATCTTGTCGGCACCGGCGCGCAGCAGCCGTCGGGCGTCCTCGACGGTCCGGATGCCCCCACCGATCGTCACGGGGATGTAGCACTCCTCGGCGGTGCGGGCCGCGACGTCGAGGATCGTGTCGCGGGAGTCCGACGACGCCGTGATGTCGAGGAAGACGACCTCGTCGGCGCCCTCGACGTCGTAGCGGCGGGCCAGCTCGACCGGGTCACCGGCGTCGACGAGATCGACGAAGTTGACGCCCTTCACGACGCGGCCGGCCGTCACGTCGAGGCACGGGATGACGCGGACGGTCTGCACGGCCGCCGACGCTACCGAGATCCGAGCACGTCGACCGGTTCGAGGTCGGCCAGGGAGCCCACCACCAGGTCGGCGTCGGGGTAGGCGAGCCCGGCGGTCATGTTGGCCGAGACCGCGATGGCTCGGGCACCGGCTCCCTTGGCGGCACGGATGCCGACCGGGGTGTCGTCGACCGCGACCGCACGAGCGGGATCGACGCCGAAGACCGCGCAGGCGTTCAGGTAGACGGCGGGGTCGGGTTTGCCCGGGACGCCGTCGCCGGCGCAGCTGACGTGGTCGATGCGGTCGCGGAGGCCGTGATCGGCGAGCAGTGGCTCGACCCAGGAGGTCGGCGAGCTCGAGCAGACGGCGACGGGGAGACCCATCGAGCGCGCCGTGTCGATCCACACCTCGACGCCGGGTCGCACCGGCTCGCCGGCGAGCAGCTCGTCACGCAGCGTCCGTCGTCGGGCCTGGACCACGTCGAGGTCGGCGAGACCGTCGAGGCGCTCGGCGAGCACCTCGACCGGGTCGATGTCGAGGGGATCGTCGGCCGGTCGACCCAGCCCGGTCGCCCAGGTCGCTCGATCGATGGGCTCGGCGCCGAGGTCGACGAAGGTCCTGCGCCAGGACTCGTACACCGAGGTCTCGGTGTCGATGATCAAGCCGTCGAAGTCGAGGAGGAGCGCTGACGCGGTCACGCCAGCGCGTCGACGGCCTCGGCGACGGTGAGACGACCGTCGTGGATCGCCTTGCCCACGATCACACCACCGAGGCGTCGGTCGCCGGCCATGACCGCGGCGATCGACCACAGGTGGGACAGCTCGCCGACTCCGCCCGAGGCGATGACGTCGATGCCCTCGGGTGCGTCGTCGAGCACCTCGATGAGGCCGCGCAGGTCCGGGCCCTCGAGCGTGCCGTCGCGGGAGATCTGCGTCACGACCACCGCCTCGACCCCGGGAGCGCCGGCGTACTCGGCGAGCACGTCGGGCAGCTCGCGTCCGGACCCCTCGGTCCAGCCCCGGACGGCCACCTCGGTGCCCCGCACGTCGAGGCCGAGGGCCACGCGTTGCCGACCGGCGATCTCGCGCGTGAGGTCGGGATCCTCGACGGCCGCGGTGCCGATGACGACCCGGTCGACGCCGAGGTCGGCGAGCGAACGAGCCGCCTCGACCGAGCGGACCCCGCCGCCGACCTGGACCTGGACGTCGACGGCGGCGGCGACCCGTCCGATCACCTCGCGGTTGACCGGCTCGCCGGTGCGGGCGGCATCGAGGTCGACGAGGTGCACCCACGGCGCGCCGTCGGCGACGAAGCCCTTCGCGACCTCGACCGGGTCGACGTCGTAGGTGGTGACCTGGCCGTAGTCGCCCTGGTGGAGCCGGACGCACCGGCCACCGAGCAGGTCGATGGCCGGGTAGAGATCGATCACGCAGCCACCCTCGCGGCGATCTCGACGAAGTCGCGCAGGAGGGCGAGGCCGTCGTGGCTCGACTTCTCGGGGTGGAACTGGCAGGCCCAGCGGCCGGGACGGCCGGCGATGGCGACGACGGTGCCACCGTAGTCACACGTCGCCACGACCTCGTCGGTCACCGGGGCGAAGGAGTGCACGAAGTACATCCACGGCTCGGCGGGCAGGCCGGCGACGAGCGGATCCTCGGGCCGGACGAGATCGAGGCGGTTCCACTGCATCTGGGGGTGCTTGACGCCACCGGGGAGCCGCTCGACGCGACCGTCGAGGAGACCCAGGCCGGGTTCGTCGGGGGCCTCGTCGGAGCCGGCGAACATCATCTGCGCGCCGACGCAGATGCCGAGGAACGGCTGGCCCCGCTCGACGGCTTCGTTCGCGACCTCGGCGAGTCCGTGGTTGCGGACCGCCCGCATGCACGAGCCGAAGTGACCGACCCCGGGCAGCACGACGGCGGCCGACTCGGCCACGAGGCCCGGGTCGGAGGTGAGGCGTGCATCGGCGCCCACCTTCTCGAGTGACTTCTGGGCCGAGCGCAGGTTCCCGATGCCGTAGTCGAGGACCGCGACGAGGGGCCGCGCTGCGCTCACAGCTTCCCCTTCGTCGAGGGGAGATCCGAGCCCTCGACCTTCACCGCGTCGCGCAACGCTCGGGCCACCCCCTTGAAGCTGGCCTCGATGATGTGGTGGGTGTTCTTGCCCCGGATCATCACGACGTGGAGGGTGATCGCCGAGCTCATCACGAACGCTCGCCAGAACTCCTCGCACAGCTGGGGGTCGAACGGCGGGCTGCCGAGGATCTTCTCACCCGGCGGGTCGACGTCGTAGTGGAGGAAGGGCCGGCCCGAGAGGTCGAGGATCGTCTCGACCGCCGCCTCGTCGAGGGGCACCCGGTTGGACGCGAACCGCCGGACGCCCCGCTTGTCGCCGAGCGCGTCCTTGAACACCTCGCCGAGCGTGATGCCGACGTCCTCGACGGTGTGGTGGGAGTCGATCTCGAGGTCGCCGTCGCACCGCACGGTCAGGTCGAAGCCACCGTGACGGCCGAGCTGGTCGAGCATGTGGTCGAAGAACGGCAGCCCGGTGACGCACTCGGTCGAGCCCGAGCCGTCGAGATCGATGGCGACCTCGATGGAGGTCTCCTTGGTGGTGCGCTCCCGCTTCGCGGTGCGGGCGTTGCTCATGACAGGGCCTCCTCGAGGGCCGACAGGAAGCGATCGTTCTCGTCCGGGGTGCCGATGGTGACACGCAGGCAGTCGGTCAACCGCGGCCAGCTGGCGCAGTTGCGCACCAGGACCGAGCGATCGACCAGGGACTGCCAGACCTCGTCGCCCGTCCTGCCCTCGGGACGGAACAGCACGAAGCTCGCGCTCGAGGGCCACACGTGCACCGGCAACCCGTCGAGTCCGGCGACGACCCGCTCGCGCTCGGCGACCAGGCGAGCCACGCGGGCGTCCATCTCGTCGGTGTGTCGGAGCGCGAGCCGTCCGGCGGCCTGGGTGACGTCATCGAGGTGGTACGGCAGGACCACCTCCCAGAGCGCAGCGACCAGCCACGTCGGGCCGATCAGGTAGCCGAGGCGCGCGGCCGCCATCGACCAGGTCTTGGAGAACGTCCGGGTCACGACGAGTGGACGCTCTTCGTCGACGAGCTCCAGGGCGCTGCGATCGGCGAACTGGACGTAGGCCTCGTCGACGCAGACGACGCCCGGGGCGGTGGCGATGACGTGGTCGACGAGCTCGGCGTCCTCGAGCACGCCGGTCGGGTTGTTCGGCGAGCACAGGAAGGTGACCGCCGGGTCGAGCCCGAGCACCCGGTCGATCTCGTCGCGGTCGAGCGCGAAGCCGGCGTCACGCTCGCCCTCGATCACCTCGGCGCCGCTGATGCGGGCGATGTGGGAGTGCATGGCGAAGGTCGGCTCGAACGTGGCGACGCGGCGGCCGGCACCGGCATAGGCGAGCAGCAGCGTCTGGAGGACCTCGTTCGATCCGTTGGCGGCGAAGACCTGGTCGGGACCGACGCCGTGCAACTCGCCGAGGGCCTCGCGCAGGCCCATGGCCGAGCGCTCGGGGTAGCGGTGCCAGTCGATGCGGGACAGCTCGGCGGCCAGCGAGTCGCGGAAGGCCGCCGGGGGTGGCTCCGGAGCCTCGTTGGTGTTGAGCCGCACCTCGACGTCGATCTGGGGCGAGTGGTAGCCGGCCCGCAGCGCGAGGTCGTCGCGGACCTGGGGCCGGCTCACGACCCCGACCGGGGCAGCCGGACGGACAGGGCGTGGGCGGCGAGGCCCTCGGCGTCCGCGATGGCGGCGACGTGGGGAGCGAGCTCGGCCAACCCGGCGTCGGTGATCTCGACCACGTGCATGGCCTTGCGGAAGTCGTCGGTCGAGAGCGCCGCACCGAAGCGGGCGGTGGCGTTGGTCGGCAGCACGTGGCTCGGTCCGGCGACGTAGTCGCCGACCGACGCCGGGGAGGTGGGCCCGACGAAGATGGCACCGGCGTTGCGGACCGACGACACGACCTCGTCGGGAGCGGCCGTCATGACCTCGAGGTGCTCGGGAGCGATGCGGTCGACGACGGCGGCGGCTGCAGCGGGACCGTCGACGAGCGCGAGGTAGCCACCCTCGGACAGGGTCGCCCGGATGTCGTCGGCCCTCGGCGCCTCGGCGACGAGCCGGTCGATCTCGGCGTCGATCGCCGCAGCGGCGTCGTCGTCCCAGGCGACGAGCCAGGCGAGGCCGTCGGGGCCGTGCTCGGCCTGCACGATGACGTCGACGGCGGCCGCAGCGGGAGGAGCGGTGCCATCGGCGACGACCACGACCTCGGACGGACCGGCGAAGGCAGCAGCGACCCGCACGTCGGGGGCGACCTCTCGCTTGGCGATGGCGACGTAGATGTTGCCGGGCCCGGCGATGACATCGCAGGGCCGGATGGTCTCGGTGCCGTACGCGAGGGCGGCGATCGCCTGGGCGCCACCGACGGCGTAGACCTCGTCGATGCCCGCCACGGCGGCTGCGGCGAGCGTGGCCTGCGGGACGTGACCGTCGGGGCCGGGCGGTACGGCGAGGACGACCTCGTCGACGCCGGCGACCTGGGCCACGACGGCGGTCATGAGCACCGTCGACGGGTAGGTGGCCCGTCCACCGGGGACGTAGCACCCGGCGCGGGCGAGCGGCTGATCCCAGCAGCGGACCGTGACCCCGCCGTCCTCCACGACGTGCGGCTCACGCAGCTGGGCCCGGTGGAAGCGGGCGATCCGCTCGGCGGCCACCTCGAGCGCCTGCCGCAGCGACGGGTCGATCGCCTCCAGCGCTGCCTTGACCTCCGCGGGGTCGACCCGCACGGCGTCGAGCCGAGCGCCGTCGAACCGGGCGGTCAGCTCCAGCAGGGCGGTGTCGCCACGATGTCGGACGTCCGCGATGATCTCCCGCACGGCGACCACGGGCTCGTTCCCGTCGATGACGGGTCGGGGAAGGTCGGCCGCCGGATCGGCGAGGCCACGGAGGTCGAGTCGACGCAACACGCCCGACGAGCGTATCGGCGCCCCGTTCGGGCCCTGCCACCGTTATCGACCGAGGTCAGGGGACGACAGATGGACCGACGAGCCGAGCTGTCGTCGACCGCGAGCATGCTCGAGGACCTGCGGTCGCGTCTGGAGTCGGCCGGCGCCGGCTACCGACAGGCCCAGGCCGAGGACGTCGCCGCCGAGCTCGAGGAGATCGAACGACTGCTCCGCACGGCCGGCCGCCGGCTCGACCGTCTCATGCCCCGCCTGCCGTCCTAGCCGAGGCCCGACGAGGCGGACGCCGC
>JBCCTY010000133.1:0-10423 GCA_039197885.1 Actinomycetota bacterium | reverse complement strand
GTGAAGACGCTCCGGATCAACGGCTCGTAGTGGGAGAGCGGCGGCGTGGGGTAGTCGGGGTCGAACGCCACCTGGTCGTACTTGGCGCAGAACTCGGCGGTGAGCTCGAAGTGCTCGTGATCCCGGAAGGCCTCGCGGGCGTCGCGGTCGCCGCCGAGGTGGTGCCAGAAGTAGTAGCCCTGGAAGATCCCGTGGTGCTGCACCATCCAGTGGTAGCCCTCGGGCACCCAGCTCTTCACGACCGCCGCTGCGACGTCGGGGTGGTTGTTGGGGGCGAGGGTGTCGCCGATGTCGTGGAGCAGCGCGCAGATCACGTAGGCGTCGTCGCGCCCGTCGGCCTCGGCCCGGTGCGCCGTCTGGAGCGAGTGGGTGAGGCGGTCGACGGCGAAGCCGCCGAAGTCGCCGTCGAGCAGCCGGAGGTGTCCGAGGATCTGATCGGGGAGGACGTCGACGAGCTTGTCGTGCTCGCGGGCGATCACCGCCCACTCCTCGGCGGTCGAGTGGTCCATCGCGGTGAACGAGGCCCGGGGCGCGGTGTCGGTCATGGACCCATGATCGCGACGTGGCCCGGGTCACGTCGAGCCCCACCGGCCCTGGCAGACTCGGGCGGTGCTCGACCACCTGCCGCCGGTCCCCGACGAGGTGATCGACCGCGTCCGGGAGTGGATCGACGATGCCGAGCGGGTCACCGTCCTCACCGGCGCCGGCATCTCCACCGACTCCGGCATCCCTGACTACCGGGGCCCGAAGGGGGTGTGGACCCGGAACCCCAAGGCCGAGAAGATGTCGAACATCCGGCACTACCTCGCCGACCCCGAGGTCCGTCAGCTCGCCTGGCGCAATCGGGTCGACTCGCCGGTGTGGGCCGCCGAGCCCAATCCTGGCCACGACGCGCTGGTGCAGCTCGAACGGCGGGGCAAGCTGTCGGCCCTGCTCACCCAGAACGTCGACGGGCTCCACCAGGCGGCCGGCACCGATCCCGAGCTGGTCGTCGAGGTCCACGGCTCCATGCACGGCGTCGTGTGCTGGGACTGCGGCTGGAGCGGCCCCATGCGCGACACCCTCGACCGGGTCCGCTCGGGCGAGGAGGACCCGCCCTGCCTGGTGTGTGGGGGGATCCTCAAGTCGACCACGATCTCCTTCGGCCAGAACCTCGTCGCCGCCGACCTCGAACGGGCAGAGCAGGCTGCCGTCGACGCCGACCTGCTGCTCACCGTCGGCTCCACGCTCGCGGTCGCGCCCATCAACGCCGTGGTCCCGATCGCCCAGCGCAACGGGGCCCGCGTCGTGATCGTCAACGGCTCGCCGACCGACATGGACGGCCTCGCCGACGAGGTCCTCCTCGCCTCGATCAGCGACCTCCTGCCCCGTCTCGTGCGGCCCCGCCGGAATACCTGACCCACCAGGTAGGTTTTCGACCGGTAGCCGCCGCCCGAGGAGTCCACCGACATGGCCAGCTTCCGCGAGCTCCTGAAGTCCACCAAGGAGCGCATCGCCGAGATCGACACCGCCGAGGCCGCCGAGCGCATCGCCGCCCGGCCCGGGACCGTGGTGCTCGACGTCCGCGAGCCCGACGAGTACGAGCAGGGTGCGCTCCGTGACGTGGTCCACGTGCCCCGGGGCCACCTCGAGGCGCAGGTCGAGAACCTGATCCCCGATCACGACGCCGAGGTGATCGTCTACTGCGCGGGCGGCGTCCGGTCCGCCTTCGCCGCCGACACGCTCGGCCAGCTCGGCTACACCGACGTGGTCTCGATGGACGGTGGCTTCGGGAAGTGGAAGGACGAGGGCCGCGACTGGTCGACGCCGGTCACCCTCAGCCCCGACCAGAAGCTCCGCTACAGCCGCCACCTCCTCCTGCCCGAGGTCGGCGAGGCCGGTCAGCGCAAGCTGCTCGACGCCAAGGTCCTGCTGCTCGGCGCCGGCGGCCTCGGCAGCCCGGCCGCGCTCTACCTCGCTGCGGCCGGCGTGGGCACGATCGGCATCGTCGACATGGACGTCGTCGACGAGTCGAACCTCCAACGCCAGGTGCTCCACAACCTCGACCGGGTGGGGGAACGCAAGGTCGACTCGGCCAAGAAGACGCTCACGGCGATGAACCCCGACGTCAACGTGGTCACCTACGACACCCGGCTGTCGGCCGAGAACGTGCTCGACGTCCTCGCCGACTGGGACATCGTGGTCGACGGCGCCGACAACTTCCCCAGCCGCTACCTGCTCAACGACGCCTCCGTGAAGCTCGGCATCCCCGTGGTGCACGGCTCGATCTTCCGCTTCGAGGGTCAGGTCACGGTGTTCGACCCCAAGAACGGCCCGACCTACCGCGACATGATCCCCGTGCCGCCACCGGCCGAGCTCGCCCCGAGCTGCGCCGAGGCCGGCGTGCTGGGTGTGCTGCCCGGCATCGTCGGTTCGATCCAGGCACTCGAGGCGCTCAAGCTGATCCTCGGCGTCGGTGACTCGCTGAGCGGCCGGATCGTGGCGTTCGACTCCCTGGAGATGAGCTTCCGCGAGTACTCGCTCCGCAAGGATCCCGAGCTCGAGGTCACGTGGGAGAACCGCGATCGCATCGAGATCACCGAGTACGACGACCTCTGCGCGCCGCGGCTGTCGGAGTAGACGCGGTCCGACCGGTGGGCGCCGCACCGGCGGCGTGGCGGGGCCCCGCTCCTATCGGTCCGTCGACGGCGGACGACGTGACCGACATGCGCTCCCCGCTCGTGTCGGTGCACGTGCCCAAGACGGCCGGTACCTCCTTCCAGGTCGTCCTGGAGGAGCTCGCCGGTGACGGGTACCGGCGCTACGACGGCCCGCCGGTCGAGATCGACCCCGACATCACCTGCCTCCACGGCCACGTGCCGGCGTCGGTTCGCCTCGACCAGTTCCCGGACGCCCCGCTCGTCGCGTGGTTGCGTCATCCCGTCGACCGGCTCCTGTCGCACCATCGCTACTGGTCGGAGTGTCCGGACCTGAACCACCCCGTCTGCGCGCGGATGTGCGACGAGGGCCTCGGGCCGGTGGAGCTCGCCGAGGCCATGCCGGACGTGCAGCTGCAGATGCTCGACGTGGACCTCGACCGGTTCGACTTCGTCGGCATCGTCGAGCAGGTCGACGTCTCGTTGCAGAGCCTCGCTCGACTCACGGGGCGGCCTGGGCTCGACATGCCGTGGGTGAACTCCACCGCCCCGGTCCCGCACGACGATCGGGACCGCCAGCGGATCGCCGCCCTGTGTGCCGACGAGATGGAGCTCTACCGCCAGGGCCTCGCGCACCTGCTGGCCACGATGCGAGGCGAGCGCTCCACCGGTCGGCTCCTGGAGTGGTCGAACGCTCTGACGCCGTCGTCGGCGCGCCGGTAGCGTGGTGGAGTGAAAGGCATCGTCCTCGCCGGAGGATCCGGCACCAGGCTCCACCCGTTGACGCAGGTCGCGAGCAAGCAGCTGCAGCCGGTCTACGACAAGCCGATGATCTACTACCCGCTGGCCACGCTCATGCTGGCGGGCATCCGGGAGATGCTGCTCATCTCCACACCCCACGACGTGCCCCGCTTCGAGGCGCTGCTCGGCGACGGCAGCCGGTGGGGCACCGAGATCACCTACGCGGTGCAACCCGAGCCGAAGGGCATCGCCCAGGCGCTCGTCATCGGCGAGGAGTTCCTGGCCGGTGGGCCGTCGTGCCTCATCCTGGGCGACAACATCTTCTACGGGCGGATGCGCCTCGACGAGGCCGTCTCCGGGTTCGACACCGGGGCGACGATCTTCGGCTACCCCGTGCACGATCCCGAGCGCTACGGCATCGTCGAGCTCGACCGCGACGGCCGGGTGCTGTCGCTCGAGGAGAAGCCCGAGCGACCCAGGACCAACCTCGCCGTGCCGGGCCTCTACCTCTACGACGGCGAAGCCCCCCGCATGGCACGGGAGTTGGCGCCGTCGCACCGAGGCGAGCTCGAGATCACCGACCTGAACCTCGCCTACCTCGCCGCCGGCTCGCTGCGGGCGGTCGAGATCGGCCGGGGTGTCGCCTGGCTCGACTCCGGCACGCATCAGAGCCTCCTCGAGGCGGCGTCGTTCATCGCCACGATCGAGCAGCGCCAGGGCCTCAAGATCTCCTGCCCCGAGGAGATCGCGTACCGCATGGGGTATGTCGACGACGAGGTCATGGAACGTACGATCGCGGCCATGCCGAAGAGCCCGTACCGCGACTACTGCCGGTCGATCCTCGACGCCGGTCGATGACCTTCGTCCACCACGGCTCGGCCGGCCCGAAGCGCCTCGTCGTCGTCGGCGGTGGCCCCGCCGGCAACCAGGCGGCCACGTACGCCGCCCGCTTCGGTGCCGACGTGACGATGATCGAGAAGGACGTCGTCGGTGGTGCCGCCCACCTCTGGGACTGCATCCCGTCGAAGGCCATGATCGCGACCGGTGGCGCGATGGCGTTCCACCGCCGGTCACAGGGCATGGGCCTCGCCCAGGTCGATCCCACCCTCGACCTCGAGGCCATCCGCGGACGGATCGGTCGCATCGAGGAGGGCATCGAGGGCTCGCTGCGCAGCCAGCTCGAGAACCAGGGCGTCCGCCTCGTGGACGGCCTCGGTCGACTCGACGGCTCGAACGCCGTGGTGGCCGAGACCGCAGAGGGCACCGAGCGCTTCGACGCAGACATCGTGGTGCTCTCGACCGGGTCACGGCCGCGAGTGCCCGACTGGGCGCCGATCGACGGCGAGCGGGTGCTCACGACGCGCGACGCCTACCCACCGAAGGAGCTGCCCAAGCACCTCGTGGTGATCGGATCCGGGGTCACCGGCGTGGAGTTCGTGCACATGTTCGCGAGCTTCGGTTGCGAGGTGACCTTGATCGTCAGCCGCCAGCAGGTGCTGCCCAACAAGGATCCCGAGGCGGCCGCGGTGCTGGAGGAGTCGTTCCTCGGCCGTGGCGTCCGGCTGCTCAAGGGCGCCCGGGCGACCGGCATCGAGCGCGACGGCGACGTGGTCACGGTCACCTGCGACGACGGGCGGGTCGCCGTGGGGAGCCACGCGCTGCTGGCCATCGGGTCGATCCCCAACTCCGAGGGGCTCGGCCTCGAGTCCGCCGGTGTCCAGGTCAACGACTGGGGTTACATCGACACCGACCACAACTGCCGGTCGAACATCGGTCACATCTATGCGGCCGGTGACCTCTCCGGCAAGCTGCCGTTGTCGTCGGTGGCGTCGATGCAGGGACGCAAGATCGCCGAGCACGCGATGGGGCTCCACAACGCACCGCACCGCCACATCGACTACGACAAGGCCGCTTCGGCGATCTTCACCGAGCCCGAGATCGCCGACGTCGGGCTCGCCGAGGCCGACGCCTTCTCGACCGGACGCAAGATCCGGGTCACCAAGGTGCCGTTCTCGACCAACGCCAAGGCACTGATCAACGACGACGCCCGCGGGTTCGTGAAGATCATCTCCGACCCGTTCACCGGTCAGGTGCTCGGTGGATCGATCGTCGGGCGACACGCCGCCGAGCTGATCTCGGTGATCGCGCTGGCGGCCAACGCCGGGCTCACCGTCGCCGATCTCCACGAGAGCCTCTTCGTGCACCCGGCGGTGGCGGAGTCGTTGCTCGACGCCGCGGAGTAGCCCGTCACGGGCGCCCCGAAACAACTTCTCGCGGGCACTTGACCACGCTCTGTGGCCGACTAGGGTGTGGCCGTGCGCCCCGACCTCCTCCGGACCCTCGCCGTCGCGCTCGCCGCGCTGCTCGGCGTGGGGGTCGGGCTGGCGATCCACGAGGCGACCGCCGACGCCGGAACCGCTGACGACGAACCCGACGGCACCGTCGAGGCGGCCATCGTCGGGGGCCGACCGGCCTCGTTGAACCCCGGCACGGTCCGGCTCGAGATCGCCAACCGCGACGGACAGGGCTGGCTCTGCACCGGTTCGTTGATCTCGCCGACGGCGGTGCTCACCGCCGCCCACTGCGTCACCCCGGCCGGCTCGATCCAGGCGATCGTCGGTCAGGTCGGCTCGTTCGTGGTCGATGACCCGGCGATGGCCTCGGTCATCGCCGACCGCTTCGACGTCCACCCCACCGCCCGCGGGTTGCTCGGCGGCGCCGACGTCGCCGTCGTGCACTTCGCCCAGCCGCTCCCGCTCGAGCCGGTGTCGTTGTGGGGCCCGGGCCGCCTCCCCGCAGGTCTGGGCTCGACCGAGATCGCGGCCGAGACCTACGGCTGGGGGGCGGTCGACCCCGGCGGCGACATCGACGCCGATCGGCTGATGGCCGCTGCCACGACGATCCTGCCCGACGCCGGGTGCGACGCCGCCTGGGGCGTCCGCTACGTGCCGGGCGACATGCTCTGCACCGGTGGCGCCACGCCGTGCTTCGGTGACTCGGGCGGTCCGCTGCTGGTCGATCTCGGCGAGGGTCGGCTCAGCGTCGGCGGCGTCGTGTCCTACGGCTCGGCCCAGTGCGGCCTGGCCCCGACCGTCTACACCTCCGTGGCCTCGGTCCTCGACTGGCTCCGGCAGGTCGTCCCCGACCTGACCGTGTCGACCGCGACGCCCGTGGCGCCCGCCCCCGTCCCGACGGTGTCGGCCGGCTACTGGGTGCTCGAACGTTCGGGGACCGTCCACGAGTTCGGCGCTCCCGACCTCGACCCGGGCGTGCTTCCCGCCGGTGCGGTGGCCATCGAGCCCGTGTCCGACGGCAACGGCGCCTGGCTCCTCACCCCCGATGGTGACGTCGTCGCCCTCGGGTCGGCTCCCGATCTCGGCTCGGTCCGGGGATGGCTCGGGGCCGACGAGCGGGCGGCGGCCCTGGCCGGCACGCCCAGCGGCGCGGGCTACTGGATCGTGACCGACCGCGGCCGCGTCGTGCCCTTCGGCGACGCCCCACCACTCGGCGACATCCTGGGTGTCCAGCTCAACGCCGGCGTGATCGACGCCACCTCGTCGAGCACCGGCCGCGGCCTCTACCTCGTCGGTGGCGACGGTGGGGTCTTCGCCCTCGGCGACGCCGTCTTCCACGGCTCGATGGGCGGTCAGCCGCTCAACGCCCCGGTCGTCGGACTGGCCCCGACCCCGAGCGGTGCCGGCTACTGGCTCGTGGCCTCCGACGGTGGTGTGTTCGCCTTCGGTGACGCGTCCTTCCGGGGCTCGATGGGTGGTCAGCCGCTGAACCAGCCGGTCGGGGGCATGGTGCCCTACGGCGCCGACGGGTACCTCCTGGTGGCGTCCGACGGTGGTGTCTTCGTCTTCAGCGACGCGCCCTTCGTCGGCAGCCTCGGAGACGATCCACCGCCCACGCCGGTCGTCGACGTGGCGCCCCGTCCCGTCCCCGTGGGCTGACCCGACCTGCGCAGCGCCACGAGCAGCTCGACGGCCTCGTCGGCCCGGTCGACCGGGACGAGCAGGTGGTCGTGGTGGAACCCCGCCAGCACGTTGCTGGCGATGCCGGCGTCGGCGAGGGCCTGGGACACCGCCGCCGTGAGCCCCACCGCCTCGAGTGACGAGTGGACGGTGAGCGTGAGCCAGGCGGCCTCGAAGTCGACGGCCCACCCCTTCGCCCGGGCGACGTCGACCTGGACGATCGCGGTGATCCCCTCGTCCTCGACGATCAGCGCGCCGATCCCGTCGTCGATCTCGACCGGCCCGTCGACCACGACGAAGGTGTGCCGTCCCGGTCGCCGTTCGACCTCCAACGCGGTGAGCAGCTCCCCGAGGTCCGTGATCCCGGCCATCCGGGGAGTCTGACCGCTCCGATCTGCCCACGCCGCACCGGCACTGCGACGATGGGGCTGGCCGCAGCCCGGGGGGAGCACCGTGACCGACGCCATCGATGTCGAGGCGCTGAAGCGCAAGTACGCCGAGGAGCGCGACAAGCGCCTCCGCCCGGACGGCAACGACCAGTACCTGGAGGTCGCCGGCCGCCTCGCTCACTACCTCGACGACCCCTACGTGGCGGTCGCCGAGCGCGAGCCGGTGCGCGACCACGTGACGTTCGCCTTCGTGGGCGGCGGGTTCGCCGGACTCGTCACCGCGGCGCGGGTCACGGAGGCGGGCATCGACGACGTCCGGATCGTCGACAGGGGCGGCGACTTCGGCGGCACCTGGTACTGGAACCGCTACCCGGGCGCGCAGTGTGACACGGCATCGTTCGTGTACATGCCGCTGCTCGAGGAGACCGGGCACATGCCGTCGGAGAAGTACGCACACGCCCCCGAGATCCTCGAGCACTGCCAGCGGATCGGGAAGCACTTCGGGTTGTACGACCGCGCGCTCTTCCACACCGAGGTCACCGACGCCGAGTGGGATGACGAGGCCGCACGATGGGTCGTCCGGACCAACCGCGGCGACGAGTTCACGGCGCAGTACCTCGCGATGGGCACCGGGCCACTCCACGTGCCGAAGCTCCCGGGCCTCGACGGCATCGAGTCGTTCGAGGGCCACAGCTTCCACACCAGTCGGTGGGACTACGCGTACACCGGTGGAGATCCGTCGGGTGCGCCGCTCGCCGGTCTCGCCGACCGGCGGGTCGCGATCATCGGTACCGGGGCGACCGCCGTGCAGTGCGTGCCCCACCTCGCCCGGGCGGCGAAGGAGCTCTTCGTCTTCCAGCGGACGCCCAGCTCGGTGGACGTCCGCAACAACGAGCCGACCGACCCCGACTGGTTCGCCGAGATCGCGACGCCGGGCTGGCAGCAGCGCTGGCTCGAGAACTTCACCGCCAACCAGACCGGAGGTCCCGCCGAGGAGGACCTGGTCCGGGACGGCTGGACCGACCTCGCCCGCCGCATCCGCTCGAAGATCGAGGCACTCCCACCCGAGGAGCGCTCGGTCGAGCAGATGCTCGCCGCGTTCGAGGAGTCGGACTTCGAGAAGATGGAGGAGATCCGGTCTCGGGTCGACGACCTGGTCGACGATCCCGACACCGCCCTCGCGCTCAAGGCCTGGTACCGCCAGCTCTGCAAGCGGCCCTGCTTCCACGACGAGTACCTGCAGGCCTACAACGAGGCCGGCTGCCACCTCGTCGACACCGATGGTCGGGGCGTCGAGCGCATCACGCCCCGGGGCGTCGCAGCCAACGGCGTCGAGTACGAGGTCGACTGCATCATCTACGCCTCGGGCTTCGAGGTCGGGACCGATCACACCCGGCGCCGGGGCTTCGACCTGACCGGACGGAGCGGTCTCACCCTCTCGGAGCACTGGGCGCACGGCATGCGGACCCTGCACGGCACCCACGTGCACGGCTTCCCCAACCTCTTCGTGGTGCAGCCGACCCAGGGTGCGAACCTGATCTCGAACGTCCCCCACAACCTGACCGAGGCAGGTCGGACGATCGCCACGATCGTCGCCCACGCCCGTGCCGAGGGCCACGAGCGCGTCGAGGTGACCGCCGAGGCCGAGGATGCCTGGCTCGAGCTGCTGCTCTCGGGCGGCGGGCGGATGTTGGGCTCACCGGACTGCACGCCGGGGTACTACAACAACGAGGGCCAGGACCCCGGTGAGGCCGCGGCGTCGTTCGTCGGCTACCCCCACGGAGCGCACGCCTACTTCCGCTACCTCGACGCGTGGCGGTCCTCCGGCGACTTCGACGGCCTGGCCTTCGGCTGACGCCCGCTCGGGCCGCGGTCCGGTGCCTTGAAAACGCTGCGGAGGCGCCGACGGTCTGAGCAATGGGTAGGTGCGCGTCCCGGGACCCTGACCACGCCCTCCGGGCCGTGGGCCGGTGGGCGGTGCGCGCATGAGCCTCGGCCTCACCACGATCGTGCGCATGCCGCGCTTCGACGAGCACGACTACCGCGGCCAGGTCGTGGAGCTGTGCGTGCGCAGCGGCGACCTCGTCGAGGCCGGGCACCTGCTGTGTCGGGTCGAGTCCACCCGCACCGACCTCGAGATCGAGGCACCGCGGAGCGGCAGGGTGCAGTGGTCGGTGTCGCCGGGCGAGACGGTCGGCGTCGGCGCGCCCCTGTGCGAGCTGGTGCACCCACTCGACGACGACGATCCGGCCGGCCCGTCACCGTCGCAGCCGCGACGATCGTCCGCTCCGAGCGCACCGGTGTCGCCGACCTCCGGTGTTCCGGCGGTGCGGACCGGCATCTCGTGGACCGGGTCGATGCGTCCGCCTGCCTCGCCCGCCGTGGTGGTGGGGAGCGAGCGCCACGGCGCCGTCGTGATCGACGCCCTGCTGGAGCTCGGCATCCGTCCCGTCGGCGTGCTCGACGACGCCCACGAGCCCGGTGAGGTGGTGCACCAGGGCATCGAGGTGCTGCCGCACGGCCTCGACTACGAGCGTTGGGTCCGCGAGGGCACCGGCGCCGCGTACCTCGGGTTCGGGCTCGGCGACGACAACCGACCGCGGCGCGACGTGTTCCGGGGGCTCGCCGCCGCGGGCTTCGTACTCCCGCCGATCGTGCACCCGCGGGCCTCGGTCGCCCGCGG
>JBCCTY010000132.1:0-10432 GCA_039197885.1 Actinomycetota bacterium | reverse complement strand
GCGACGCCCTCGTCCTTCTCGAGGTTGTCGGAGTCCCAGGTGAAGCCCTCGCCGTCGGCCCACCAGTCGACGCCGAGCTGCTTGCAGACCTTCTCCTCGCCGGTCTTCCAGGTGCCGGACTTGAGGAACTGGACGACGCCGACCGTCCAGTCGCGGGCAACCGCCCGGATGATCACGCCGACGGCGGCGGACGTCTTGCCCTTGCCCGGGCCGGTGTTCACCAGGACGAGCGACGGTGCCCGGCGGAGCTCCTTGGGTCGCGGATCGTCGGTCGGGATGTCGTCCGCATCGCGCTCCGGCATGGTCGGTCTCCTCGTCTGCTGCGAGGAGCGACGCTCGTTCGGAGTCCGAGGGAACCGACGAGATGCCCGTCCTCGCAGGCGTCCGGTGTCTGATGTCGACGGCGAGGCGACCGGGCTCGCCTCGACCGATCGGGCCGAGGACCACCGTTGCGGGACAGCGCCGGACTCTCACCGGACTTCGCTCGCTGCTGACCGCGGCACCCTAACACCCACCGCCGCACGCCTCCCCGAGCGCCTGCGGCCGTCCGCCGGGTCGGGCGATCAGGTGATCCGGGTCAGCGACGAAGCTGGCCGGCGCGGTGGCGGCCGGCGCGGGTGATCCGGTCCCACAACTCGGGATGGGCCACGCGGGACGCCACGACGAGCTCGTCGTGATGATCGGCGAGCCAGGCGAGGTGATCGATCCCGTGGTGGAGGACCTGAGCCGGCGTCGCCCGCCCGGCTCCCGGCAGCGTCGGATCGGAGGGCCCGGGGTGACCGTCCTCGGGCTGCACCAACGCCGCCTCGACGGCGAGCGGGTCGGGGCAACAGACGTAGGTGAGCACGATGTCGCCCCGCTCCCAGCGCCACGACGTCGAGTGCAGCACGGCGTCGGACGGCGCGGTCTCGGCGAGGCCGATGGCCCGGGCGGCATCGTCGTCCGGATCGCCCCGGAGGCAGGAGAGCACCCTCCGAGCGGCGAGCGACCCCTCGGCGAACCGGAGCCCGAAGGTCTCGACGCTGATGCGTGCTGGGCTCGGCGGGTGCAGGTCCAGCATGGCTGCGAGCGTCCCAGCTACTGCGAACCAACCGCAACAACGTCAGGCCACGGAACGTGCTGGTGGAGTGACGACAGGTGGTGACTCAGGAGCCGGCGGCGGCCGACCGGCCCAGCTCGGCGAACCAGCTCACGTCGACACCCGCCACCGCGCCGACGACCAGCACCGACGGAGTCGGCACGGGTTCGGCGCCGAGCTCGACCAGCGGGCCCCGCCAGACCATCTGGTCCTCGGTCGTTCCCCAGTTGACCCACGCCGCCGGCGTGGTGGCATCGAGTCCGGCGGCGACGAGTCGAGCGGCGATGCGTGCCGCTCGACCGGCACCCATCAGCACGACGATGGTGCCCCCGGTCCGGGCGATCGACTCCCAGTCGACGGTCCGCCCACTCGCCGGGTCCTCGTGGCCCGTGACGATCGTGACCGACAGCGCCTCGTGCCGCAGCGTCACGGGGATCCCCGCGTAGGCGGGTGCCGCGATCGCCGAGCTGATGCCGGGCACGATCTCGAACGGCACGCCCGCTGCCATCAGGGCAGCGGCCTCCTCGCCGCCCCGGGCGAACACGCAGGGATCGCCGCCCTTGAGCCGGACCACCGACTGGCCCCGCAGGCCGCGCTCGACGAGCAGGGCGTTGATCTCGTCCTGGGTCATCGTCGGGCGCCGGGGCGCCTTCGCCGCGCTGATCCGCTCGCAGCCGGGCGGCGCGAGGTCGAGGAGCTCGACGTTGACGAGCCGGTCGTGGACGACGACCTCGGCGGTCGCGAGCACCCGCGCCCCCTTCACGGTGATGAGCTCGGGATCACCGGGGCCGGCACCGACGAGGTAGACGGTCATGGTGACCTCCGCAGCTCGGCGAGGCGGGCACCGACCTCCGCGATCGACACCGGTCGATGCTCGGCGGCCCAGCGGACCAGCGCGTCCCATCGGTCGTCCTCGGCGTCGAGGAACCGGTCGATCTCGTCGCGGACCACGGCTGCCACCGCCGGGCTCTCGCCGCCGGTGTCGACGCCGACGCGCACCGACCGCCGGTGAGCCACGGCCGGGAGGGTGAGGTGACCGTCGCCCGGCCGATCGGCTCGCAGGACGAGGGCGCCGAGGCGCGCGGCCTCCGCCGCCACGGCGTCGTTCACCTCGGTGTCGTCGGTGGCGGTGACCACGACGAACGCCTCGACGAGGTCACCGGCCTCCCACGGCCGGGCGATGACCTCGACGCCCGGTCGGGGCGCAGCGTCAGGATCGACGACGGTGACATCGGCCGCAGCGGCGACCAGGGCGTCGGCCTTCCGGCGTCCGGCGGCACCGTCGCCGACGACGACACACCGGCGGCCCCTCACGTCGAGCACCGCAGGTAGACCGGGCCGCATCAGCTCGCCCCCGAGGTCTCGTCGAGCGAGTGGGCGGCCCGCACGATCGCGTTGACGGCCCCGGCCGCCACCGGGCTGCCGCCGCGCTCGCCGACGTTGGTGATGCTGACCGGCGCGAGCGGGCTGTCCCACAACGCCGCCTTCGATTCGGCTGCCCCGACGAAGCCCACGGGCAGCCCGACGACGGCGGCGGGCTCGACACGGCCGGCAGCGTGGAGGTCGAGCAACGCGAAGAGCGCCGTGGGGGCGTTGCCGCAGACGAACACCGCCCCCGTGGGGTGCTCCGCGGCGGCCAGCTCGAACGCCGCCGCCGATCGGGTCGAGCCCGGCGGAGCGACCGGCACCCGGGCCAGGTAGCACGTCGTCGGGTGGCGGGTGATGCCGGCGGCGACCATGGCCGCATCGACGATGACCGGGGCGCCGGCCGTCAAGGCGTCGAGCAGGGCAGTGGTCGCCCGCTCACCGATGCGAGCGCTCTCGACGAAGGAGAGGTCGGCCGTCGAGTGGACCATCCGCTCGACGACGGCGCGGTCGAGTGGCGCCAAGGCCGACAGGTCGACGCGCTCGGCGAGGATCCGGTAGCTCTCCACCTCGATCGGGTGGATGCCGGTCACGCCACGACCTCGGTGATCGCATCGACCGGGCACACCTCGATGCACGCACCGCACGAGGTGCACCGCTCGTCGAGGACGATCGGTCGACCCGGCGCCGGCCGCAGCGCGACCGTCGGGCAGGTGATGAGGCAGTTGCCGCACGCCGTGCACCGGTGATCGATCCGCACGGTGCCGGCGAGCGCCGCCGATGACTCACACGTCGTAGCCACGAGGCGTCACCACCTTCCCGTCGCGGAGCTCCGTCGTCGAGGATCCGACGATGACGATCGAGAACATGTCCACCCGGGCGGGTTCGAGCTCGCCGAGGGTGGTGAGATGGACCTCCTCACCGGGTCGGGTCGCGTTGACGACGACCCCGACCGGCGTCGACTCCGGGCGGTGGAGCCGGAGGATCTCGATCGCACGCTCGAGCTGGGTCGTCCGCCGCTGCGAGCGCGGGTTGTAGAAGGCGACCGCCATATCGGCGGCGGCAACGGCTTCGACCCGGCGCTCGATCACGGGCCACGGCGTCAGCAGGTCCGACAGGCTGACGAGGGCGTGGTCGTGAGCGAGCGGGGCACCGAGCAACGCCGAGGCGGCGAGGCTCGCCGTGACCCCGGGAACCACATGGATCGCCGGACCTCCCTCGTCGGGTGCGACCTCGAACACGAGCGTGGCCATGGCGAACACACCGGGGTCACCCGAGCACACCAGCGCCACGCGTTGCCCGGCTGCGGCGCGTCGGGTGGCCTCCCGGCACCGATCCGCCTCGGCGCCGATCGGGCTCCGCACCACCTCCTGCCGCGGGCTGAGCAGCTCGGTGCACTGGTCGACGTAGACGGAGTAGCCGATGACGACATCGGCAGAGCGGATCGCCGCCACCGCCTCGGGCGTGCGGTGTCGAGGGTGGCCCGGCCCGAGCCCGACGACGAACACCTCGCCCACCGGACGGGCCCGGCGAGCGATGGCCACGGTCGCGGTCGTCCCCTTGTGCTTCTCGACGACCAGCTCTGCGTCCGGGCCGGCAGCGAGCAGTGCCGCAGCCTCGGCCACCGAAGCCGTGCCGACCTCGGCGAGCACCACGTCGCTCGGGTTGGGCACCGTGACCGTGGACAGCTCGGCCGCCGTGAACGAGCGCACCGGCAACCCGAGCGAGGTCACCACCGGGTCGCCGGCGCGTCGATCGATCGTCGCCACGCCAGCGATCGACGCTCCCGCCAACCCGGAGGAGCGCAGGACCTCGTCGAGCAACTCGGTCGCCGCGTCGCCCGGCGCATCCGACGACGCCCCGACCCCGATGATCAGCGAGGGCGGATGGAGCAGGACCTCGTGCGGGCCCGGGACTCGCCCGTGGTCGGTGACCACGATGCGGTGCTCGCCGTCGTCGGTCGAGCCGGAGAGCCCGGCCGGGAGCGGCCACGCGACCTCGTGCTCGACAGCGACGGGTGCGCCGTCGAGGAGGGCCCGGGTGACGGCGGCGACGTCTCCGGCGGCGGTGAAGCCGGGGAGGGTGTCGAGGGCGACCTGACCGCGGCTGTCGGTTGCGGTGGTGACGACCGCCTCGGCGTCGAGCAGCGCCGCCACCTCGATCGCCAGGTCGTTGGCGCCCCGGTGCCCACCGACGAGCGGCACGGCGAAGCGACCGGCGTCGTCGATCACGACGACCGACGGGTCGTCGCCCTTGTCCGACAACAGGGGCCCGATCACCCGCGTGGCGATGCCGACCGCGCACACGAGCACGAAGCCGTCGACGTCGCCCCATCCTGCCCGCACCGTCTCGGCCAGCTGCCCGTGGACGTGCTCGAACGGCAGCCGCCTCGCGAGCCCGCGGCCCTGCTCGGTGATCGAGACGCTCAGCACGTCAGGCATCGGACCCCCGGACGACGAACACCGGGTTCTCGGCCTCCAGACGCAGCTGTCCGGCCGATCCCACGGGCACGGCCCGGTTGACGCCGATCTGCACCAGCTCGCCATCGCCGCCGAGGTGGGCGACGGCCGCCGACGCGGAGTCGAGCGTGGCGAAGGTGGCCACGATGACCCCACTGGGGCGGAGCCGCGCGTGGGCGGCGCGGAACACCTCGATGCCGCCGCCGCCGACGAAGACGCGATCGGGGTCGGGGAGCTCGGCGAGGACGTCGGGCGCCGAGCCCTGGACCACGCTGACGGCGACGCGGGTGGCGTTGGCTCGGATGCGCTCGCAGTCCTCGGCATCGCGCTCGACGGCGAACACCCGACATCCCGGTGCGAGCCGGGCCGCCTCGATCGCCACGCTGCCGCTGCCGGCGCCGACGTCCCACATCGTCGCCGCACCGAACAGGTCGAGCTTGCTCAGCACCGCCGCCCGGACCTCGGGTTTGGTGATCATGCTCGCCCGGTGCCGGAACGCCGACACGGGACGACCCCAGGCGACGACGGCGTTGACCTCCATCGGCTGGACCTCGCTGGTGAGCACCACGACCGAGAGCGGGTCGAAGGTGCCGGCGGCGAGCCCGGCCAGGTCCGTGCGCAGGACGGCCTCGTCGGCCTCGCCGAGGCGGGAGCAGACGACGGCCTGGCGATGCGTGGCTCCAGCGGCGAGCAACGCCGCACCGACGGCCTCGGGCGGGGTGGAGGCCGACACGAGCACCGCCACCTTCGGTGCGGCCAGGATGTGCGGCAACGCCCGCTCCAGCGACCGGCCGTGCACCGACACGACGGCGGCATCGTCCCAGTGCACGCGGGCACGAGCGAAGGCGAGGGCGATCGACGACGGGGCCGGGTGCACCTCGACGGCCTCGCCGAAGCGACCGACCAGCAGGCGCTCGATCCCGAAGAACCCGGGGTCGCCGCTGGCCAGCATCGTCACTCGCTGGCCCCGGTCACGCCGTTCGCCGATCAGGTCGATGACCTCGTCGAGGGGGCCGAACAGCTCGACCCGCTCACCGGTCAGCGGCGTGGCCCGGCCGAGCCCCGACAGCGCGTCGTGCTGGCGGGCGGCGCCGACCAGGACGTCGGCATCGACCAGCGCCCGCTCGGCGCCGGCGCCGAAGCAGTGACCACCGTGCAGGCCGACGATGGCGACGGGCGGAGCGACCTCGTCAGCCACGGGCGATCTCCTCGACACCGTCGAAGTCGACCATGACGACCTCGACCTCGATGGCGTCGCTCGTGTGGGCCCGGCAGTTCACCGCCGCCAGCTCGCAGAGTCGGACCAGCGGTGCGCGGTCGCCCTCGGCCAGGCAGACCTCGGCGAAGTGCCGGGCGGTGTTGGTCTCGGTCGCGGCCGTCACCACCGTCTCGCTCGAACCGACGTCGTCCGCGACGCGGGCCAGCAGCTCGGTGTCGACCTTGCTGCGGTGGAAGTGGGTCATCATGACCCCGGCGGCGAGCTTGGCGATCTTGCCCGCCATGCCGACGAAGCGCACCGCACCGATGCCCGCACCGGCGGCCCGCCGCAGCGCGATGCCGGTGAAGTCGCCGACCTCGACGAAGGTGACCGGTGCGAGATCGGGCCACGCGGCCTGGGCCCAGTCGTCGCTGCGGGAGCCGGTGGCGAGCACGACGACCTCGGTGCCCTGCGCCGCGGCGACATCGATCTGCTGGACGACGCTCGCCCGGTAGCTGGCCGTGGAGAACGGCTTCACGATCCCGGTCGTGCCGAGGATGGAGATGCCGCCCTCGATGCCGAGCCGGGAGTTCGACGTCTTGCGAGCCATCCGCTCCCCGTCGGGCACCGAGATCGTGCAGATCACCGGCCGCGACGTGACCTCGGCGATGGCCGCCTCGATCATCCGGGCCGGCACCGGGTTGATGGCGGGACCGCCGACCTCGAGGCCGAGCCCGGGCTTGGTGACCAGGCCCACACCCTCGCCGCGCCGGAGCGTGACGGGCTCGTCGACTCCCCCGCCGGCCCACGCGAGATGGGCCGTGACGTGGGCGCCATCGGTGCAGTCGGGATCGTCCCCGGCGTCCTTGACGATCGCGACCCGGTGCGGGACCGACGGATCGACGTCGGCCGTCGGGAACGACACCCGGTCACCGCCGGGCAGCCCGACCTCGACGACGCCGGGGGCGGTACCGGTCACCAACCAGGCGGCTGCGGCCTTGGCGGCGGCCGACGCGCACGTGCCCGTGGTCCACCCGGTCCGCAGGCCCGTCGCGGCGGCGACGTCGGGCGACAGCTCCGGTTCCGAGGTCGACACGGCGGGGCTCAGTGGGTCCTGCCCGCGGCCTCGGACCTGCTCCGAGCGCTCGCCCGGCCCGTCGTCGACCCGTGCTCGGACCGCAGCCGGTAGGAGGTCGTGTAGTCGGGCGAGTAGAGGTGGCTGCGCGCCTCGACCGGCTCGTCGGCGAGCACGTCACCGACGAGCACGAGGACCGTCATGGTGGCGCCCGTCGACCGGATCGCCTCGGCCAGGTCGCCGACCGTCGTCCGGACGATCTGTTGATCGGGCCAGGTGGCTCGGACGAGCACCACCGCCGGGGTGTCGGCGTCGTAGCCCGTGTCCTCGACGAGGAGCTCGGCCTGCAGCTCGTCGGGACGCGCACCCGACAGGAACACGGCCATCGTCGTGCCGTGCGGGGCGAAGGCCTTGACGTCCTCGTCGGGTCGCATGGACGCCGAGGTCCGCCCGGCGAGCCGGGTGTAGACGAGTGACTGCCCCCGCTGCGGGACCGTCAGTTCCCGACGCAGCTCGGCCGCCGCGCCCGCCACCGAGGTCACACCGGGGACGACCTCGAAGGCGCGGTCCTGGGCGTGGCACCAGTCGATCTGCTCCTGGATGGCCCCGTACACGCTCGGGTCACCGGAGTGCAGACGGACGATGTCGGCGCTCGGGTTCGCCTCGAACACGTCGAGCACGTCCTCGAGGGTCATGGTCGCCGAGTCGTGGAACGTGGCGTCGTCGCGGCAGTGGCGCAACATCGACTCGGGCACGAGCGACGAGGCCCAGATCACGATGTCGGCGTTCGCCAGCCGGTCGGCGCCTCGCAGCGTGACGAGATCGTCGGCGCCCGGTCCGGCGCCCACGAAGGAGATCGTCGCGGTCATCGGCCGGCGACCTCCCGCTCGGCGACCTCCCGCTCGGCGACCTCGACGGGCCCCACGACGGGACCGGCGCCGTCCGGGGCCGGCGAGATCACGGCGCTCAGGTACGACGCCGGGCGGTCCCTCAGCTCGGCCACCGACGCGACCCGCTCCCCCGGCATGCCGATCAGCTCACCCATGACGGCGCCGTCGAGGCGGTCCGCGGACTCCAACGCATCGGCGAGCGCGGCGATGCGGCCGCCCGCCTTGTAGAGCACGACCGAGCGGTCGGAGCGGGCGAGCTCGGCCTCGATGATCTCGGCCGGCGCGCTGGCCGGGACGAGGACGAGCGACTGCTGCTCGTCGGCGAGCATCGCCGGACCCTCCATCGCCAGCGCCTGGAAGGCGGTGATGCCGGCGACGGTGGCGATCTCGGTCTCCGGACGACGGGCCCGCACGCCGGCGATGACCGACGACACGGTCGAGTAGAGGTTGGGGTCGCCGAGGGTGATGAAGGCGACCTCCTCGCCGGCTGCGAGGTGGGCGGCGACCCGATCGCAGACCTCGGCGAGCGCAGCGGCGCGGGCGTCGTGGTCGCGAGCCATGACGAACACCATCCGCTCGACCACGACGTCGGGTGCGGCATCGCGGACGATGGCCTCGGCCCGACCGACCGCATCGAGCGACGTGCACGGAGCGACGACACGGTCGGCGCGGCGCAGGGCATCGAGGGCTCGAACCGTCACGAGGTCGCTCGGACCCGGCCCGACCCCCACACCCACGAGACGACCGGGCACGGGGGCGTCGGCGCGGACCGGTCGCTCCGAGCCGGCCAACCGCCGCTCGATCGACTCGCGGATCAGCTCGGCCTCGGACACACCGGTCCGCTCGGCGAGCGCGCCCAGGCGGCGCTTCAGGGCGTCGGGGAGGTAGACCGAGGTCTTGCGCACCGCCGGACCCTAGCCGGAACGTAGGGCACGACGTAGGGCAGCCGGCCCGTCACCTCGGCGATGCGGCGCAGGCGGCGACGAAGCGGGCGGCGACCTCCGGGCGGGTGCCGAGGTGCTGGTGGAGGTAGGTCGCCAGCAGCGTCGGCGATCCGTGACCTTCGAGGCGGGACCCGAACCGGGACCGGAGCCGCAGCGCGTCGCCACCCGGTTCGGCGGTCGAGTAGTGGAACTCGTGACCACGCACCTCGTCTCCGTCGGCCAGCACCGGAGTGTCGCCGACGGCGGTGGCGTGGCGATAGCCGAGGGTGAGGCGGTCGGTCATCGACGCCTCCACCGCCAACGCGCCGGCCATCGCCCGCCCGTCCAGGGAGCGGGCCAGCCACAGCAGGCCACCGCACTCGGCCCACGTGACCAGTCCCGCCCCGACCCGGTGGCCGACCTCGGAGAGCAGCGCCTCGTTGTCGGCGAGTCGGGTGGCGTGGACCTCGGGGAAACCTCCACCGACGACGAGCCCGGTGACGTCGTCGGGCAGCGCCTCGTCGATGAGCGGGTCGAAGGCGACGAGCTCGGCCCCGGCCGCCTCGAGGGCCTCGACGTTGTCGCGATAGAGGAAGGTGAACGCCGGACCGCCGGCCACCGCGATCCGGACGGGGCGATCGCTCGAGACCGGGTCGACCTCCGGGAGGTTCGTGGCCGAGGTCGTCGGCGCGGCGTCGGCAACGGCTCGGAGTCGGGCCAGGTCGCAGCCCGCCGCGACCTGCGCGCCGAGCCGCTCGAGCGCGGCCGACACCTCGGCGGGCCGCTCCTCCACCGGCACCAGCCCGAGGTGGCGGTCACGCCAGATCAGCGCATCGTCGCGATCGACCGACCCGAGCACCTCCACGTCGATGGCCTCCAACGCCTCGGTCAGCAGCGTGCGGTGACGGGGGCCGGCGACCCGGTTCAGGATCGCCCCGGCGAGGCGGATCCGTGGATCGTGGTCACGGAAGCCGCGCACGAGCGCCGCCACCGATGCCGACATCGCCGAGGCGTCGACGACGAGCACCACCGGTGCATCGAGGAGCGCGGCCACGTCGGCGGTGCTCGACGGCGAACCGTCGACCGCGCCGTCGAAGAGACCCATGACGCCCTCGATGACGAGCAGCTCGGCACCAGCTCCCGCCCGAGCCGCCAGCGGTGCGATGGCGTCGGGCCCCGACATCCAGGCGTCGAGGTTCCGGGGCGCTCGTCCGGTGGCGAGCGCGTGGTAGCCGGGATCGAGGAAGTCGGGGCCCACCTTGGCCGACGTGACCCGCGCACCGGCAGCGCGGTACGCAGCCATCAGCCCGGTGGCGATCGTGGTCTTCCCCACACCGGAGTGGGTCCCGGCGACGACGAGGCGCGGCCCGAGGTGGGGCATCAGGTCGCTCTGCTCGGTGGGGCGCCACGGGTCATCGGGCGTCGACGCTGGCACACCCACGGC
>JBCCTY010000131.1:0-10493 GCA_039197885.1 Actinomycetota bacterium | reverse complement strand
CTCGTGGAGCGCCACCGAGCCCTTGCCCGGGCAGCCCTGCGGCCCCGGCCGCCGGCGTTCGTCCACGGCGACCTGCACGTCGAGCACGTCTTCATCGAGGACGACCGGGTGACCGGGATCATCGACTGGTCCGAGGCCGGACGGGGCGATCCGCTGCTCGATCTCGCCACGCTGACGCTGGGCCATCGGGACCGCCTCGACGACCTGCTGGCCGGCTACGGCCGGGAGGTCGACCGCGCCGCGATCACGGGGTGGTGGTCGTGGCGGTGCCTGGTCGCGATCCGCTGGCTGGTCGAGAACGGCTACGGGGATCCGGTCGAGCTCCCCGAGGTCGCGCTGCTCCGCTCGTGACGCCTGCTCCGCCGGGGATCAGGCGAGGACGCTGAGCTCGGCGAGGCCGGCGTCGGTCACGATGCGGCGGGCGTGCTCCTTCGACTCGTCGACCAACTCACGGACGTGCACGTCGACGAGGCGGCCGTCGGCCACCCGACGACGGCCGTCGACCCACACGTCGGCGACATCGGGAGGCCCGCAGGCGTACACGATCTGCTGGTAGGGGTCGTGGATCGAGGCCAGCCCGATCCCGTGGCCGTCGAGGCGGAGCACATCGGCCCGCTTGCCGACCTCGAGCGATCCGACCAGTTCGTCGAGAGCCAGTGCGGCGGCGCCCTCGATCGTCGCCATCGTGAGGGCGTCCCTGGCGGTGAACACGGCCGGGTCGAGGGCGTCGAGCTTCTGGAGCATCGCCGTGAGCTTGATCACCTCGAACATGTTCTGGGCGTCGTTCGATGCGGCGCCGTCGGTCCCGATCGCGACTGGCAGGCCCTCCCGGCGGAGCCGGACGACCGGGCAGATGCCCGACCCCAGGATCATGTTGGCGGCCGGGTTGTGGACGATCGCCGAGCCGTGCGACACGAGGAGGTCGACGTCGTCGTCGGTGAGCCACACGCCATGGCCGGCGATGGTGGGCCGGGACAGGAGCCCGGCCGCTGCGGCCCGTGCGGTGGTCGTGGCACCCCACCTGATGCGGCTGAGGGTGAGCTCCTCGCGCACCTCTGCGAGGTGGGTGTGGACCGCCCATCCCTCCGCCTCGGCCAGCGCCACGCTGTCCGCGAGCAGCTCGTCGCTCTGGCCGTGGACGACACCGACACCGAGGCGCATGTCGACGAGCTCGCTGGCGCGGCAGCGGTCGGCGAGCTCGACCTGCTCGGCGAGCAGCTCGGCGCGCTGCGTCGCCGGGAGCCCCACCGCACCCTCCAGGTCGGTGGCACCGAAGCAGGCGATGCCGCGCAGCCCCATCGACTCCAGCCCGTCGACCACCCCCTGCGTGGCCCGATGCTCGACCGCGGAGTACGCCCACATGTCGTTCACGGTCGTGACGCCCGAGAGGAGCATCTCGGCGGCCTTCAGGCGGGTACCCACCCGGGCCGCCTCGGCGTCGAGCACGCGACCGACCGGCACGATGATCCGCTCGATCCACTCCGGGAGGGCGAATCGCTCCCCCATCCCCGGGATCAGCGCCTCCGAGAGATGGGTGTGCGCGTTCACGAAGCCGGGCAGCACGATCCCGTGCTCGTCGCCGACCACGGCGGCGTCGGGCAACGCCGCGCAGACGGCCTCGTAGGCGTCGACGGCGACGATCTCGTTGCCGACGATGCCGACCGCGCCGTCGACGAGATCGCCCTCGGGCCCCATCGTCAGGACGTGCCCGCCCCGGATCACCACCGCCTCGTCTGCGCTCATCGCAGGAGTCTGGCCGGTCGATGTGTCGGGCGGATGAGCGGACCGAGACGCTGCCGGGTCGGCGTCGCCGGGGGCGACCGGGCTCAGCAGAAGCTCTGGCCCACGACCACGACCTGTCCCGCCTCGAGCGCGACGTCGACGGCCGCGTCGTCGGTCAGGATCTCGGCGGTCACCGATCCGGCGTTCACGACGACGAGCTCCTCGGTGTCGCAGTGGATCTCCCGCTCGGACGCGACGACCCTTCGGGAGGTTCGCTGCCCGACGTACGTACTCGATCGGCGCAGCACCTCGTCACGCAACTCCGACGGAGATGGTGTCGGCACCTCCGCACCATCTCGTGCCCGGCTCAGCGAGCCAGCTCGGCTGCCTCACCATGCGGCTGTCCCGGACGATTCCCGACTTCAGTTGCCGGCCGCTCGAGGAGCACGCGCGTGACCGGGCCGATGTCGGTCCATCGGAGACGGGTCGCTCCGCCATCGCAGAGCTCGGTCACCGCGGCGCCGGTGAGCACCGGGGCAACCCCGGGAAGGCGCATCTTCGCGACGACCGCCTTGCCGGCTGGGAGCGACGCATCGATCACCATGGTCAACAGATCGAGACGGGTCCGCACGACGGACCCGTTCACGACCAGCTTGAGCACGACAGAGGAGGGGCGTTCGCCCGCCCTCGCGAGGCGTTCGAGACGCTGGTCGAGGAAGTGCTCGATCGCACCCCATGTCTCGGTGTCGAGCTCGCCGAACTTGATCTCGACGGCATCTCGGCCGCGCAGCGACCGGGAGCCGACGACCTTGCCGGTCAGCCGGGCAGGCTGCCCGAGCAGGACGCACTCGATCACGACAAGAGAGTTCTTGCTCAACACGGCACCTGAGCTCGGCTTCCGGAGGACGGTGCACGACGACAAGGACAGTTCCAAGAGGTGACCGTCGATGTGCTTGCCCATCCGACCCTGGACGTGGATCTCGACGGGGGCGAAGGCCGGGACGCGAGGTGGGGCGTTCGACACGACCCGACCGGCGATCGGAGTGAGGTCCGTCAGCGAGCCCGAGGGCTCCGCTCGTGCGGACACCTCGACGCTGCGACGGTCCTCGGTCACGGCGACCAGAATGCCGTCGGTCCGCTGTGTCGGGGGGCGTTCGAAGTGGGCCCGAAGGGCGCGCTTGCTGACCTCGATCGTCGTACCCGGGGCCGGAGTGACCTCGGTCGCGGCGATGAACAGGACGTTCGATCCTGGATACACCAGTGGTCGGACGCCCTGTGAGCGCGGGCTGGTCTGGGCGCCGGTCATGGGCTTCGGTCCGTGATGTCCACGGCGTCCGACTGAGCGAGGTGGAGGTACATCAGATCGAAGATCAGATCGCCGTCGAGGGTGCTCGGATCGAATCCGGTGCTCGCTGCGATCCCGGCGAAGCGATGTGCCGCCTCGGACTCCTCCTCGACGAAGCCCATCGACCAGTGGCCGAAGGTCCTCTCCTCGATCTCGTCGAAGTCCAACAGGTGGACATCAGTGTGACGCTCGTCGAGCTGAATGCGCTCGTAGAGGCGTTGGACGGTGTCGTGGCCACCTTCCAGGACCTGGGCGAAGCAGCCCGAGTTGAACAGGAGCGCACCGGTGACGCCGAAGCTCGCGTTCCGGTGCCGCGAGGTCCGGAGGATCGCCTCGACGTCCTCATCGGTCGCCGTGTCATTGCGACTCACGTACACGAGCCGCCACAGATCGTTCTGCACAACCAACCTCCCGGAGAGATCACACCCACCCCTTCGAACAAGCCCGCCTGGAGGACCATCGGCGTCCCCGAGCTCCGAGTTGAGTGAGACGGGACGGCTGGCTCGTCCCGTTGAGCGGCCTGCAAGATGACGACGGCGACGTGTCCGAGCCTTCGACGGATCCTGCGCCCGTCGTTGCGGCGCAACGTCTTCGACCCACGACTCGATGGCCGACGGAGCAAGCATGAGCTCAACGACCCACGACCGATTCACGAGAGCCCGGGCGGCCCTCCTCGCTCCGGTGGCTGGTCATGCGATGCGGGTGACGCGAACGTGGGTCAGGCCCGTGCTCCTCGCTGCGCTCGCCGCAGCTGTCGCCTTGGCCGGCTGTGGTGGCGACGACGAGACCGCTGGCCTCGCATCGTGTGACACTGGCGCGGACGGTTTCGTGGTGGGCCTGTTCGGCGCCTCCATCGACGACCTCACCGACTGCTTCGGCGAACCGGACGAGACCTTCGACGCCGGCGGAGGAATCGTGCTCGCCTATCCCGAGCAGGGCCTGGAGATCGGCACCAGCGACCAAGGGATCAACATGGTGATCGCCTTTGGTGAGATCGCAGCTGGCACCGACCGCCCCGACTACAACTCGGCGTTCACCGGCCAGCTCCCCGACGACGCCCGGCTCACGTGGACACCCGAGGACTTCGCCGCCACCTACGGTGACCCGATCGAGACGACCGAACTCGCTGAGGTCAGCGCCCGGTACGACACCTTCCTCGGCGACGACTTCGAACTCCTCATCACCCGAGATCTCGAGTCGGGCGAGCTCAGCAGCCTCACCTACCGGCGGCCGTGACCCCGTTCCTCCGACGTGGGCGCCGACATCACCGGTGCAGCGGATGACGGCGGGCCTCCGAGGTGTTCGCTCCCGTCGCCGCCGGAACTCCAGGTCCGGGTGGCGGCGGTCTTCGCCCCGAAGGAGCCGGACGGCGTTACGCCAGCTCGTCCGGATCGTCGAGGCGGTGCTCGGTCGGCTGCGGGGTCACGGTCATGATCCTCGCTCCGTCGGGGGTGTGGAAGCGGTGCCAGGTCTCCGACGGGACGACGACGAGCTGCATCGCCGTCATCGGGACCTCGACCGGGTCGCCGTCGATCACGAGGGTCATGGTCGTTGCCCCCTCGACGACCATCACGATCTCGTCGGCAGGGTGGCGCTCCCACTCGCTGTCTCCCGCGTAGTGGACGATGAAGACGCCACCGTCCCGATAGTCGGCGAGGGTGTCCACCCAGGGCGCTGCGCCCTCGGAGGCGACGACGCGATCGTCGTCGGGTGTTCGGTCCGGAAGGAACCCGAGCGCGTCGAGGCGGTCGATGAGGGCGATCGGCGTCGGCTGCACGTTGATCCTCCTGATCGGCGCAGGCTGGTGTGCGTCACTGGTCTACACTGTTTTGCCAGTGACGCGACGACGTCGATCACGCTCGGGAGCGTCGGGTGACCGGTCACGACCTCCACGCGAGCGACATCGGACTGGCGGTCGCCCTCGACCTGGCGAACGTGGCGCTCGAGGCCGGCGGGCCGCCAGCGGTCCGAGAGGTGTTCGCCGCGGCACCGGTGTCGGTCACGTCGATCGACGATGCGCAGGCCGAGCACCTGCTCGGGCTGGCCCAACGATCGGCTCAAGTCGCAGCGCTCATGGCGAGCGGCGCCCGCGACGATCTCGACCGGGCCGCCGAGCTGGTGAACGATCTCCTCGACCGCTCCCCCGCACAGCTCCACCTCACGAGAGATCCGCAGGGCTGGACACTGCATCACCATCGGCCCGACGCCCCGCTCGAGCGCGCCTGGAGCGCGGTCGTCGCCGGGGCGTTCGCTCGGGTCATCGGCGATCGCCGAGCATCCCGGGTCGGTTCCTGCGATGCCGCCGACTGCGGTCGATTCTTCTACGACATGAGCAAGAACCGGAGTCGTCGCTACTGCTCACTCGCGTGCCAGAACCGCACCAAGGCCGCGACCTACCGATCCCGACGAGTCAGCTGAGGGGGCGACGCCGACCGCCTCGCCCCCGTCGCCGGCCCGGTCAGCTCCGTCGACACCGTCGCCGTCGGCTTCGTCGCCGCGGGCGGCTGCTGATGCCGGAGCGAGCCCGCCGGCCGAACGGCAACGGCCGGCGTCCCGGCCCCGCCTAGGGAGCAAGGGGCAGGACCTCGCTGGCCAGCAGCTGCATGGCGCTCCGCCGACCCTGTGGGGTGGTGTTGAGGTTCACACCGTCGAACGGCACCGATGCCACTCGCCCCGAAGCGACCGATTCGAGCCCCTGAGCCAGCGGATCGTCCACGAGCTCACCACAGGCTCGTGCGGAGTCCTCGTTGTAGGTCATGCAGACGAGGATGTCGCCCGAGACCAACTCGATCTGCTCAGGGCTCAGGAGGAGCTCGTCGCCGTTCTCGGGGAACTCCAGCTCGTCGTATCCGGGCGGCAACTGCAGTCCGAGGTCGTTGTAGAGGAAGTCGGCGGCCCACCAGTCCCCGCCGTACAGCGCGATCTGCCCGTCGGGGAAGAAGAGGAAGAAGCTCACGGATGCGTCGGTCGCGGTGGCTTCGAGCTCGCTCTTGAACTGCTCCACCTCGTCGGCGAGCTCCTCGAGGATCTCCTCGTAGCGGTCCACCACGCCGAGCGCCTCGGCGATCGGACGGCCACGAGCCTCCAGCGTGTCCCCGGCGTGGGTGACCACCGGCGCGATCTCGCTGAGCGTGTCGTAGACGGGATCCCTCCCGGGCACGCCCGTGTGGATGATGAGATCCGGTTCGAGCGCTGCGATCTCTTCGTAGTTGTACTCAGCGCTCGCTGTCTCGAAGTAGACCACGCTGTCCGGGAGCGGATCCCCCTGCCATTCCTGATCCCCCCACTGCCCGCCATTGGGGAAGCCCGTGTAGCCCATCGGCGTCACTCCCAACGCCGTGATCCAGGCCATCTCCCACCGGACGTCGGTGAGGAAGACTCGTTCGGGCCTCGCCTCGATGGTCGTCTCCCCGGCCGGATGCGTCACCGTGACCGGGAACGACCCGTCGCCCCCCGCTGCGGCGTCCGGGTCGGTCGTGCTGTCGTCGTCCGTGGCGACGGTGTCGTCGGAGTCCATCGGCTCGGTGTCCTCGGAGGCTGACGGGTCGTCGTCCGCCGACACCTCGCTGGTGGTCGGGGCCGGCGCCGACGCCTCGGTGACCGCCGAGGCCGATGCCGACGACCCGTCGTCGTCGGCGTCGCCCCCGCAGGCGGCGGCGAAGAGCAGCAGTCCGGCTCCGGCAAGGCCGGCGACCCGTGTTGGCAAGGTGGACATGTCAAGGGCTCTGAGGTTCACCTCACGAGTATCCCGATCGCCATCGCGCAGCAGCGGCCACTCGGCCCGCAGAGACTGTCCGATCTGCTGGTCGGACCACGTGAATCGTGAGGGGGGCAGCCCGGTCGCGGTCTTGAACGCCCGCGAGAACGCCGTCGACGAGCGGTACCCGCACGTCCGGGCAACCGAGTCGACCGAGTGCCCTGCAGCGAGCGATGCCATCGCGACGCCGAGCCGAACCTCGGTCCTCCAATGCGCGAAAGCCATCCCGGTCTCAGCGACGAACCGCCGACGAAAGCTCCGCGGGGTGTAGCCGGCTCTCTGGGCCCACTCGGCGACGTCGGACTGGTCACCGGGATGCTCGAGGAGCGACAGTGCGACGTCGCGCAGCGCGGGCGTCGCAGGAAGTGGGACATCGACGAGAGCCCGGCTGAGCGCCAGCGCGACCTGATCGACGATCGCGGACACGACGCTCGACGCCCACGGACGCTCGATGTGAGCCGGCAGCCATTCCAACAGCGCGGTCACACCCGGTTCCAGGACGAGATGGCGGGCCGAGAAGGCCCATCGCGCCGGGCAGGAGCCGGCGCGGAACCGAGCCGCTCCGACCGGCGATGCTCCGTGAACGGCCAGTGGCAACCCCGCGGGCACCCACGCTGCGTCCGGTGGTCGAAGGGCATACGTGCGAGGTCCGGCCGACACGTATGCGACGGACGGGGTGAGCGGCCACAGGAGCCGATGGTCGACGGGATCGCCACCGGGCGCAGCGCCGACGAACTCTGCAGGACGACTGCTCCTCGTGGGGCCGAGGCCAGACAGCTCCACGCCATCGTCGGTCACCACGGGCCATGCCACACGCGGAGTATCGCATCCGCCCTCGCGCTCAGGGCCATCGACGAGCGACGAGCGCGGTCACCACCGCTGCTTCGACGGTGAACCCGGGCCTCGGCGACGACTCCGGCTGCGAAGACGTCGACCCCGTACGTGATCGACGCGGCGGACGCGACCACGATGCCGCACCTCGCTCGGTGACCGCGTCAGCTCGCCGCCTCGTCTTCGCCGTTCGGCTCGGGTCCGCTGCGGTGACCGAGGCCGGCGAGCACGAAGCTCACCGCGTCGGCGCGGATCTGGTCGACACCGTGCCGGTCGGGCCGCACCCAGGCGTGGAGTGCGTTGATGGCGCCAAAGCACAGTCGGGCGAGCACGACAGGAGCCATGTCGGAACGGACTGCGCCTACCGATTGGGCGCGCTCGAGCATCCGAGCGAACTCCCGATCGAAGCGGCGCCGTTGCTCGAGGGCCGACCGCTCGATGTCGGAGTTTCCCCGCACCCCGATCAGCAGTGCGACGAACGGCAATCGAGCACGATCGGTCATGTCCTCGACGATCAGCTCGATCAGTCGGCGCACCGCCACCCCTGGCTCGGCTTCGTGACGCGCGGCGGCGAAACACTCATCGAGACCAACGAGGGCGCGCTCGAGCCCCAGCTGCAACAGCTGCTCCTTGCCCTCCACGTGGTGATACAGCGAGCTCTTCGAGAGACCGGCGGCGGTCGCAACGTGCCCGATGCGGGCCGCGTCGTAGCCCCGTTCGAGGAACTCCTCCGCAGCAGCGAGCAGCACCGACTCGAGATCGTTGACGGTGCGGGCGCCTGTCGCTTCCGGCATAGATCACCTAGGGTAGCGCCCGACAACCGACCGAATGTTCGTTCGGCTACCCTGAGGATCCGGCATGAACCGACGACCGCCGCCGACACGGCGGACACCAACCTGGAAACCCCCGGAGGAACTCGTCGAGCTCATGGGTGAGGTGTCGGGGAACGACCTCAACGGTCTCGGGGAGGTCGAGCCTCGCCGGCCCATCGTGGTGATGTGGAGCTGGACGGAGCCCTTCCAGCACCGACCCATGCAGGACCTGATCAGCCGGCGCCACGTGGAGCACTCCGAGCTGCGCAAGGTGCTCCGATACGGCGACCAGGACCGCTACGAGCCCGCCCCACTCGGACCGACACCAGAGGTTCGCCCGCCCGAGGAATGGGTCGAAGCGATTCGAGCGTTCTCGCTCGGCCACCCCGAGCTCGCGGTCGAAGACATCGGATTCGCCCGCGTCCAGCCGGAGTGGATCTACGACGGGCACGACGTCGACGAGGAGTGGGTCGTGATCCTCGCCGTCGAGATGGATCACGACGAGCTGTCGACGGCACCGTCGTGGCAGGCCGGCGCGGAAGTCCAGCGGCAGTACAACCGCGGAACCTCCGCAGCCCGAGCCCTCGCCGACTGGCTCCGGGGGTGCGGACATCCCGCCCGCGGTCACGGTGGGCCGAACGCCGGCCCCATGCTGCTCGTACCGGCCGCCATCCAGGCCGGCCTCGGCGAGCTCGGCAAGCACGGCTCGTTGATCCACCCCCGGCTGGGTTCGCGATTTCGATTGGCCAGCGTGCTCACGGACGTGCCCTTGGTTGCGTCGGAGCCGAGTGCGTTCGGCGCCGACGACTTCTGCTGGAACTGCCGCGTCTGCCTCGACGCCTGCCCTCCTGGAGCGATCTTCTCCACCAAGCAGACCGTTCGCGGTGACGAGAAGTGGTACGTCGACTTCGACCTGTGTCTCCCGTACTTCGCCGAGACCCACAGCTGCGGCATCTGCCTGGCGGTGTGCCCATGGAGCCAGCCCGGCGAGGCCGAACGCCTGGTCGGGACGATGGCTCGCAAGCTCGAACGGCGACGTGCTCGCGCCGAGGGTCTCGATCGGGAGGACCCGGCATCATGACCGCGATCGACAGTTGGCTCGAGCACTGGGCCGTGCGACGACCCGGCGACACGGCGATCGTCCTGCCCGAGGGCAGCCTCAGCTGGCAGACGCTCTTCACCCGGGTGGTCGGGACCGCCCGAGCACTCGTCGATGCGCAGGTGCGACAGGGCGACCGGGTTGCCGTCTTGGCGGGCGACGGCTCGCTCATGCTCGAGGTGCTCTTCGCCTGCGCCCGCATCGGCGCGGCGATCGTTCCCCTCAACACGCGTCTGACCGCTCATGAACTTGCGGTCGTACTCGACGACTCCAGTCCGAACCTCCTGATCGCCGACTCACCCCACGGGGACGCTGCCGGTGCTGCGGTCGAGCTCAGCTCGAACGACATCGAGCCGCTGGTCGTTGACCCGGTGCGCGGCGTCGGGGTCGACGCCACGCCCCCGCCCCGCACCGGACGACCTCACGACGTGGTCCTGATCGCCTACACCTCCGGCACGACCGGCGCCCCGAAGGGCGCCATGCTCGACCAAGCGGCGCTGAGCGCCAACGCGTCGAACGTCGCAGCGATGATGGACCTGACGTCGCAGGACCGGGTGCTGAACGTCATGCCCCAGTTCCACGTCGGTGGTCTCAACGTGCACGCGACGCCAACGCTGCGAGCGGGTGGGACGCTCGTCCAGCCCCGGCGATTCGACCCGACCGAGGCCCTCGAGGAGCTCGATGAGCGAGCGACCCTCGGCACGCTCGTCCCCGCCATGCTGGTCGCCGTGCAAGCGCTCCCCGCGTGGGAACGCGCCACCTTCCAACGCCTGCGATCGCTCAACAGCGGTGCATCGCGGGTGCCGCGAGAGCTCATCGAGCGGGTTCACGCGAAGGGCGTGCCCGTCACTCAGATCTACGGCCTGACCGAGACCACACCTCTTGCGCTCGCACTCCCGGCCGAGCGAGCCCGCGACAAGGTCGGCT
>JBCCTY010000130.1:0-10549 GCA_039197885.1 Actinomycetota bacterium | reverse complement strand
TCCGGGTCGCCCACGAGCTGGAGATCGTGGATCAGGCGACCTGGCTCGCAGCGGCCGACGGATAGGTCGAGCGACACGACCCGCAACTACCCTCGACGCCATGGACTTCGCCTGGCCCGACGAGCTGCTCCGACTCAAGACCGAGGCCGAGGAGTTCGCCGAGGAGGCCGCCCGACAGGTCGAGATCCGCGAGGACTCCTGGATCATCGGGCACTCCCACGAGTTCAACAAGCAGCTCGCCGAGCGGGGTTGGATCGGCCACACCTGGCCCGTCGAGCACGGCGGTGGCGGCGGCACGCAGCTGGAGCGGTTCGTGATCTCCGAGGCGCTCATCGCCAAGGGGGCACCGATCGCCGGGGCCTGGTTCCCCGACCGCCAGATCGGTCCGGTGCTGCTCCAGTACGGCACACCCGAGCAGATCGAGCGCTGGGTCCCCGAGATCGTGGCCGGCGAGGCCTCGTGGTGCATCGGCATGAGCGAGCCCGACGCCGGCTCCGATGTCGCCAACATCCGCACGCGAGCGATGCTCGACGGCGACGACTTCGTCGTGTCCGGCCAGAAGATCTGGACCTCCGGGGCCGCGCTCAGCGACTGGTGCTACCTGATCTGTCGGACCGATCCCGACGCCCCACCCCACAAGGGCCTGTCCGAGCTGATCGTCGACATGACGAGTCCGGGCGTCACGGTGAAGCCCATCAAGGACGCCTCGGGCAACGAGCACTTCTGCGAGATCTTCTTCGAGGACGTGCGGGTGCCGAAGGCGCACCTCGTCGGCGACATGAACAACGCGTTCCGTCAGACGATGAAGCAGCTCGAGCACGAGCGGGGCGGCATCGACCGGCTCGTCTCGAACCGGGCGCTGTACGAGCACGTCCTCCCTCTGGCCGACACCGACGATCCCCGCATCCGACAGCAGATCGCGAAGCTCGAGACGGGCTACCGGGTCGGCCGTCACCTCGTCCTGCTCGCCGTCCTCGAGCAGGCGCAGCCGGGCTTCTCGGCGGTGACCAAGACGGTCTGCACCGAGTTCGAGCAGGACGTCGCCACCTTCGCCGGGTCGGTGGCGGGCGCCGAGGCCCTGCTCTGGAACCGCATCGGGCGGGGCCTCGTCTACGCACCCGCGTACACGATCATGGGCGGCACGACGCTGATCCTGCGCAACATCATCGGCGAGCGGATGCTGGGGCTGCCCCGCGAACCATCGGCCCGGTGATCCGGCCCCGGGTGGTGCCCGTCGAGGGCGCGATGAACCTGCGCGACCTCGGTGGCTACCCGACGCCGATCGGCCCGACCCGCCACGACGTGGCGTTCCGCAGCGACAACCTGGCCTCGCTCACCGACGCCGACCTCGAGATCCTCGCCGGCATCGGCCTGCGGTCGATCATCGACTTCCGGCGCGAGCAGGAGGTCGAGCGCGACCGGTCGCGTGTCCCGACCACCGTCGAGCACCGGCTCCACCTGCCGATCGGCGGTCACGCCAGCCACCAGGTCGACTGGGTCCAGCTGATGCTCGACGGCGAGATCACCGAGTACCCCGTGAGCGAGGTGGTCGCCGGCTACCGCGAGATGATGACCGAGCACGCCCGGACGTTCGGCGTCGTCGTCACCCACGTCGCGGCGGACGACACGGCGCCGACGCTGTTCCACTGCACCGCCGGCAAGGACCGCACCGGTGCGGCCGCCCTCCTGCTCCTCGGTCTCGTCGGCGTGCCCCGCCAGCACCTCGTCGACGACTACCTGCTCTCGAACGAGCTGCGTGCGATCCCCCGGATGCGAGCGTTAGCTCCCCGCTTCGAGGAACGCGGCGTCGACATCGAACGGTTCCGTCCGATGTTCTCGGCCCCACCCGAGGCGATCGAGGCCGCACTCGCACTGATCGACGAGGTGGGCGGGTTCGAGCGCTACGCCACCGACCTCGCCGGCGTCGACGTCGAGACCGTCGCTGCGCTGCGCTCGCGGCTCGTCCATCCGACCTGATTCGGGCTCCCGCACACACGTTCGATCTGCTCACACTCGGGCGCGGATCGGCCGACAGGAACGCCATGGCAGATGACGAGGCGCGCATCGTCTCGGTCATCGGCGGTGCGAAGCGAACGAGTCGCTGGCGGATCGCCGAGGACACGAGCGTGCTCACCCTGTTCGGCCGCTGCCTGCTCGACCTGCGTGAGGCCGAGACGGAGGCGGGCGAGCTGTGGTTCTCCGTCGCGTCCGTGTTCGCCACCGTCGAGATCATCGTGCCCGAGGGCACCATCGTGCAGCCGTCGGGCATGGCCCTCCTCGGTGCCTCGACCTGCGAGGTCCCGGCCTCGCGCCGCGTCAGCCCCCTCCCTGCGATCGAGATCGACAACATCACGGTGTTCGGCAGCCTCCGCATCCACGTCGGCCAACGTCCACCGCGGGTCGGCCTCCTTCGTCGCCTGTTCCGTCGCGGAGCCGAGCACCAGCCCGCGTCGACGGTCGTCGCCGGCGATGCCGACACCTCCGACGACGGCTGGGACGTCGAGGGCCAGGGACCGTCCCTCGTCGACGAGCTCCTGATGGGCGAGCCGTCGGCCGGTCCGGCCGAGGCCGATGCGGCGCCGGCCCGAACCGACATGAACGAGCTCGACGACGTCCTCGCCGACGTGTTGGGTGACGACCGCGACCTCCTCAGCTCGGGCGAGACCGATGCCGTGCCACCCGAGGCAACAGCCACCGACGGGACCGACGACGACGGCAGGGACGACGGCGAGGTCCCGATCACCGACGGCGCCGGTGAGGCGACGTCGTCGGCATGACGTTCTACCTTCGGTGACCGCACGCCACACCGAGGAGCACGCCATGGCCCGCACCAGTCACGAGGTCGACTACCGGATCGAGGGGGACGACCTGCAGTTCGTCGAGGTCGAGCTCGACCCGGGTGAGACCGTGATCGGTGAAGCGGGCGCGATGGTCTACCTCGAGGACGGCATCAGCTTCGAGACCAAGCTCGGTGACGGCTCCGAACCCGACCAGGGCATGTGGGGCAAGCTGAAGGCGGCGGGCAAGCGGGCCATCTCGCAGGAGTCGATCTTCCTGACCCACTTCACGAACGAGGGCGTCGGCAAGGTCCGTGCCGCGTTCGCCGCGGAGTTCCCCGGGAAGGTCGTGCCGATGGACCTGGATCAGCTCGGCGGCGAGGTGATCGTGCAGAAGGACGCCTTCCTGTGCGCCGCGCTCGGCACGAAGATCGACATCGCGTTCCAGCGCAAGCTGGGGACCGGCCTCTTCGGTGGTGAGGGCTTCATCCTGCAGCGTCTGCAGGGTGACGGGAACGCGTTCATCTCCGTGGGTGGCACCGTCGTCGAGCGCGAGCTGACCGGCGGCACCCTGCGGGTCGACACCGGATGCCTGGTCGGCTTCACGCCCGGAATCGACTACGACATCCAGCGGGCCGGCAACCTCAAGTCGATGGTGTTCGGCGGCGAGGGGCTGTTCCTCGCGACGCTGTCGGGCCACGGCAAGGTCTGGATCCAGTCGCTGCCGTTCTCGCGCCTCGCCGACCGGATCATCGCGAACGCTCCGTCGGCCGGGGGCAGCAGCTCGGGCGAGGGTTCGCTCCTCGGCGGCATCCAGAACGCGTTCGAGCGGTAGGCGTCGGAGTCGGGTCGTTCGTCCCGTCAGCCGATCGCGCCGAGGCGCTCGAGCGTCGAGAAGGCGTCGACGATGCACTCGGCGAGGGGCGTGGCACCGCCGGAGGACTGCCACCGGTCGAGCGCGACCTCGAGCGCGAGCAACGCCGCGCCGGCCACGATCGGGGCGGCGTCGCGCTGGCGCCGGGGAAGGCTCGCACGCACCGCCGCCGTCAGCTCATCGCGGGCGCGGTAGTCGCCCTCGACGGCCGCGCCGTGGAGCTGCTCGGTCGAGAAGACGTACCCGAGCCGATCGAGCTGGAAGTCGCGGTCCTCCTCGTACCGATCGGCGAGGCTCTCGACGAACGCGTCGCAGATCGCCGAGAGCGGTGGCTGACGACCGAGCCGGCGGCCGAGCGCAGCGTCGATCTCGCCGTCGTGCTCGTCCCACAGCACGAGCTGCTCCTTGGTGCCGAAGTGCCGGTAGATCGTCGACGCCGCGATCCCGACCTCGTCGGCCAGCTCCTCGACCCGCACGGCATCGAAGCCCCGCTCGCGGAAGCGGCGGAGTGCGACGCGCTGGGTCTCACGCATCGCCGCTCGTCGGTTCCGCTCCCGCATGCCCATGGGAACATCGTATCGGGGGTCTGGCATCCACTCCGAATATGCGAGTCACTTTCATTTCCGGTGTGACTCCGCTACGGTGGTCACGTGACGTCATCACCTGACCTCGAGCGACCCGACCAACCCGTCGCGCCGGTCGGCGCCGTCGACCGGATCACGACGCTCGACGCCGTCCGCGGTGTGGCGGTCCTCGGCATCTTGTTGATGAACGCCGTGTCGTTCGCCCTCCCTCCGGGGGCGTACTTCAACATCGAGACCGGCGGCTCCTCGACCACGCTCGATCGCATCATCGGCGGCCTCGGTGAGGTGCTCGTCGACCAGAAGTTCATGGCGCTGTTCTCGATGCTCTTCGGCGCCGGGATCGTGCTCTTCGCCGACCGGGCCGAGGCGAAGGGCAAGCGAGCGGGCCGCCTCAGCCTGTGGCGCAACGCGCTCCTCTTCCTCATCGGTCTCGTCCACGGGGCGTTCTGGGACGGTGATGTCCTCGTGCTCTATGCCATCTGCGCACCCCTGCTGCTCGGGCTCCGACGACAGCCACCACGGACGCTGCTCGTGCTCGGCGTCGGCATCGTGGCGCTGTCGCCGATCGCGGCGCTGCTCGCCCACGCATCGATGGACGATCCTGCCGCCGAGCTCGGCGAGTACTGGTTCGCCGACGGCGAACCGTCCGATGCCGTGGGACTGTTCTTCTACACCGACGTGATCAGCAGGGCCCTCGGCCTGATGCTCATCGGGGTGGCGCTCCATCGGACGGGCGTGATCACCGGTGAACGTCCGACGGCGTGCTACCGACGGCTGGCCGCCTGGGGACTCGGTGTCGGCCTGCCCCTCGCGGCGCTCGGCCACGCCATGCACGCGCTCGACGACTTCTCGCCCGACGTCGCCTTGCTCGGGACGATCCCCAACACGATCGCCACCATCCCCGTCGCGGTCGGCTACCTCGCGGTGATCGCGCTCTGGGACCGACGGTCCGAGTCGCCATTGCACCGACGGGTCCGCGCCGTCGGCCGGATGGCGCTGACGAACTACCTGACCCAGACCGCGCTCGGCCTGCTGCTGCTCGACGTGGCGATGGGATCGACCGAGCCGTCCCGCACCGCGATCCTCGGGGTGGTGCTCGGCATCTGGGCGATCCAGCTCTGGTGGTCGCCGCTGTGGCTCCGATGGTTCCGCTCCGGCCCGGCCGAGTGGGTGTGGCGATGCGCCACCTACCGTCGGATCGTGCCCCTGCGCCGCTGAACCGACCCCGAACGCGGCGTTGCCCCCGGCCGGGGCCGGGGGCAACGTCTCGACGTGGGCCGTACTGGACTCGAACCAGTGACCTCTTCCGTGTCGGGGAAGCGCGCTAGCCAACTGCGCCAACGGCCCTGAGAGCAGATGACGATAGCAGAACCGGTCGTGGAAATGGCCCTCGGTTACGATCCCGGCGTGAGCTCCCCGGGCGTGGCCGACCTCGCCGTGGTGACCAACCGGTCCGCCGGCCGCGGTCGGGCCGATGAGGTGGCGGCCCGGCTCCGGCGGGCCGCCGAGACCGCCGGACACGTCGTCGTCGAGCTCGCCGCGGACGACGCAGCCAGCACCCGCTCGGCCGTCGCCGACCTTCCCGCCGGGGTCCGTCGGGTCGTGGCCGTCGGTGGCGACGGTCTCACCCACCACGTGGTCCAGCACCTTGCCGGCACCGACGTCGGGCTGGGCCTCGTCCCGGTCGGGACCGGCAACGACTTCGCCGCTGCGCTGGGCCTCCCCCACGACAGCGACCGCGCGATCGAGACCGCGCTCGGACCGACCCGGCGGATCGACGCCATCGAGACCACGCACGGCTGGGCGGCCTCTGTCGCGACGATCGGCTTCTCGGGCGACGTGAACGCCCGCGCCGACGGCCTGCCGCTGGGCCTGGGGTCGGTCCGGTACTCCGTGGCGACCGTCCTCGAGCTGCCCAGGCTGCGGGTGCGACGGCTGACCGTGCGCCTCGACGACGGCGATCCGATCGGGATCGAGACGGTCATGCTCGCGGTCGCCAACACGGCCCGCTTCGGTGGCGGGATGCTGGTGTGTCCCGATGCCCGACCCGACGACGGGCTCCTCGACGTGACCTCGGTCGGCCCGGTCAGCCGCACCAAGCTGTTGCGCGTCTTCCCGAAGATCTTCCGTGGCGAGCACGTCCACGAGCCCGAGGTGACCACCTGGCGAGCCGCTCGGGTCGAGCTGTCCGACGGCGTCGACCTCTGGGCCGACGGTGAGCGGATGGGGCCGTCACCGATCACGCTCCACGTGGTCCCCGGGGCGCTACACATCGCCGCACCCGCCTGAGACGGCTCGGGGAACCCGCACGGGTCGGGCCACGTTGCCTCGCCATGGCCAACGCCGACCGCAAGCCCGCCCGCACCGCCCCGAAGGGCCGACCGACCCCGGGCCGGGCCAGTCGGCGCGAGGAGATCACCTGGTGGCAGCGCTACCGGGTCCAGCTGCAGTGGGCGGCCATCGTCGCCACGATCACCGTGATCGTGATCCTCGTCATCGTGCTGAGCGAGCCGAGACCGCTGCACAACGGCTGAGCTCGGGTGCGCCCGGCCAACCGGGCGAGCAAGTGAGGTGCCGACCGGATTCGAACCGGTGTACGAGGCTTTGCAGGCCTCTGCCTAACCACTCGGCCACGGCACCAGGAAGGGAACGCTACCGGACGAGGACCCTCGACCGGCACCCCGTTCGCCTGACGTGCCAGGCTGGTCGGCGTGCCCGACGGAGCCGATCACGAGCGGCGCTCGCCGCTCGACGCCCTCGACACCATGGCGGTGCAGGAGGTCGAGATCGCCCCCGGGCTCCGCCACCTCGAGATCTACACCCTGACCGGCCTGCTGTCGTTCTGGTGCCACGGCCCGCCCGACGCGAGCTCGGTGGTGCTCGCCTGTGGCGGCGCGATGGGCGGGGCACTGGGCCCGGCCGACGGCGTCTACCACCACGTCGGCAGCGAGCTGGCCGAGCGAGGCATCGCCACGATCCGGGTCGGCTACCGACGCCCCAACGACCTGGCCCACTGCGCCCACGACCTCCTCGCAGCCGCCGACTACGCGAGCCGCACCGGGGGCGACCGCTTCGTCACCGTCGGGCACTCGTTCGGTGGTGCCGTCGCGGTGCAGGCCGCGGTCGCCCTCGAGGAGCGCGCCGCCGGCGTCGTGACGCTCTCGACCCAGTCGGCCGGATGCGAGGAGGGCGAGGTCCTGGAGGGGAAGGTCCCGGTCCTGCTCCTCCACGGCGACCGCGACCGCATCCTGCCCGCCGCCGCCAGCGAGATGGTGCGGTTCCTCATCGGCGGCGAGCTGCACGTGCTCGCCGGGGCCGATCACCTCCTCGTCGAGGCGGCCGACGAGGTGCGCCGGCACCTGCTCGACTGGATCCCGGCCCGCTTCGAGTCCGTGGCGTGACCGCCCCCGTCGAGTCGCTGGACGAGATCGATGCGGCCTGGCTGGGCGCGGCGCTCGACCGCCCCGTGGCCGACCTCGAGCAGACCCCGCTCGGCGACGGGATCGGCTTCCTCGGCGACCTCGCCCGTCTCCGGGTCGAGTTCGCCGACGGCGAGACGGTCCGGCTGATCGCGAAGATCCCGACGGCCGATCCGGGCGGCCGCAGCGTCGGTCGACTCCTCGACGTCTGGCGCCGCGAGCACCGCTTCTACGAGGACCTCGCCCCGGATCTGCACGACATCGTGCCACGGTGCCGCCTCGCGCTCGGTGACGAGGAGCGCGACCGGTGGCTCCTCGTCCTCGACGAGATCCACCCGGCCCGCGAACTCGATCAGCTCGCGGGCGCGACGCTCACTGACATGGAGCTGGTGATCGACGCACTCGCCGACCTGCACGGTCGCTACGACGACCGCACCGGCGGCAGCCCGGTCTGGGTGCCGGGCATCGGCTCGGGCACGGCCCATGTCCTGCGCGACGCCGTCGTCGGCTCGCTCCCGGCGTGGCGACAGCGCTTCGGCGCGCTGCTCCCCAGCGGCTTCGACGCCGTGCTCTCCGACTTCGCGCCCCACCTCGACAGCTGGCTGGCGGCACTCGCACGGCGGCCGCTGACCCTCGCCCACGCCGACGTCCGCGTCGACAACCTCGTGTTCCCGGAGCGCGGCGGCGTGCGGATCGTCGACTGGCAGACGGCGATGCGCACCGGCGGGGTGACCGATCTCGCGATCCTGCTCGCCACCAGCACGACCGTCGACGACCGGCGGGCGTGGGAGGGCGACCTCCTCCTCCGCTACCGCGACGGCGTCGCCCGTCACGGCATCGATCTCGACCTCGACGAGCTCCGGACCGACTACGCCGACTCGTTCCTCTGGTGGTCGTCGATGTTCGCCAACAACCTGTCGACCATCGATCCGCCACCGGGTCGGGGACCCGAGCTGTTCGACTCGATGGTGAGCCGCACCGCCCGAGCCGCCGTCGATCACGAGGCCGAGCGCTCCGGGTCGGTCTGATCGGTCACCGCCCGCACGGCCTCGACGTCGAGCCGGGCGGCCCGGGCGATGCGCTCGATCGGCAGCCGGTCGGCCACCGCAGCTCGGATCAGCCGTCGGCGGAGCTGCTCGAGGTCGTCCTGGCGACGACGGGCGCCGTCGATCTGCGCCGCCACGATCCGCAGCTCACCCAATGGTCCGACTCGTCCCCGCGCCATGCGAGCCGAGGGTACGCCACGGCTGCAGCAGGAGGGAACGCGTGTTCGATCGCGGTCAGCGGTCGGCGGTCGCCGCCTCGAGCGCGGCGAGGAAGCCGTTCGCCCAGTCGTGGACGTCGGAGCGCCGGACCGCTCGCCGCAGGGTGCGCATCCCGACCCGACGTTCGGCCGGCGTCGTGCGCAACAGCCGCGCCATGGCGTCTCGCACGCCGTCGGTGTCGTGCGGATTGACGAGGGTCGCCGCCGTGAGCTCGTGGGCGGCACCGGCGAACTCGCTCAGCACCAACGCCCCGCTGCCGTCGATCTTGGCGGCGACGAACTCCTTGGCCACGAGGTTCATCCCGTCGCGGAAGGGGGTCACCATCATGATGTCGGCGGCCCGGTAGAGGGTGACGAGGTCGTCGAAGGGGAGGCTGCGGTGGATGTAGTGGACCGCCGGCGCGCCGACCTGGCCGAACACGCCGTTGATCTCGCCGACGAGGCGCTCGATCCGGTCGCGCTCCTCGACGTAGGCAGCGACGTCCTCGCGGCTCGGGGTGGCGACCTGGACCATCACGGCCTCGGGCACAGCGAGGACGCCGTCCTCGAGCAGCTCGCGGAAGGCCTTCAGCCGGACCTCGATGCCCTTGGTGTAGTCGAGCCGATCGACGCCGAGCAGCACCGTGGCCGGCTCGCCGAGCTGGCGCCGCAGGTCGAGCACCTCGCCGTCGCGCCCGGGGCGACGGGCGGCCTCCTCGATCGAGGCGACGTCGACGGTGATGGGGAACGCACCGGTGCGGACCGTGCGATCGCCGACGGTCACGTCGCCGTGACGAACGGGGTGCCCGGCGAGGCGGCGGGCGAGCGACCGGAAGTTCCGCACGTCGGACAGGGTCTGGAAGCCGACGAGATCAGCGCCCAGGAGGCCCTCGATGAGGTCGCGCCGCCACGGCAGCCGCACGAACAGCTCCTCGGGCGGGAACGGGATGTGGAGGAAGAAGCCGATGCGGACGTCGGGGCGCAGGTCGCGCAGCATGCGGGGCACGAACTGGAGCTGGTAGTCGTGGATCCACACCACGGCGCCGGGGGCGGCCAGGCGCGCGGCGGCCTCGGCGAAGCGACGGTTGATCGCCACGTGCGTCCGCCACCAGTGCCGATGGAACTCCGGCGCCTGCACCGCGTCGTGGTAGAGCGGCCAGATGGTGCCGTTGGCTGCGCCCTCGTAGTGGTCGACGACCTCACCCGCCGTCATCGGGAGCTCCTGGAGGAGCATCTCGTCGTGTTCGAAGGGGACCGGGAGCGTTCCGCTCGACCCGTCGTCGGCGGCGTCGCCACTCCATCCGACCCAGGCCCCGCGACGCTTGGCGAGGACCGGAGCGAGCGCCGCCACCAGACCGCCGGGGCTCGTCTCCCAGCCGTGTTCCACCCGACGCACGGGCAGACGGTTGGCGATCACGAGCAACTCGGCGGTCGGGTGCTCCTCGGACATCGGTCGCTCCTGCGTGTGGGTGCCCACCGTCCTGTCTAGCCGGACCACCCACCGCGCACCCGTCGACGGTCCCTCACCCGGACCGGGCCACCTCGGAGGCGAGTCGACAGGCCGTCGTGATGGCCGGCGCGCAGTCGGCCAACGCCGAGGCGACCTGATCCGGCGTGGCACCGGCGAAGTCGGGGTGCTCGGCGCAGAGCGC
>JBCCTY010000129.1:0-10590 GCA_039197885.1 Actinomycetota bacterium | reverse complement strand
GCACGGGCCATGGCGGCGGGCCTGCAGGCCCACGGCGTCCGCCCCGGCGACCACGTCGCGCTGCTCGGACCGACGTCGCGCTCGATGGTCGCCGCCATCGAGGCGACGCTGCTCGCCGGTGCCGCGGTGGTCGCGCTCCCGCTGCCGATGCGCCTCGGTTCGATCGACGAGTTCGTCACCCAGACGCGGGAGCGGGTGCGGGCCGCCGACAGCCGGGTGCTGGTGGTCGACGCCGACCTGGTGCCGTTCGTCGCGCCCGAACCCGGCGACCCGCCGATGATCGCCCTCGATCAGCTCGCCGCCGACGATTCCGACTACGTGCGACCGGTCGACGATCCGTCGCGCCTCGCCGTGTTGCAGTTCACCAGCGGATCGACCTCGTCACCCAAGGGCGTGATGCTCCCCGACGCGCAGGTCGCCGCGAACCTCGCGGCCATCGCCGAGGCCGCTGCCCTCACCGATGACGACGTGCTCGTCTCGTGGCTGCCGCTCTACCACGACATGGGCCTGATCGGGATCCTGCTCACGGCGCTGACCTCGGGCAGCGACCTCGTGCTCGCGCCCCCGACCGACTTCCTCGCCAAGCCGTCGCGATGGATGGGATGGATGTCGACGTTCGGCGGCACGGTCACCGCCGGGCCCAACTTCTCCTACGCCCTCGCCGCCCGGGCGCTGCGTCGCTCCGAGCCCCTCGATCTCTCGCGGGTGCGCCTCGCGCTCAACGGCGCCGAGCCCATCGACCCGGCCGAGGTGGAGCGCTTCGTCGAGGCCGGTCGTCCGCACCGCCTACGGCCTGAGTCGGTGTTCTGCGCCTTCGGCATGGCCGAGGCGACCCTCGCCGTCACCTTCCCCGAGCCGCTCACCGGCCTGCGCGAGGACGTCGTCGATCGCGTCGCGCTCGAGGCCGAGCGCTACGCCGCGCCGGCCGATCCGTCGAGTCCGACCGCCCGCCGCTTCGCCCGGTGCGGCACGGTGGTGCCCGGGCTCGAGATCCGCGTCGTCGACGTCGACGACGAGCGGGAGCTCGGCGAGCGCGAGGTGGGCGAGCTCCAGGTGCGCGGCGCGTCGGTGACCACGGGCTACTACCGACGCCCCGACGCCACCGAGGCGGCCTTCGACGGTGACTGGCTCCGCACCGGCGATCTCGCCTACCTCGTCGACGGGGAGCTGGTGATCTGCGGGCGGATCAAGGACGTCATCATCGTCGGCGGCCGCAACGTGTTCCCCGAGGACGTCGAGCGTGTCGTCAACGACCTCGACGGCGTGCGTCGGGGCAACGTCATCGCCTTCGGGGCCCGGCGATCCGACGGTCGCGAGGGCGTCGTGGTCGTCGCCGAGACGAAGTCGACCGACTCGGTCGCGCTCGCCGAGGATGTCCAGCTGGCGGTGCGGGGCGCGGTCGGGGTGCCCGTCCGCGACGTGGTGCTCGTCTCGCCGGGCACGATCCCCAAGACGTCGAGCGGCAAGCTCCAGCGCAGCCTCTGCCGACAGCGCTACGCCGACGGGGAGCTCGTCGCCGGCTGACGCCGGGCCATCGGTCAGCGTCCGAGCAGCCGGTCCCACCAGCTCGGACGGCGGGGCGACCTGGGCGGTGGGGGATGCAGCGGTGGGCGCTGGACCTGCTCGTAGGTCGTGGGCGGGTTCCGGAGGCCGTACGCCCGGTCGACCAGAACGAACCCCGTCGCGCCGTCGGGCACCTGGTCGGCAGCGACGAAGTGGGGTCGGTGCTCGACGCCGTCGAGCACGATGATCCGCACCGCCTGGAACTCCAGCTCGGTGTCATGGCGGCGACTCCAGAACGGGCCTCGCAGCCACGGCGGGCCGTCCTCGCCGGTCTCGGGCGGTCCGTGCGCCGCCGTCAGTCCGGCCACGACCTCCTCGACCGGTTGGGTCAGCGCGAGCGCCCCCATCGAGCCACCCACGCCGGGCCCGTCGCGGTGCTCGAACCCGACGCCGACCGGGTCGCGCACGCCGGCATCGACGAGGCGCAGCATCGCGGCGAGCTCCTCGGGGAGCTCCACCTCAGACGGCCCAGCGCTCGACGAGGCGGGGTTGGTAGACGGTGGTGTCCTCCGGCGGGGGCAGCACCACCGGCTCGCCGGGCCAGACCCCGACGAAGGCCGCGGTGCGGCCCTCGGGCTCGGTGAGGAGGTCGATCAGCACGCCGGCCACCTCCTCGGGCCGCAACCAGGACGCGACCTGTTCGGGGGTGACCCGGTCGCCGAGCCAGTTGCGCAGCATCGGCGTGTCGGTGGCGCCCATGCCGAAGGCGTTGACCCGCACGCCGTGGCCTGCTCCCATGGCCGCCCAGTCGAGCGTGAAGCCGTGCAGCGCCCACTTGCAGGCGTCGTAGACGTCGAGCGGTGCCATGCCGACGATGCCGCGGTTCGGCGGGCCGATCACGTGGTCGGTCGAGAGGTTGACGATGTGGCCCCGGCCCCGTTCGATCATCCCGGGGAGGACCGCCCGCCCACAGGCGAAGACCCCGCGGACGTTCGTCGCCCACTGGCGGTCGAGCTCGGCGACCGCCTCGTCGAGGGACTGGCGCACCGATCCGGCCGCGATCACCGCGGCGTTGTTGACGAGCACGTCGATCGACCCCGATCGGGTCGTGAGGACCTCGACCAGCGCGCGGACGGCCTCGACGTCGGACACGTCGACGACCCGTCCCTCCCAGTCGCCCGCCGCGGCCGCCTTGCCGACGTCGGGCGACACGTCGCACCCGACGACCTCGGCTCCTTCCACGGTGAGCGCGTCCGCGAACGCCCGGCCCAGGCCCTGGGCGGCGCCGGTGACCACGGCGACCTGTCCGTCGAGTCGACCCATGGACGGAAGTATCCCACCGCCGATCGAGCGTGACGTGCGGCACACCCCTAGACTCGGGTCGTGGCCAACAACATCGGACGGTTCCTCACCAAGCGGGCGTACCTCAACCCCGATCTCGACGCGCTCGTCGACATCGCGAAGGGCGAGCGCTACACGTTCCGCGAGCTCAACGACCGGTGCAACCGCACCGCCAACGCGCTGACCGCCGCCGGCGTGCAGCAGGGCGACCGGGTCGGTCTGCTGGTCATGAACGGCGTCGAGTTCGAGGAGACCTTCTTCGCCATCGCCAAGATCGGCGCGACCGTCGTGCCGCTCAACTGGCGGCTCGTCCCCGACGAGCTCAGCTTCATCCTGACCGACGCCAACGTGACGACCCTCGTCTTCGGCGAGCAGTTCGACGCTCCCGTCAAGGAGCTGCAGGGCCGGGGGACCGAGGGCACCCCGATCTCGACGTGGATCCGGGTCGGCGATGCCTCGTCGACGCCCGACTACGCCGTCGACTACGCGGCCGTGCACGCCGCGGCCCCGGCCAGCGAGCCGCAGGTGGAGACCTCCGACGACGACCTCCTGTACGTCATGTACACCTCGGGCACCACGGGCCTGCCCAAGGGCGTGATGCACACCCACAGCACGGCGATGTGGGCGCTGATGACGATCGACGCCACCGCCGACATGCACTTCGCCGACCGCTACCTGGTCGCGCTGCCGCTGTTCCACGTGGGTGCGCTCACCCCTGCCGTGGGCTGCATCTACTCCGGCGTGACCCAGATCGTGATGCGCGACTTCGACCCGGCCAAGGTCTGGCAGCTCATGTCGGAGGAGCGGCTCACCACCGGCCTGCTCGTGCCGGCCATGCTCCAGTTCATGCTGCTGGTCAAGGACCAGGTCGGCGAGGTCGACCTGTCGAACTTCCGCTGGTTCATGTCGGGTGCGTCGCCGGTGCCCAAGTCGCTCATCGAGGCCTACGCCGAGCTCGGCGTCGAGATCCACCAGGTCTACGGCCTCACCGAGACCTGCGGCCCGGCCTGCCTGATCAGCCCCGACGAGGCCATCGCGCGCGCCGGGTCGACCGGCAAGGAGTTCTTCTTCACCCAGGTGAAGGTGGTGCGCGAGGACGGCAGCGAGGTCGACCCCGACGAGCCTGGCGAGGTCCTCGTAAAGGGTCCCCACGTCATGATCGGCTACCTCAACCGGCCCGATGCCACCGAGGAGGCGATCGTCGACGGGTGGCTCCACACCGGCGACGTGGCCATCGTCGACGCCGACGGCTACGTCTACATCCACGACCGGATCAAGGACATGATCATCTCGGGCGGGGAGAACGTCTACCCGGCCGAGATCGAGAACGTCGTGCTCCAGATGGACGGTGTCGCCGACTGCGCCGTCATCGGGGTGCCCAGCGAGAAGTGGGGTGAGTCGCCGTGCGTCGTCGCGGTGAAGGCCGAGGGGGCCGAGGTCACCGAGGACGAGATCGTCGCCTACTGCGACGGCAAGCTCGCCCGCTACAAGTTGCCGCGGGCCGCGGTGTTCGTGTCGGAGATCCCCCGCAACCCGACCGGCAAGGCGCTCAAGCGCATCCTGCGCGACGACATCTCGCTGACGCTCGACTGACGCGTCGGGGCCTCGCGGGGCGACACTGGTCGCCATGACCCGCCCCGAAGGCCCGGTGCTGTCCGTCCCCACGTCACCGGCGGAGCCGCCGCCCGGCTTCGTCCACTCCACCTACGACCACGAGTGGCGCATCGGTCGGTCGCGTCCGCAGGTCTGGGCGTGGCTCTGCGATCCCGCCACCTTCACCGACGGGCAGATCCCGCCCTACCGGGTCGAGTTCCTGACCAACGCGGCGGGCGAGACGGGCTTCGCCGAGGGCGTCTACAACGCGCACGTCGGTCCCTTCATGTGCTTCGCCGGGGTGCTGGGGCGCATCGAGCCCGAGACCTACCGCGACCTCCAGTACTGCTACGGCAGCTACGCCCTCAGCCATGCGCTGTTCCGGCCGACCCGGCTCCAGTTCTGGCTCGACGACGGACCCGACGGCGCCGATGGCTCGCCCACGACGATCCTCACGCTGCGGGTCGACGCCCACGTCCGCCGTCGAGCCGAGGGCCTCTGGAACCGGGCCATGGGCGTGTTCTGGAAGCGGTTCGGCAGCTGGTGCGAGCGGGCGATCCCGAACAGCTGGATTCGATGAGCGGCGAGGCGAGCGGCCTCTTCGACCGCTGGTCACGCACCTACGACGCCGCCGCGCTGCAACGCTCGACCTACCGGCCGCTGCACGACGCCGTGCTGGGGCGCCTCGATCATCTCGAGCCGGGCGCCGTGATCGACCTCGGGTGCGGGACCGGCCAGCTGACCGCGCGGCTCGCTGCGGCCTTCCCCGGGGCCCGGGTCGTCGGAGCCGACCTGTCGAGCGGGATGCTCACCGAGGCCGCCGATCGTCTCGGCTCGTCGGCTGCCGGGCTCGTACGGGCCGACGCCGCCCGCCTGCCCGTGCGGCCGGGGAGCGTCGACGTCATCACCTGCGTCGAGTCGTTCCACTGGTACCCCGACCAGGGTGCTGCGGCTCGTGAGGTCGCCGCCCTGCTCCGGCCCGGCGGTCGCTTCGTGATGGCCTCCATCGCCACCGTGAGCTCCGTCGGTGCCCAGCTGCTGCGACGGGTCAGCGAACGCCGGGGACCGACCATCCGGGCGCTGGCACCCAGCGACCTCCGCCACCTGCTCACCGGGGCCGGCCTCCAGGTCGTCCACCAGCGTCGGATCCCACGGCTCGGTCCGCTCACGTGGCCGGTCCTCACCGAGGCCCGCCGCTGACAGGGCGCCGACAGCTCCACGACACGACCTCTTCACCGGCGGGCGACGACGCCGACCCGGCCGGTGCGTAGCGTCGGTGCCGATGCGAGGAGCGCCATGACCGCCATCGACGTCGTCCCCGTCGACCTGACCCCCTGGTTCGCCGGTGACGCCGACGACCGTCGCCGCGTGGCCCGGCTCGTCGACGAGGCCTGCTCGACCAGTGGCTTCCTCTCGGTGACCGGTCACGGCATCGACGAGGGTCTGATCGAGCGCATGCTCGAGGTGACGACCGCCTACTTCGACCTGCCGCTGGAGGAGAAGCTCCGACACGTCGCCGAGGACCGCGCCGCCAACCGCGGCTATGCGGCCCAGGGGACCGAGGCGTTGAGCTACTCCATCGGCGAGGAGTCGCCGCCCGACCTGTTCGAGGCCTTCAACATCGGACGCGAGGTCGTGCCCGAGGGTGTCGACGAGGCCGCCGCAGCCGCCTACATGGCGCCCAACGTCTGGCCCGATCGTCCCGAGGGCTTCCGGGAGACCTGGCTCGCCTACTGGGACGCCGTCGAGCAGCTCGGCCTCGAGCTCGTCGACGTCTTCGCCGTGGCGCTCGGCCAGCCCGACGGATGGTTCCGTCCGTTCGTCGACCGGTCGATCAGCGTGATGCGGGCCAACAACTACGAACGCAGGGCGGGTGCGCCCGATCCGCTCGAGGGTCAGCTCAGGATGGGCGCCCACAGCGACTACGGCTCGCTCACGATCCTGCTCGCCGACCGGGTACCCGGCCTCCAGCTCCGGGGTGAGGACGGCTCGTGGCACGACGTCGTCCCGGCGCCCGGAGCCTTCCTCGTCAACCTCGGCGATCTCCTCGCCGAGTGGACCAACGACCGGTGGCGGGCCACGATGCACCGCGTCGTGCCGCCTCCGTCCTCGGTCGACGGCCCGGTGCGCCGTCGGTCGATCGCCTGGTTCCAACAGCCCAACCACGACGCCGTGATCGAGGTGCTCGAGAGCTGCACGTCCGAGACGGACCCGCCCCGCTACCCGGTCACCACCTCGGGCGACCACCTGATGGCCAAGCTGATGGGTCCCCGCGAGCTGCGGAGCTCGACCGCCGCCGAGGAGTTCAGCCATCGCTGAGGCCGTAGTCGGGTCAGTCGGCGGGCTCGGCCGAGCGGTAGGCGTGGGTGTCGTCGAAGCGTGAGAGCAGGTAGTCGCGAGCGGTGATCGGCTCGTCGAGGTCGGGATGGTCGGCATCGACGCAGGACCGCACCGGCGACACGACGGTCTCGGCGTCCGGGTTCACGAAGAACGGGATCGAGTAGCGGTGGCGCTCGGTCGGGCTGATCACCCGATGCACGGTCGAGACGTAGCGGCCGTTGGTCCAGCGGGCGAGCAGATCGCCGAGGTTGACGACGAGAGCGTCGGGCGGCGCGGCGACCGACGTCCACGTGCCGTCGCGGCGGCGGAGCTCGAGGCCGGGCTCGTCGTCGGTCGCGAGCAGGGTGATCGTGCCGTAGTCGCTGTGGGCGCCGCAGCCGAGGCGGTCGTCGTTCGGTGTCGGCACGGGCGGGTAGTGGAGCATCCGCAGGTTGCACATCGGCAGGCGCATGCGGCGGTCGAAGAAGCCGGGGCGGAGCTCGAGCGCGAGCGCGATGGCCCGCAGGGTCACCATCGCCGCATCGAGCGCGAGCGCGTAGTAGGCGAGCACCGCCTCGCGGAAGCCCTCGAGCTCCGGCCACTGGTTGGGACCGTGCACGCCCTGCCCGTCCTGGAGCGCATCGTGGTCGGGCGGCAGCTCGAGGCCGATGTCGATGGCTTCCTTGGCATCGGCGCCGAGGTCGGGCTGGAGCGTCTCGGCCTCCAGAGCGACGTAGCCGCGATGGGCCGAGGACCGGCCGATCGCGATCTCTTCCTTGGCCTCGAGCGGCAGATCGAAGAACTCGCGGGCGGCGTTGAACGCCGCAGCCCTCGCGGCGAGCGGGATGCCGTGTCCGACCACGGCGAAGAAGCCGGTGTCACGGCACGCCGCGTCGATGTCTCCCACCAACTGCTGGAGGTCACCCTCTCCCGTGCGCACGGGAGACAGATCCACCACCGGAACGTTCACGGCGAAGACCGTAGGAGGTCACTGTTTCCCGTCGGTTTCCCCACGTCGACCAGCCGGCGAACGCCGCCGACGGCCTCGGGCCCGGCGTCGGGGCCGGGAGCCCTACTGGTCGTCGAGCCCGCCGAGGAAGCGCTGGATCTCGTCGGCCAGTTCGTCACCCGACGGCAGCTCACCGTCGGCGTCCGCGGCGTCGAGGGCGTCGACGTAGCGCTCCAGCTGGGTGATGACCTGAGCGGCCTCGGCGTTGTCCTCGACCAGCTGGTCGATCCGTTCCAGCGACGGCGGCACCATGGGCGCCAGCGACGCAGACGTGAGGTCGAGCCCGGCGACCTCGGCGAGGGTGTCGATGAGCCCGATGGCCGCAGCCGGGTAGGGCATCGCCGCGACATAGTGCGGTACCTGGGCCCAGAGCCCGACGGCCGGGAGTCCGCGGGCGGCGCACTCGAGCTCGATCGAGGCGAGCGCGCTGGCGGGCACGTCGATGGCGCCGTCGAGATGGCCGACCTGGTCGGCGAGCTCCCGGGACGTCGCGGTCGACACGACGCGAGCCGGTCGGGTGTGTGGCGCGGGCGCCGGATAGGCACCGAGACCACAGACGAGCCGCACGCCGAGCTCGGCCGCGAGGTCGACCACGCTCGTGGCGAACCGCCTCCATCGGTAGTCGGGCTCGGGTCCGCGGAGCACGAGCAGGTCGCGACCGGTGGCGTCCTGGGCGGCGGCGACGGTCAGCTCGTCGTCGTCGATGCCGGTGTTCACGCCGTCGACGAGGTGCATGATCGGCCGCCTCGCCCGGCGGTCGATGAGCTCGTCGGTGTCGAAGCGGGCGACCGGGGTGGTGACCAGCTGCTGGAGCAGGTGGTCGAGCGCGAGGTCGGTGGCACCGCCGGCGTCGACGAACCCGGCGAGGGAGACGATGAGCACGGGTGCGTCGAGCTCGGGTCGGGACAGGCGCTGCACGAGCTCGTCCATCAGATCTCTCCTCCGTCGAGGATGGCACGGGCTCGTTCGGCGAGCTGCTCCACCCGGGCGGCGTAGTCGTCGAGCTCGTCGGGGGTGTCGCCCATGACACCGGCGACGTAACGGGCATACACGCCCTCGAGGATGCAGGCGAGCTTCCAGTTGCCGAACGCGACGTAGAAGGCGAGATCGTCGTCGGGGAGGCCGGCCGCGGTCAGGTAGCGGTCGGCCACCTCGGCGCGGGTGGGGAAGCCCGGTGCGACGGTCGGTGTCGAGGGCAGCGCGAGGAAGTCGTCGCCCGCCTGGCCCCAGTAGGTGAGCAGCACGCCGAGGTCGGCGAGCGGATCGCCGAGCGTGCAGATCTCCCAGTCGAACACGGCGACGACGGTGCCGCGGTCGTCGACCATGACGTTGTCGAGCCGGTAGTCGCCGTGAGCGATCGACGCGCCCCGCTGCTCGGGCACCCCGGCAGCGAGCCGGGCGTGGACCTCGTCGACGACGGGGAGCTCGCGGGTCTTGCTCTGGTCCCACTGGCCGTGCCAGCGGCGGAGCTGGCGCTCGACGTAGGCCTCGCGGCGTCCGAGGTCGCCGAGGCCGACGTCGTCGGGCTCGATGGCGTGGAGCGCGACGAGCACGTCGACGAGCGACTCGGTGGCCCGGCGGCGTCCGTCGACGTCGAGTCCGGTCAGGGCGGCGTCCTCGTCGCGCAGCACCTGCCCGCTGACCTCGGCCATCACGTAGAAGTCGGCGCCGGTCACCCCGTGGTCGGCGCAGAAGCCGAGCGGCTCGGCGACCGGCACCGTCGATCCGTGCAGCGCGGCGATCACGCGGTGCTCGCGGCCCATGTCGTGGGCCGAGGGCAACACGTTGCCGGTCGGCGGTCGACGCAGCACGACGCTGCGCCCGTCGCCGCACCGGACCCGGTAGGTGAGGTTCGACCGACCGCCTGCGATCAGCTCGAGCTCGAAGGGGCCGGTCAGCCCGCACCGCTCGACGAGCCAGTCGTCGACCGCGGGTCGCGCGATCCCCGGTGTCGCCTCCACGCAGCTGCATCCTCTCGTCGTCGGCCCCGCACCGTACCCGGGACCGGTGCCCTGGCGTCCCGGCCGCGGGCGTCGCGGGCGCCGGTACGCTCGGATCCGCAGCAGCGAGAGGAGTTCGACGTGCTCGACGTGACCGATGCGACGTTCCAGACCGAGGTCGTCGAGCGCTCCGCGCAGGTGCCCGTCGTCATCGACCTCTGGGCCGAGTGGTGCGGACCGTGCCGGACGCTCGGGCCGATCCTCGAGAAGGTCATCGCCGCCACCGACGGCAAGGTCGTCGGGGTGAAGGTCGACGTCGACGCCAACCCGCAGATCTCCCAGGCGTTCCAGGTGCAGTCGATCCCCGCGGTGTACGCCCTCGTCGACGGTCAGCCCGTCGACGGCTTCATGGGCGCCCAGCCCGAGCATCTGGTCGAGGAGTTCGTGCAGCGGCTCCTGCCGACCGAGGACGACGAGCGCCTCACCGCGCTCGTCGAGGCGGGCGATGAGGCCTCCCTGCGCGCCGTGCTCGCCGAGCAGGCCGATCACGAGGAAGCGATCCTCGCGCTCGCCGCGCTGCTCGTCGACGACGGTCGTGGTGACGAGGCGCTCGAGCTGCTGGCCCGCATCCCCGAGAGCCCGCAGACCCGCCACCTGGCCGCTCGGGCTCGCAGCGGCGGTGAGGTCGACGACCTCGACGGCAAGCTCGCCGACCTCATCGGACGGGTGAAGGTGGACGACGAAGCCCGCCAGGAGTTCGTCGACCTGCTCGAGGTGCTGGGTCCCGACGATCCGCGCACCGGCGAGTGGCGCCGGCGCCTCACCTCCGCGCTCTACTGATCGACCGGGCTCGACGTCAGCGGGGCCACGATGACCTCTCCGATG
>JBCCTY010000128.1:0-10603 GCA_039197885.1 Actinomycetota bacterium | reverse complement strand
GGGTGTCCCGGACGTTTCGAATCGAGCCCTTCTGGAGGGTGATCCTGCGGGAGTTCGACGTGTCGGCGGAGTCGCTCGCACGTCGGGCGGGCTTGGCCGGGCACCACTTCGCCAACGACCCGATCATGGTCGACGTCGGGGAGTGGGCCGCGTTGTGGGACGCGCTCGATGCCGAGGTCGACGAAGCCGATCTGGCGCTGGAGCTCGGCCGATACCTCACGTTGGACATGTTCGATCCCGCCGTCCTGGCGGCGTTCTGCTCCGCGAACCTCCGGCAGGCGGCGACGCGCCTGCAGCTGCACAAGCGTCTCGTGGGCCCGTGCCGTCTGCTGGTGGAAGAGGACCGTGGTCTCACGATCTCGTGCGAGGTCGTCGGTCTCCCGATGCCACCCCGGCTCTGGGGCGCCGGAGAACTCGTGTCGTGGGTGGCGTTGGCACGCCACACGACGCAGCGTCGGGTGGTTCCGGTACGCGTCACGATGCCGGTCGAGGTGAACGGACGCTCTGAGCTCGGGTCCTACTTCGGGGTGCCCGTGACCCACGGACCGAGGTACGAGCTGGTGTTCTCGACGGCCGACGCCGATCGCGAGTTCCTCACGACCGATCCGGTCATGTGGTCGTTCTTCGAGCCGGTGCTCCGCCGCCGCTCGGCGGATCTCGACGAACGCACCAGCACGGCGGAACGAGTCGGCGCTGCGCTCGTCGAGCTGCTGCCCAGCGGACGCAGCCAGGTCGGCCACGTGGCGAGCGCCCTGGGCGCCAGCGCACGCACGATCCAACGTCGCCTCGGCGAGGAAGGCACCACCTATCGCGAGGTCCTCGATCACACTCGAGCGCAGCTGGCCACGCACTACCTGACTCGGACGCAGATCACGACCGCCGAGGTCGCGTTCCTGATCGGCTACGACGATCCGAACTCGCTCTATCCGGCGTTCCGAACCTGGACGGGCATGACGCCTCGAGCCCTCCGCGACGGAGCGCATCTCCCGAGCTGAGCCCCCGAGCCCGGTCCAACAACACCGCCATCCCGTCGTGGGATGGCTCGACCCTGGAGCACGACGTGTCAACGACCCAGCCAGCCCCGACCACCGAAGCGCGCATCGAGCGCGTCAGCTGGTTCCACCGGCGGATCCACAGTGAGATCACCATCGACGCGGCACCGGACGAGGTGTGGGGTGTGCTCACCGACTGGGAGCGCCTCCGTGAGTGGAGCCCGACCCTGCTCGCCGTGAGCGGAACCATCGAGCACGGACAGCAGGTCGACTGCGTGTACCGGTTCAGGGGGAACGAGATCACCCCCGTCCACACCCTGCACTACGAGGAGGGGCGGGAGTTCGGGTGGAGCGATCCGATGCTGCCGGGGCTCGTCGATCGGCACCGGTACCGCGTCGAGGCGCTCCCCGACGGCCGCACTCGCTTCGTGCAGACCGACGAGGTTCGGGGACCGCTGTCGCCACTACTCGGGTGGTTCTTCCTCCGCGAGATGACCGCCACCTACCCGCAGTTCAACGAGGCGTTGCGGGTGCGAGTCGAGACCCTCGACTCCGAGAGCCCGGACGACGACGCCTGATGCGGTGAGCGGCCGACCGCTCGGGAGCGAACGGCCCGTGGGCTCGCTCCGGTCACCCGGTGCTCGTCCGGTCCACCGCGAAGACCCGCCAGGTGCCGGGCACGCCGCGCAGCTCGTGGTCGCCGCGGTCCGAGAATCGCAGTCCGGAGCCGGCGACGATGTCGCGCACCGATCCCGAGACGAGGATCTCGCCGGCCGCGGCGATCGCTCCGATCCGGGCGCCGATGTGCACCCCGAGTCCGGCGATCTCGTCGCCGATGAGCTCGACCTCGCCGGTGTGGACGCCGGCTCGGATCTGGAGACCGTCGCGCGCCGCGCCGGCGATGATGGCGTTGGCGCACCGGATCGCCCGGGCCGGGCCGTCGAAGCGGGCGACGAAGCCGTCGCCGGTGGAGACCACCGACGTGCCTCGGTGGTGCTGGATCTCGGTGCGTGCGAGCCGGTAGTGGACCTCGAGGAGCGACCGCCAGTGCTCGTCCCCCAGCTCGGCGGCCAACGGCGTCGACCCCACCACGTCGGTGAAGAGCACGGTGGCGAGCACGCGGTCCGGCGCCGCCGATCGCTGCTCCCCGACGAGGAATCGGCGGATGTCGGGAACGACCCGATCCGGATCGAACCACGGGACGTGGTCGCTCCCGCTCCGCTCCACGAGCTCGGCACCGGGGATCCGGGCTGCGAGGAACCGTGCGTTTTCGACGTCGCACACCCGGTCACCGTCGGCGTGGAGGACGAGGGTTGGCACCCGCACCGAGGACACCATCTCCCGGACGTCGATCTCGAAAGCCATGCGGGCGAACGCCTCCCACTCGCGGGGGCTGCACGCGTGGCGTTGCATGCCGAGGATCGCTTCGCGCACCCAGTCGGGTTCGCCGAGTCCGTCGCCGAAGAGCACCGAGGTCCCGGACAAGACTCGCCCCCATCGGAGCGGGAGAGCGGCGCAGTAGGCCTCCAAGTCCGCATCGGTCGCCTCGCCGTACGGCCAGTCGCGGTCACGGCGTTCGCGCACCTCCGCCCCCTGGAGCACGAGATGTGTCACCCGCTCGGGGTGCGCGGCGGCGAAGAGCAAGGAGAGCGGCCCACCCTCGGACTCACCCATGAGCGCAGCACGATGGATGCCCTCGGCATCGAGCACCGCGCCGATGTCGTCCATGCGCACCTCCAGCGTGGCCGAGCCCTCGCCACGGGACGACATGCCCATCCCCCGCTTGTCGAAGAGGATCAGACGGGTGAAGTCGGCGAGCGCCTCACAGAACCGCCGAAACGGTGGGAAGGCCCAGTTGGCCTCCAGATGCGTGAAGGCACCCTGTGCCCAGACCAGCGGGACCTCACCGTCACCGACGACGTGGTAGGCGATGTCCGCTCGACCCGACGGAGCGAACCTGACGTCCGGCACGCGCTACTCCGCGACCGACGCCGTCGTGTGACGTCCTGCGCTCCTGGACGAGGCGGTCGCGGACACGTGCCCTGCCAGCTCGTCGAGGTGGCCGTGGAGCACCCGAGCGAGGTCGGAGCTGTCGGCGGCTGCGCCGCTGATGTAGGTGGACCGACGCCGGCGCAGCAGGGGTTGCCCCATGACGTAGGCGCCGGGGGCCCCGACGATCGATCCGCCGTCGTGGACGATGCGATCGCGACGGTCGAGGACCGGGAGGTCGAGCCAGGGGTACTCGGGGCGGAAGCCGGTGGCCCACATGATCGTGCCGATCCCGCTCCGGACGAGGTCCACCTCGAGCGGCGGAGTCGGGATCTCGAGGGCGGTGAACCGCTCCGGTGCCTCGACGTCGGCGCCGATGACGCTCGCCCACTCGTCGAACCGGTCGAGGAGCCGATTCATCTTGAGGTCGGCGAGGCGACACACGTTCGCGAGGCCACCGGAGAATCGGGCGACGTTCCCGTCGAAGCCGTGGAGCCGGCCGACGACCGTGATCCCCTCCTCGACGAGCGAGCCGAGGTCCACGAACTGGCGATCGCGGTCTCCCGCGAGCTGTGGAGACGGCAACCGGCGCGCCCGAGCGATGTCGTCGATCTCGTCGCAACGCTCGTCGAGGACGCCGGCCTGGTCGAACCACCAGAAGAGATCCCTGCCCCGGTAGGTCCGCGGGAGTCGGACGTGCTCGCCGACCGACAACGTGACCTGCCGACCGGATCGCTGGAGCTCACGGGCCAGCTGGACTCCGCTCGCCGACGCCCCGACCACGAGCACCCCGCTGAGGGGGAGGTCATCGGGACACCGGTAGGTCAGCGGCGTGCGGCTGCCGATCCCGCTCGGTGCCGCGGAGGCCAGCTGGGGGATGCTCGCGACGTTGGCCGGACCACTGGCCACGACCAACGTCGCGGCGCGCCAGGTGCCGACGTCGGTGACGACGTCGTACCCCCCGCCGGCCGCGACCACCCTCGTCACCGTGGACCGCTCGACCGGCGCGGAGATCGCGGCGGCGTAGTCCGAGAGGTGCTGGGCGACCTCGTCCGCCCGGGCGTAGCCATGCGGATCCGCGGGCCGGTCGACCTGCCCCGGCAGCCTCGACTGCCAGTTCGGCGTCAGCAACCGCATCGAGTCCCATCGTTGCGTTCGCCACGAGCTGCCGACGCGGTCGCGCTCGAGCACGACGTGGTCGATGGATCGCTCGCTGAGCCGTCGACTCATGGCCAGCCCGCAGTGGCCGGCGCCGATGATCACGGTGGTCGTGCGTCGCACGGTCCGTCCAGCTCGGAGGGTGACGGCGCCGCGCTCAGGCGACGTCGACGACGACGGTCGTCGGGTTCGTGATGATGTCGAAGACCGCCGACCGCTTCTGCGATTGGGCGACGATGGCTTCGATGTCCGCCGGGGTCGCGTCCGCGTCGATGTCGAACCGGACGCGGATGTCGGAGAACCCGTTCCGGATGTCGGGATCGGCGCCGAGCAGGCCGAGCAAGTTCATGTCCCCCTCGACGATCGCCGTCACCGAACGGAGCTGGACGCCGCGGTGCTGGGCGACCGACGCGACGCCGGCGGTCAGACAGCTGCCCAGCGCGACCAGGACGTGCTCCGGTGGTGTGGCACCCAGGTCCTGGGAGGCGAAGCACTCCGGGTGGTCGGTCTCGAAGCGGAACGTCTCCCGGTGGGTCATGTCCGCACCGAGACCGCTGAAGCCATCGACGCTGGAGGTGCTGTGCGTGCCGTGTACCCAGGAGCACGACGCCCGCCAGGTGAAGGCGGCCCCGGCGGGTTCCGCCGAGAGCGCCGTCCGGGCGCCGAGGAGGGCGCCGGTGTCGACGCCGTTGTCGATGGGTCGGTCGGTCGTGGTCATGATGTGCTCCTGTCGGGTAGCTGGTTGCTGTGTTCGGGTGTCGGTCGTTCAGGCCGGTCGTCGGGCGGAGGCCACGACGAACTCGGCGGGGATCCGGTAGCCGCCGGCGCCGTCGGCGAACTCGGCGATGGAGGTCAGGTACTCCCCGTGCGCGCGGCGCCGGGTGGCATCGTCGAAGCGAGCGTCCGCGAGTGCGACCGGTCCGCCGGAGAACGCTGCGCCGATCGCCTCGTCGCCGTCCGCGTGTTCGAGATCGGTGCGGAACCGCGTCCGGCGCACGTCCTCGAACCCGGCCCGTTCGAGGGCGACACGGAGCGCGTCGCCGGAACCGAGCGAGAAGAAGTGCGGACACACCTCGCTCGTCACGTGGGCGTCGACGATGCCGAACACGGCGGCGAACCCGCATCGATCGCGGCGTCCCCACGCGCTGAGCGCGACTCGTCCACCCGGCCGGACCACGCGGTGGAGCTCCGCCAACGCCGCGGCGGGGTCGGGGACGTACATGAGACCGAGGGAGCACAGGCCCACGTCGTGGAACCCACCGACGTCGAGGTCCTCGGCGCCGCAGCAGACGAACTCGACGTTCGCAGCCCCGGCGTCCTGCGCCGCGCGCTCCGCCGAGGCGAGCATCTGCGGTGACAGGTCGGTGGCGACGACTCGTCCGTCGCGGCCCACCATCGACGCCATCTCCAGCGTGAGCGCTCCCGTGCCGCAGGCCACGTCGATCACCCGGTCGCCCGCGGCCGGTGCTGCCTCGCCCAACACCAGGCGCTGCACCGGGCGCAGTTGCTCACCCCAGAACCGGTCGTATGCCGACGAGGCGCGGTCCCAGCCCCGGCGTTGGAGCCGACGGTGGAGGCGTGCGTCCATCAGGACGCCCCGGTCACCACGGAGACGGTGCGGTGGAGCCGATTCGGGTGGGCGACCACGTCGAGGACCGGGCTCAGATCGTCGCCCTGCCGGACGAGCTCGTCGACGAGATCCGTCGGAGCGTCGGTCTCGAGCTCCACGTGGTAGCGGATCTCGTCGAAGCCCGGGCGGGCGGTGCTGTCGGACGACGGCAGCATCCCGGCCAGCTGGGAGTCCGTCTCGATCGTGACCCGGATCCGGCGCAGCTCCACGCCGGAGCGGGCCGCACGGAGCCGGTACCCCATGGCGAGGCAGCTCCCCAACGCCGCTCGGAGCAGGGCACCCGGCGGCGGCGCCGAGGCACCCCCACCCAGGCCCGCCGGCAGGTCGGTGTGGAAGCTGACCCCGGCTTCCTCGCTCACGCAGCGCAGGCCACCCTCGACGGTGGTCGTCGACGTGTCGGTCGAGCGGCCGAACGCGGTCCGCGTGCGGAAGGCACGTTCGAGGCGGACGACGGCGCGTCGGATCCGCTCCGACTCCGACTCCTCCGATCCGGGGTGGGTGGTCATGGCGACCATCCTCCGAGCCGTGGTCGACCCTCGCATCGGGCAGCTGCCGCGTCGGCAGGCGTGGGGTACCTCAGATCGCGGCGTCGGCTACCTCAGTCCGGGCACACCCCCGTCCGTCGACGGCTCCACACCAGGCCGGGTGCGATGATCGGGGCGTGACCAGGCGCACGGCCAGCAGTCGATTCGTCGGTCGGGTCTCCGAGCTCGAACGTGGGCATCGTGCGGTGGACGCGCTGTTCGATCACGACGGGGCGGATCGCATCCCGCTCGTGATCGTCGCCGGGGAGGCCGGCATCGGCAAGACCCGGTTCCTCGACGAACTGCTCGCCGACGCTCGGGCACGTGGAGCGTTCGCGGCACGGGGTCAGTGCGTCGAGCACGGCGGCGAGGTCCGTCCGTTGAGCGCGATCGTCGACCTGCTCGACGATCTCGGCCGCGAGGCTGCCGAGCTCGGCGTCACCCTCGCCGCCGAGCTGGAACCCCTGGTCCGGCCCCACGCCGACGGTTCGCCGACGACGTTGTCAGAGGCGCCGGCCCGACTCGACGAGCAGGTCGCGTCGGCCCTTCGTGACGTCTCGGCGCATCGCTCGTTGGTCGTCGCCGTCGAGGATCTGCACTGGGCCGACGAGACCACGCGTCGCCTCCTCCTGTCGATCGTGCGTGCCCGCGGCCTCGACGGCGTGCTCGTCGTGCTCACCTACCGGGACGACGAGCTGCACCGACGCCATCCGCTGCTCCCGTTCCTCGCCGATCTCGAACGGTCGGTGCGCTCCGAGCGGATCGGGCTCTCACCACTCGACGAGTCCGAGGTCGCCGAGCTCGCCACGTCGATCCGCGGCGATCTGCCCTCGGTCGACGCGGTACGGGAGCTCACGACCCGCAGCGGTGGGATCCCGTTCTACGCCGAGGAGCTCCTCACCGCCGAGAGCGACGAGCGCCGCCCACCAGCCGGTGCCCGCCACGTGATCCTCGCCCGGCTCCAACGCCTCGACCCGGCTGCGCTCCGGTGCGCCCAGGCGGCGGCCGTGCTCACTGCGCCCATCGACCCGTTGGTCCTGCGCGACGCCGCCGGGCTCGACACGGACTTCCACGCCGCGCTGGACGATCTCCACCAGGATCGGCTCCTCGTCGAGTCCGGCCTCGCTGCGGGCTTCGGCTTCCGCCACGACCTGATCCGTGAGGTGCTGCTCGACGAGTTGCTGCCCGGAGAGCGGACCGAGCTGTTCGGTCGTGCGGCGCGGTCGCTGCGCCGCCACCGACCGGATCGCCTCGGTGAGATCGCCCGGCTCCACGCCACGGCCATGGAGCTCCCGGAGGCGCTCGCCGCCTCGGTCGGCGCGGCCACCGAGGCGGAGGCCATCGGCGCCATGGCCGAGGCCAGCGAGCACCACGCCCGCTGCCTCGACGTCTGGGACCGGGTCGCCGACCCAGCGTCGGTCGCGTCGATCACCCGACTCGAGCTCCTGCGGCGGGCGGCCCGCGCTGCCGATCTCGCCCGCGACTTCGATCGCGCGGTGGAGCTCGGCCGCCTCGCCGCCGACGAGGCGGCGGGCGGCGATCCGCTCGTGGAGGGCGCAGTCCTGCGGGAGCTGGCCCAGTACCTCTGGGACGCCACCGCACCCGGCATCGACGAGGTCCTCGAACGAGCGCTCGAGGTCCTGCCCGCCGAACCCCCGACGGTGGAGCGCGCCAAGGTCCAGCTCCGGCGCGCCGGGCGACTCTTGATCGGCGGTCGGACCGACGAGGCCGACGCGCTGTTCGCGGAGGTGGCCGACGCCGCGGGCGAGCTCGGGGAACCGGCGATCGAGGCCGACGCCCGGGCCAGCATCCGGTACCACGACGCGCTCCTCGGTGACGGCGACGTGATGGCTGCGCTGTACGACCACCTCGCCACGGCTCGGTCGGTGGACGACGGCCGCGTCCTGACGAGGATCGCCATCAACCTCACCAACGCCCTGTTCTTCCTGGGCCGCTACCAGGAGGTCGTCGACGTCCACGACGACACGATCGCCATCACCGAACGACACGGACTGCTCCCCACCTTCGGACTCATGCTGCAGGGCAACACGGCCCAGGCGCTGGAACCGTTGGGACGATGGGACGACGCCGCGGTGATCGCCGACGACATCACGCTGCGCCATGGGGCGGAGAACCTCGAGCGCTGGGCGCCGGCGCTGTTGGGATGGGCACAGATCGAGCTGCACCGCGGCCACCACGACCGGGTCGCCCCGATCTACGAGCGAGGGCTCCAGCTGTACGCGTCCGGCTACTACGACGGTGATCTCGCCCAGCTGGCGTACGGGCTCATCCAGACCGCGGCCTCGGGCGACACTTCGCCGGTCGATCTGGACACGGTCGGTCGCTGGCTGGAGGAGTTACCGGTGAGCCAGATGTCGTTGGGCGCCCGCGTCGCGAGCACGGCCGCCCACCACCTCGTCCCTCCTCCCGGCGACCCCGACCACGAGAGCAGCGTCGCCCGGGTCACGCACTGGATGACCCGGATCCGAGCGGCCGCCGACGAACGGTTCGTTGCCGTCCCGCCGGTCCTCGACGTCTGGCTCCGGCAGGCTGCTGCCGAGCTCGACGAGGCTCGGGGCGAGCCGGCGCCGAGCGAGTGGGCACGGCTCGTGGATGACTGGGAGTCGCTCGACTGCCCCTTCTTCGCCGCGACCGCCCGGTTCCGTCGCGCGGATGCGCTGCTGCGGCTGACCGGTGGTCGATCGGCCGCAGATCGTGCGGCAGCCACCGAGCTGCTCGACGCCGCACGGCTCACCGCCGACCGACTCGGCGCCCGACCGCTCCTCGATGACATCGAGGACCTGGCGGGACGAGCGCGGCTCCACCTCGCCCGCACCGAGGCGCCGGCGCAGGCGTCGACGACGGCCGCTCCGTTCGGGCTCACCGAGCGCGAGCTCGAGGTCATCCACCTCGTCATGGAGGGCAAGAGCAACGGCGAGATCGGGGCGACGCTCTTCGTCAGCCGCAAGACGGCCAGCGTCCACGTGTCGAACATCCTCAGGAAGCTCGGCGCCGCCAACCGCATCGAAGCCGCGGCCATCGCCCGCCGCCACGGACTCTGACCGAACCGGGCACCGCACGGGACCACCGGCTCGGGACCACCTCGGCGGCCGCCTCACGAAGCCGGTCGAGGCCGACGTCAGGGTCGACGGTCACGATCGGGTGGAACGGGGTCCGATCGGTGTGCGAGCAGTTGGGCCAACGGGCCGCCAGGATCGGCGATCAGCTCGTCGTACGGGCCGTCGGCCGCGACCGCACCGTGGTCGAGCACGATGATGCGGTCTGCGGTGCGGATCGTCGACGGTCGGTGGGCGATGAGCAACGTCGTGCGTCCCTCCGAGCTGGTCATGAGTGCGTCGTTGATCGCTCGTTCGGTCTCGCTGTCGAGGTTCGAGACCGCTTCGTCCTGCAACGCCAGCGGTCGATCGGCGAGCAAGGCCCGGGCGATGGCGATCCGCTGTCGCTGCCCACCGGAGAGTCCCGTGCCGAGCTCGCCGAGCTTGGTGTCACGACCGTCCGGCAGCGCCTGGACGAAGACGGCGGCGCGGGCAGCAGCGAGGGCCCCGTCGACCTCGTCGCTGTCGGCATCGGGATCGGCGAGGCGGACGTTGTCGCCGACCGACCGTCGGAAGAGGTGCGTGTCCTGAGGGACGACCCCGAGCAACTCGGCAACGGCCGCCGTCGGCAACGCACGAAGGTCGACGCCGTCGATGGTGATGCGGCCCGCATCGGGATGGAAGTGCCGCTGCAGCAATGCCGCACAGGTCGACTTCCCAGCCCCCGAGTGGCCGACCAACGCCACCCGTGATCCCGCCGGAACCTCGAAGGACACGTCACGGAGCGCGGGCGTCGCCGCGCCGGGGTAGGAGAACGTGACCCGGTCGAAGCAGATGGATCCGGTACCCGCTGGTGGTGCGACGGGTTCCGCGGGATCGTGGACATCGGCGGTCTCGTCGAGCAGCCGGCCGATGCGCTCGAAGGCCGCAGCGACGTTCCCGAGCTCCTGGGCGAGCCGGGAGACGGCGACGACCGGCCCGAAGGATGCGGCGGCGACGACGACCGCCGCCGGGTACAGCGCCGGTTCGAGCTGGCCCGCAGCGACGAGTCCGCCGGCAGCGAGCACGGTGACGAGGACACCCAGTGCCAGCAGTCCCTCGGTGGCGGCCTGCTCGCGTCCGGCACGACGACCGTGTCGGGCGTTCGCCATCGCGAGCTGCTCCTGACGTTCGTCGAAGCGACGGAGCACCTCCGCCTCGGCGCCGAGTGCGGCGATCTCACGGACGCCTTGCAGCGCGTCGACGACGTCGGAG
>JBCCTY010000127.1:0-10628 GCA_039197885.1 Actinomycetota bacterium | reverse complement strand
CTCCTCTTCGACCACCTCGACGTCCTCGACAACGTGGCGTTCGGGCCGTCGGTGACCGGGCTCCGCCGCGGCGCCGCCCGCGCCGTCGCCCGCCGCTGGATCGAGCTCCTCGATCTCGACGACCTCACGGATCGACGACCGAGCGAGCTCTCCGGCGGGCAGGCCCAGCGGGTCGCGCTCGCCCGGGCACTGGCCACCGAGCCCGAGCTCCTCCTGCTCGACGAGCCGCTCGCCTCGATCGACGTCGCCACTCGGACGCTCCTGCGACGCACGCTCAGCGACCACCTGCGCGACCACGACGGACCGCGTCTGCTGATCACCCACGACCCCACCGACGCCTTCCTGCTCGCCGATCGCGTCCACGTCCTCGAGGACGGTCGGATCACCCAGTCGGGGACCGCCGAGGAGATCCGTCGCCGGCCGGCGACGGCCTACGTCGCCGCGCTGGCCGGCGCCAACCTGCTCGGCGCCCACGCCGCCCGAGGGGAGCTGCGCCTCGACCGCCACGACCTGGTCCTCGTGACCTCGGACGCCACGACGTCGGGCGCCGTGCTCGTCACGATCCAGCCCCGATCGGTGGCCCTGCACGACGAGCAGCCGAGCGGCAGTCCCCGCAACACCTGGTCGACGACGGTGGCGGCGGTCGAGCCGCTCGGTGAGGTCACCCGGGTGACGTTGGGCGACCCGCTCCCGCTGAGCGCGGACATCACGCCGTCGGCGGCGACGGCGTTGGGGCTCGTTCCCGGCAGCGAGATCTGGGCCTCGGTGAAGGCGACCGAGGTCGACATCGCACCGGCCTGATCAGTCGGCCCCGGCGATGTCGCGGCGTTGCACGAGGAGCCGGACGTCGACCACGACGTCGGCGCCGAGCCGGTCGACGAGCCCGACGCGGAGGTCGGCGGCGGTCGGGGGATCAGTCGGTGGTCCGACGATCACCGCGGTGACCAGGTCGCCGTCGAGGCGGACCTCGACGAGATCGTGCTCGGGAGCGGCGTCGATCCAGTCCTCGGCGACCGACAGCGCCGACCCGATCTCGACGGCGTTCGCGGCGATCTGGGCCCCGTTCAGCGAGAGCGCACCGATCACCATGGCGAGCAGCGCGGCGATCGACGCACTCGCCGTGCGGACCCGGTACTGGTGCTCGGCGACACGACGCAGTGGGGTCATCCCGGTGAGCACGAAGGTGATGCCGCCGACCACCACGATGGCCAGGGCGTTGGTCACGAAGAGGAGGAGGGCGCCGTTGCCCTCCGCCCACGCTCCCTGCGACCAGGAGATGCCGACGACCGACAACGGCGGCACCAGCGAGATCGCGATCGCCACACCGGGCAACGAGTCGGACACGTCCGGGCGCGACAGCCCGTAGGCACCGGCCGCCCCCGCGGCGACGGCGGTCATGAGGTCGAGGATCGTCGGCGACGAGCGAGCGAGGATCTGACCGTTGGTGGCGGGGTCGATGGACGCGGGCGCGACCGACCCGAGCAGGATCCCGATGAGGATGGCCAACGCCACGCCCCCGATCGCGATCGTGGCGCTGCGACCGAGCCGGTTCGGCCATCCCATGACGATGCTGATGGCCACGGCCATCAGGGGGGTCATGAGCGGAGCGATGAGCATGGCCCCGATCACGACCGCGGTCGAGTCGGTGATGACGCCCATGGCGGCGATGATCGACGCGAGCGCCATGAGGGTGGCGTACCGGGCGACGCGGGTCCGGGCCTCGGGCCCCTCGTAGAGGATCTTGGCGTAGAGCTGGCGGCGGTCGACGGTCGACTTGGCCCGCTCGTCGAGCCACTCGACGAGCACCGCACCGGGGCTCATCGTCTCCCCCGATCGGTCGCCGTCCACCTCTCGGACGAGGAGCAGCACACCCAACGCCGCCCAGCCCGCGGCGACGAGCGCCGTCGCCGAGGCGAAGAGCTCGTTGGGATAGCGAGCGATCAGCGCGGCGACGAGCAGCGCGGCGAGCGTGCGGGCGGTCGGCCAGCCGAGATCGACCTCGCTCGTCGACCGAGCCCGGAGGTCGACCACCAACGCCCGGAGGGCGACGACGACGACGACCAGCGCCGTGACCCGTCCGACGAACTGGACCGAGCGGTCCGGCATGGCGAGGAGGACACCGCCGACACCGACGCCGACGACGCCGGCCGCGGCGTCGAGCCGGCGTCGCGGCGACGCGCTCAACGCCGACCACGCAGTCGTCACCGACACGAGCACGATCACCGCGCCGAAGAGCGCGACCAGGATCCGATCGCTGCGGCCGGGCCACACGAGGACCGCGACCGCCAAGCCGATGCCGGCGACGATGCGGAGCACCCGCTCGTCGACGATCCGAGCCCAGGCCAGATCGAAGCCGGTGTCGGCGGGGCGCTCGGCAAGATCGTCGAAGTCCTGCTCGTCGTCGTCGGGCGTCTCTGCGCCGGTGCCCGCCTCCATGGCAGGCAGCCTGCCAGACCGGGGTGACGAGTGAGGTGGTTCACCCCGGTCCGGCGTCGCCGTCACCGGGCCGGCGGATCGTCGCCGTCGTCGGCGAGGACGGTGCGGGCGCTGCGGTACTCGCTCTCGCTCATCTCGCCCTTGGCGAACCGCTCGGCGAGGATCGCCTGGGCCGAGGCCGTGCGGTGTCGGCGTTCGCGGGCTCGCATCGCCTCGGGCCCGTAGAGCTCGGGGTGACGCCGACGCCGGAACACCCGGTAGAGCGCGATCGCACCGACGACGAGGAGCACGAAGCCGAGGAAGGCGAAGAAGCCCTCCCCGTCACCGTCGCCGCGGCCACTGGCGAGCACGGGTTCGGCCAGGACCATGGCGTCGGTGGTGATGGTGGTGAGGATGGGGTTGGTCATGAACCGAGCCAACCGGGGTGCCCTGACATCGACCTGACGAGCTGACGGACCCGTCAGCCGGACGAGGGCCGTCGGGCCGTGGCCGACATGATGGAGCGGTGCGCATCCTCGTCGTCGACGACGAACCGGCCGTCGCGACGGCACTCGAGCGAGGCCTCCGCCAGGAGGGCTTCGAGGTGACGGTCGCGCACGACGGCGACGACGGACTCTGGCTCGCTCGCGAGCGGAGCTTCGACGCCATCGTCCTCGACATCATGTTGCCGGGCCGCAACGGCTACCAGGTCTGCCGGACCCTGCGGAGCGAGGGCAACTGGACGCCGATCCTGATGCTCACCGCCAAGGAAGGCGAGTACGACGAGGCGGAGGGACTCGACACCGGGGCCGACGACTACCTGCGCAAGCCGTTCTCCTTCGTGGTGCTCGTCGCCCGGCTCAAGGCGATGGTGCGTCGACGCGTCGGTTCCGACGAGCCGACCTTCGCCGTCGGCGATCTCGAGCTCGACCCCCTGGCGCTGCGATGCCGCCGAGCCGGCACCGAGATCGAGCTGACCAAGCGGGAGGTGGCGGTCCTGTCGCTCCTCATGCGCAGCGCCGGCCGCCCGGTGTCGAAGCGGAGCATCGTCGAGTACGTCTGGGGCGAGGAGGGCGACGTCGACGACAACACCGTCGAGGTCTACATCCGTCGACTCCGAGCCAAGATCGACGAACCGTTCGGCACCCGATCGATCAACACCGTCCGCGGGGTCGGCTACCAGCTGGACGCGGCATGAGCCGGCGCCGGCCCGGACCGGCGGCGAGGATGCTGCGGTGGTTCGGCCGGGTCCGTCGGACGCTCCGCTTCCGCATCACCCTCGTCGCCACGCTCGTCGTCGGGGTCGCGCTGACGTTCGCCGCCGGCGCCCTCGTCGAGATCGAGCAACGCCTCGCAGACGCCGACCTCGATCTGTTGCTGAACGACGACCTCGACGCGGTCTCGGCCGAGCTGTTCGCCGGAGCCACCGCGGCGACCGCGGCCGAACAGGCCGACCGGTCGACGCGGATCGTCGTCGAGACCACCGGCGACACGGTGCGACGCGACTGGGACCTCGATCAGCAGGAGCGGCGCCGGCTCGACGCCGACGACATCCGCCGCGTCGACCGCTCGATCGTCGTCGACGGCGAGCTCGTCGAGCTCGTGGCCGAGCGGAGCACGGAGAGCGCACGCGGGCCCGGAGGACGGGCGGCGAAGGGAGCGTTCGGGGCGGTCCCGTTCGTCACCGCGCTCGTCGCCGTCGTCGTGTGGCGGTCGGTCGGCCGAGCGCTGCGACCGGTCGAGCAGCTCCGGGCCGACGCGGACGTGATCGCCGACTCCGGCATCGACCACCGCCTCGGACGACCCGGGACCGGCGACGAGGTCGACCGTCTGGCAGCGACCCTCAACTCGATGCTCGATCAGCTCGCCGACGCCGACGCCCGCCAGCGGCGGTTGATCGCCGACGCCGCCCACGAGCTGCGCAGCCCGCTCGCCGGGCTCCGGGCGCGCCTGGAGACCGCCGGCTCAGCGCCGGACGACCTCGACCAGGTGCGCCGACTCCAGGATCTGGTCGACTCGCTCCTCCTGCTGTCGCGCTCCGATGCCGGTCAGCTCCGTCACCAGGATCAGCTGGTCGACCTCGACGAGATCGTCGAGGAGGCGATCCTCGGCCTCGGGCCGGTCGACGTCGGGCTCGACGTCACGGGGGTCACGCCCCAGCAGGCTCGCGGCGATCAGCACCTCCTGGGCCGGATCGTCACGAACCTGCTCGACAACGCCATCCGGCACGCCGACGGTGCCGTGCGCGTCACGACCACCGCCGACGACGACGGAGGGGTCGTCGTCGCCGTCGAGGACGACGGCGCCGGCATCGCGACGACCGACCGCGACCGGGTCTTCGAGCGCTTCGTGCGCCTCGACGATGCGCGCTCACGACCGGGAGGCGGTGCCGGGCTGGGCCTCGCCATCTCGCGCGAACTGGCCGCGCTCCACGGCGGCTCGCTCGAGGTCGTCGAGCCGATCACCCTCGACGGCACACGCCTCGAGCTCCGCCTCCCGCGAGCTGGCTGACGCCCCGGGCGGGGGCGGGCGTCAGGAGGTCTCGAGCACCCGCAGCGGGAGCGTGCGCGGGCCGCGGATCTGCCCTCGCGACCACGTCACGTCACCGCCCAGCTCGAAGTGCGGGAACCGGGCCACGAACTCCTCGATCGCTACCTTCAGCTCGAGTCGAGCGAGGTTGGAGCCGAGGCATCGGTGGATGCCGAGACCGAAGGCCGAGTGCCGGTTCATCTGCCGGTCGATCACGAACTCGTCGGCGTCCTCGAACTGCTCGGGGTCGCGGTTGGCCGCCGGGAAGGGCAGCAGCACCCAGTCGTCCTTCTTCATCGGGCAACCGTGGAAGTCGTGGTCCTCGGCCACGAGGCGGGCCATGGTCACCGGTGCGTAGGCCCGGAGGAACTCCTCGAGGGCGAAGGTCATCACGCCCGGATCGTCGGCGAGCCGCTGACGATCGGCCGGGGTCTGGGCCAGGTGCCACAGCGACGAACCGATCGCCGACCACGTGGTGTCGATGCCGGCGATCAGGAGCAGGACGATCGAGCCGCGGACGTGCTCGGGCGCCAGCTTGTTGCCGTCGAGCTCCAGCTCCAGGAGGTAGCTCGTGAGGTCGTCGCGGGGGTTCGCCACGTGGTCCCGGATCTGGGTGTCGATGTACTCGTCGAGCCGTTGGAACGCGGCCCGGCGCGACTCCGGCTCGGCGTTGATCTGCTCGAGCACCGTGTGGACGAACTCGCGGAACAGGTCGTCGTCCTCGGCCGGGAAGCCGAGCATGCGGCCGATCACGGCCACCGGGATGTGCTGGGCGTACTGCACCGCGCCGTCGACGACGGTCTCGCCCGGCGTGACGTCACCCATCGCGTCGAGCCGGGAGCGGCACAGCGCCCGGACCTCGTCCTCGAGGGCGGCGATCTTCTTCGGTGCGAACGGCGGCAGCAGGAGGCGGCGGGCGATGGAGTGGAAGGGCGGGTCGCTCGAGATCGGTGGTGCGCCACCGATGGGGGCCGGCGGCGCGAGATCACCCGGTCGCGTGTGGCTCACCACGACGCTCCGGCTGGTGAAGTGGTCGGTGTCGTAGGCGACCTCGTGGACGGTCTCGTGGGTGATCGGCGCCCACATGCCGCCATAGCGCTCGGAGTGCGCGACCGGGCAGCCGGACTCGCGCAGCTCCTTCCACACCTCTGGCGCCCGGGGGTTGTACTCCGGCGCGGCGTGGTCGAAGTCGTTGGCGAAGTCCGACACCGGGCCGTACATCGCGGGGTCGTAGGGGACGCGCTCCCAGATGTCGGCACCCTCGGGTGAGTCGCCCATGATCGGTGGGACCCATTCGGTCTCCGCGAACCGGGTGTCCTCCGCCCGGTCGGTCGTGTCGGTCATGGCGCGCTCCCCTCGTCCTCGTGTGACCAGCGTCTCACACCCGACCGCCACGACACCCGTCGGCGCCTAGGGTCGGGGCGGTGAGGATCGGGATCTCGCCGTTCGCATCGACCCGGGAGGTCGTCCTCGAGCTCGCCGGGCTCGCGGTCGACGGCGGCATGGACACCCTGTGGCTCGGCGACGGCTACCTCGCGAACCCCGACTTCGCCGGCTGGGCCGGCGGCATGGAGACCATGACCGAGCTCGCCTGGCTCGGTGGCACGTTCCCCACCGCGCGGATCGGGATCACCGCTGCCGTGCTCCCGATGCGCGACGTGCCGTGGACCGCCAAGCAGGCGAACACGCTGCACCGGGTCGCCGGCGGCGGCTTCGTGCTCGGTGTGGCGCCGGGGTTCTGGGCCCGCGACCTCGAGGCGCGGGGCGTGTCGTTCTCGGACCGTGGCGCCGTCTTCGACGAGTGCCTCGACGAGTTGCTCGCCGTGCTCGGCGACCCGGCCTACAACCCGGGACCACCCGCCGAGGGGCCGCCGCCGGTCTGGTTGGCGGGCGCCGCCGCCACGATGCGCAAGGCCGCCGCCCGTGGCCTGCCGTTCCAGTCGTCGCGGGCCCTGCCCGACGACCTCGCCCCCCTGGCCAGCGAGTACGCCGACCGCGGTGGACCGATGCTCGCCCACCGCGTGAGGGTCGAGGTCGGTGACCACGATGTGGCCGGCGAGGTGGTCGACTGGCAGGCGGTCAGCGGACCGGTGGCACAGGTCGTCGACGTGCTGGGCCGCTACCGCGAGCTCGGCGTCGCCGACCTCAGCCTCGTGCCCGGCCAGGACGACGCCACGTCGCGACGCACCGTCGAGGCGCTGGTCGCCGACGTCGTCCCTCAGCTCGGATGAACGTCGCCGGGGACGGCCCGGGTGGCCTCGTGCTCGGTCGACATCACCGATCGCAGCCCCAACCCCATCACGATCCGGTTGATGTAGCAGTAGTAGGCGACCATGTTGTTGAGATCGAGGATGTCGAGGTCGTCGAGCCCGACATCGCGCAGCTCGTCGACGTCGGCCTCGGTCATCTCGGTGGGTCGGGCGGTGAGCTTGGCCGCGTGGGCGCAGACCGCATCGAGGCGCTCGTCACCGGTCGCCACGGCATGCGGGTCGGCGACGATGCCGTCGAGGATCTCGTCGCCGAGACCCAGCGAGCCGAGCTTGAGTCGCAGGCCCGAGGCGCAGTGATCGGTGCCGTTGATCGTCGAGGTCACCAGCGCCGCCGACTGGCGCTCGATCTGGCTCAGGCCCGACGGGCAGTGCTCGACGGCCCGGTAGAGCCGGAGTCGTTCGGCGACGATCGCCGGATAGAGGCTCCCCAGCATCGTGAACTCGGCCGGTTCGCCGAGCGAGGCGGCCTGCCAGTCGTAGGCCTCGCGCAGCTCGCCGTCGGCGTCGTCCCAGTCGATCGTGCGGATCCAGGCCATGCTCCGATCGTACGGGTGGGGCCGTGACGACGCCCGCCCCCGCCACGGGCGTCTGGTTCTTCCCCGACCGCCCGACCAGCGAGCTGGTCGATGCGATCGTGCACGCCGAGCGACTCGGCCTCGACGAGGTCTGGCTGGGCGACGAGGGCCCGGCCCGCGAGCCCTTCACCGTGCTCGCCATGGCGGCCGTGCGGACCGAGCGGATCCGACTGGCGTCGGGGATCACCAACCCCTATGTCCGTCACCCCGGCATCGCGGTGGCGTCCGCCGCGACGATCGCCGAGGTCGCCGGAGACCGAGTCGTCCTCGGCGTCGGAGCGGGCGGGGCGATGTCGCTGGCCCCCTTCGAGCTGGCCGCCGAGCGGCCGGTCGACGCCGTGCGGGCCTTCGTCGAGGTGGCTCGGGCGGCCCGCGACCGACGTGCGGTGCCCGGTCACGTGCCCTCCGACCTCGCGGTCGCACCGGTCGCGCCGGCGGTGCCCGTCTTCATCGGTGCTCGGGGACCGCGCCTCAACCGCCTCGCGTCGGACATCGCCGACGGCGTGTTCGTCGCCGGCATGCCGCCGTTCCGCTACGACGAGGTCGTGGGTTGGGCCCGCTCGGCGCGCCCGGTCGACGTGGCGCTGTACCCGAGCGTCGCGCTCGACGAGGCCGGACGGGAGCGCCATCGCCCCGAGATGATCTGGTCGCTGCTCGACGCACCTCCTGCGCTGGCGCAGCGGTTCGGACTCGAGGCCGAGGCCGTCGCCGACGCCGCTGCGGCGATGCGAACCGGCGACCGGCGCCCTGCCACCGCGCTGATCGGCGACGATCTCCTCGATGAGCTGATGCTGGTCGGACCGCCCGACGTCGTGGGCCGCCGGCTCGCCGGCCTCGTGCGCGAGCACGGACCGACGTCGATCGGCCTCGCCCTGATCGCCGACGACCTGCCCGCGACCATCGAGCTCGCGGCCGAGGCGTTCGAGGTCATGCGGGCCGAGCTCGGGAGCCGACCGTGACCGGCGTGATCGGCCACATCGTGGCCCCGACGATCGACGAGAGCGCGGCCCTCGCGAGCGAGGCCGAGCGTGCCGGCGCGACCTGGATCGGGTTCGCCGATGCGTTCTGGTGGCGCGACGTCTGGATGGCGCTGACCCGGGTCGCCGCAGCGACCTCGACGATCGAGATCGGCCCGGCGATGACCAACGCCTACCTCCGCCACCCGTTCCACACCGTGTCGGCGCTGGCCACCCTGCAGGAGCTGGCACCGGGGCGGACGTTCGTCGGGATCACCGCGGGCGGGTCCGAGGTGACGGCGGCGGCGGGACGGTCCCGCGCCGATGCGCCCGAGCGCGTCGGTGAGCTCGTCGCGACGCTGCGGACCGTCACTGCCGGACGCCCGCTCGACGAGTCGTCCGGCCGATCGCTCGACGTGCCCCTCGTCGACCTGCCGGTCCTCGTCGCCGGCCGCGGCGAGCGGATGCTGCGCACCGCCGGCGCGGTCGCCGACCGGGTGTTGCTCTGGGCGATCCCCGACAGCGACCTCGACCGCAGCGTCGACCTGATCCTCGACGGCGCGTCCGGACGCGACCGGCCACCCGAGCTCGTCTGGGCGCCGCTCGCCGACCACGACCCGGCGCTGCGGACGGCGGTGCTCCACGTCGCGGTCTACGCCTCGCTCAACACCCGTCGCCCGATCCGCCGTCGGTGGGGGCTCGACGACGAGCTCGTCGAGCGGATCCGCTCGACCCTCGTCGCCGGCGGCACCGGCGCCGCCGCGTCCCTCGTGCCGGCGGCGGCGGTCGACGACCTGCTCGTCCGCGACCTCGACCCGGTCGCCGTGGCCGCCCGGGCCCGGTCGCTCGGCGTCGGCTCGATCGCGGTGCCCGGCTACGGCGTCGACTCGGTGGGCGCCCACCTCGCCTGGGCCGCCCAGATCGAGACCGCGCTCCAGCGCGAGCGTCCGTCGACGGGAGGGCCGTGACGGGGCGTCCGCACCCCGACGGCCACGACGAGGACGCCGAGTGGTGGGACGCCGCCGTGCCGGGTCACCTCACCGGACTCGTCACCTCGGTCGTCGGCTACCGCCGGCTCGATGGGCCGACCCGGGTCCACCGGGGCCTGCCGTCGGGAGCGATGACGCTGATCGTCAACGTCGGCGAACCGGTGCGCATCCTCGACGGCTCCGGCGCCGACCGCTTCGACACCACCATCGCCGGCCTCCACACGAGGCCGACGCTCATCGACGACACCGGCACCCAGGAGGGCGTCTCGATCGGGCTCCACCCGCTCGGTGTGGGTGCCCTGCTCGGCGCGCCGGCGGCGGCGCTCGTCGACGCGGCCGTCGAGCTCGACGACGTCGTGGGGAGCGGAGGCCGTCGGCTCTGGGAGCGCCTCCAGGAACCAGCCACCGCTCGCGCCCGGACCGAGGTCTGCATCGCCTGGCTGGGCGAGCGCATCGCACGGGCCGACGAGCGCCGGGTCGACGACGGCGTGCGCCGGGCCTGGTCGGTCCTCGACCGCAGCGCCGGGCAGGTCCGGGTCGACCGGCTCGCCGACGACATCGGCTGGAGCCGTCAGCACCTGCGTCGCCGCTTCCGGGCCGAGCTCGGCCTGAACCCGAAGGAGTCGGCCCGCGTCCTCCGTTTCGACGCGAGCGTCCGCCGCCTGAAGGCACGTCCGGCGACCGAGCTCGCAGGGCTCGCCGCCGAGTGCGGGTTCGCCGATCAGTCGCACCTGACGAACGAGTGGGGTCGGCTGGCGGGCTGCTCGCCGACGGACTGGCTCACCACCGACCTGGTTCCAAACGTCCAAGACCGTGACGGGCTCCGGGCAGCACGATGACCGCATGCGACACGGCGACCACCACTGCTTCGTCCTCCACACCGACGACCTCGCT
>JBCCTY010000126.1:0-10642 GCA_039197885.1 Actinomycetota bacterium | reverse complement strand
GGGGCCTGGGGGGGCGCCGGGCGGCGGGGGCCCCCCCCGCCCCCCCCTCCCCCCTTCCCGGCGGGGGCCGGCGCCGCCGTTCCCCCCGTGGGGGCGTCGCTTGCGCGTACCCCCCCCCCCCCCACCCCCCCCCGGCGCGGCCCCGCGCCCCCCCCCCCCCGTTGTGGGGGCCGCCTTGTTCTCTCCCCGCCCCCGCCACCACGACGTCCTGCGCCGATGCAGCGAGTGCGGCCGAGCCGAAGATCCCGGTCGTGACTCCGACTGCGCTCCCGGTCCGCGTGAGGACCAGTCCACCACTGTCACCCGGTGCCACGGCCGCGTCGATCTGCAGGATCGTCAGGTCGAACGCCGGGAGCGATCGCTGCCGCGACAGGATCCCGGAGACCACGGTCGGGACCGGTTCGGCGCCGGTCAGTGGGTACCCGACGAGCACGAGCTCCTGCCCCTGGTCGACCTCTTCCTCGGAGAAGGCCAGCCCGGCGAGCTCGGTGTCGATCGGTCCGAGGAGGGCGACGTCTGCCGCGAACTCGACCCCGAGCACCTCGACGTCGCCGAAGACGGTCCCGTCGGACAGGGTGACGGTGACGAACTCGTAGGGATCGACCACGTGCGCGTTCGTGACCACGTGACCGGTGTCGAGGATGATGCCGGATCCCGACGAGTCGAGCGTCTCCACGAAGACGACCATCGGCGAGAAGCAGTCGAAGAGCACCGAGACGGGTCGGTCCTCGGATGTCGCACAGGGGTCAGGCTCCGTCGTGGTCGTCGTCGAGGTCGGCGTCGTGGTGATCGTCGAGGTCGGCGTCGTGGTCGTCGGTGCCGGTGAGGACCCCGAGTTCTCCGGCCCGCTGCACCCTGCGGCGAGGAGGAGGAGCGCGAGGAGGAACACCCCGAGGTCACGACGTCGGGTTGACGGTTCGAGCGGTGATCTCACGACCATCCATCGGACGCGATCCGACCGTCTGGAGGACCTCCGCCCGGGTCGGCGGGTCCGCTCGGCCCTGTTCGCGACCGTCGTCCCACCGCTGCGGGCTGTGCAACGCTTCGGCCATGCAGCAGGCCCGCATCGTCACCGTCACGCCGAACCCGGCCCTCGACCGGGCCACCGCAGCGCCGGAGGTCACCGCCGGACCCAAGCTGAGGTGCCTGGCGCCCCGCACCGATCCGGGCGGCGGTGGCATCAACGCCGCACGGGTCATCCGCATGCTCGGCGGTCACGTGACCGTCGTGGCCGTGCTCGGCGGAGCGACCGGCACCCAGCTCGGCAACCTCCTGACCGCCGCCGGGCTCGACACCCGCGTCGTCCCGACCGGCGGGGAGACCCGGGAGAGCCTCACCGTCGACGATGCCCGCAACCACGAGCAATACCGCTTCGTCCTCCCGGGACCGGTCCTCACACCGGCCGAGCACGAGCTGTTGCTCGAGACGGCCGAGTCCCAGGTCACCGAGGGCACGATCGTGGTCGGCAGCGGCAGCCTCCCGGCCGGTCTCCCGGACGAGAGTTGGGCCGAGCTGACTCGCCGGGTGAAGGCTCGGGGCGGGCGGATGGTCCTCGACACCAGCGGCGCGCCGGCTCGGGCCGCGCTCGGCTGCGGCATCGAGGTGCTCCGCTGCAACGATCGGGAGATGGAGGAGCTCTGTGGGGTCGAGCTCGGCGACCACGAGTCCCAGGAGCGCGAGCTCCGCAAGCTGATCGCCGACGGGGCCGCGAACGTCTTCATGATGGGTCTGGGTGCCGAGGGCTCGGTCGTCGTCAGCGCCGACGAGGTCATCCGACCGAAGGCACCCAACCTCGCGAAGCGCAGCGCCGTCGGCGCCGGTGACAGCCTGGTCGGCGCACTGACCTTCGGCCTCGCGTCGGGCTGGTCGCTCCACGACGCAGCGACCCTGGGGGTGATCGCCGGCGCCGCCGCCCACGCCACGCCCGGCACCGAGCTGTGTCGCCGCGACGACGTCGAGCGGCTGTTCGAGGAGGCCACGGGCCGCCCGATCCCCCACTGATCCGCCGGCCCGGCCGTTAGCCTGGCTCCACGTGCTCGCCGCGTCCGGACTCGCCGTCGCCCACGGGTCGCGGACGCTGTTCTCCGACCTGTCCATCCGGCTCCTGCCGTCGCAGCGAACCGCCCTGGTCGGCGGCAACGGCGTCGGCAAGACCACCTTGCTCGAGATCCTCGTCGGACTGAACGAGCCCGACGTCGGTGAGGTCCATCGCCCCAAGGATCTGCGCGTGGGCTACCTCCCGCAGGACCTGGAGGGTGACGGCGAGGGCACCGTGCTCGAGGAGGCCATCGCCGGCGCCGAGCATCTCGTCGAGCTGGCCCGTCGCCTCCACCATCTCGAGGATCGACTCGGCGACGTCGACGACCCCGACCACGAGCGGGTCCTCGAGCGGTACGGCGAGGCCCGGTCGCGCTTCGAGCAGCTGGGCGGGTACGCCCTGGAGGCCGAGGCCCATCGCATCCTGGACGGACTCGGCTTCTCGGCCGATGCCCACGACCGGCCGGTCAGCGAGCTGTCCGGTGGCTGGCGGATGCGGGTGGCCCTCGCCCGACTGTTGCTGTCCGAGCCCGACGTCCTCGTCCTCGACGAGCCGACGAACCACCTCGACGTCGACTCCGTCGCCTGGCTCGAACAGCACCTGGCGACCTGGCCCGGCGCCCTCCTCTTCGTCAGCCACGACCGCGACTTCATCGACGCCATCGCCACCCGCATCATCGAGCTCGACCGGGGCCGTGCGACCGAGTACGCCGGCGCGTTCGCCGAGTACGTCGTCGCCCGTGAGGCCCGCATCGCCGAGCTCGAGGCCGCGGCCCGACAGCAGGCCCGCAAGATCGCCCAGACCGAGCGGTTCGTCGAGCGCTTCCGCTACAAGGCCACCAAGGCCCGCCAGGTGCAGAGCCGGATCAAGACGCTCGAGAAGCTCGACCGGATCGAGGTCCCGACCCGCCAGGAGCTGCTCGCCAAGTTCGCCTTCCCGACCCCGCAACGCTCGTCGCGCGTGATCGCCGAGCTGGAGGGCGCGTCGGTCGGCTACGACGGCACCGACATCGTCACCGGCGTCGACCTCGTCATCGAGCGGGGCCGCAAGATCGGCTTCGTCGGCCCCAACGGCGCCGGCAAGACGACGCTGATCCGGCTGCTCACCGGCGAGCTGGAGCCGTCGGCCGGGACCATCACACGGGGCGCCAACGTCGACGTCGCCGTCTTCTCCCAGCGCCAGACCGAGAACCTCGATCTGGGGCTGACGGTGCTCGAGGAGTTCAAGCGCAAGGTCGGCGAGCGCGACGGACGCAACCTCCGCACCGTCCTCGGCGCCTTCGGCTTCCGCGGCGACGCCGCCGATCGCCACGTCGCCGAGCTGTCCGGCGGCGAGCGCACCCGTCTCGCCCTCGCCGAGACCATGGCCGACCCGGTCAACCTCCTCGTCCTCGACGAGCCGACCAACCACCTCGATCTGCCGAGCTGCGACCTGCTCGAGGACGCCCTCATCGCCTACCCCGGCACGGTCCTGATCGTCAGCCACGACCGGCACCTGATCAGGTCGGTCGCCGACTCGCTGGTGGCCGTCCGCGACGGCTCGGCCCGCTGGCACGACGGCGTCGACGAGCAGGTGCTCTCACCCCACAGCGCCCCCGCGCCGGCGCCCGAACCGACCCCGACCACCCGGACGAAGCGCTCGAAGCCGGCCGAGGCGCCGAGGCCGTCGAAGGGTGAGAAGAAGTCGGCCGCTCGCAAGGCCGACCAGCAGCGGGCCCGTGAGCTCCGCAAGCAACTGGCGAAGGCCGAGCGCGAGTGGGAGCGAGCCGAGACCGAGGTCGCCGAGCTGCAGACCCGGCTGGCCGACCCGGCGACCTACGAGGACGGCGCCGACGTGAGCGACCTCACCGCCCGCTACGACGCCGCCAAGGATCGCGCCGCCGAGCTCATGGAGGCGTGGGAGACCGCCATGCGCCGCGTGGAGCGGGTGGAGCAGGGGTCGGGCGCGGCGGCGTCCTAACCTGCGTCAGCAGACCCCCGCAGAGGAGAGCAATCGTGCGCATCGTGGTGCTGTCGCAGAGCCGGACGGGCAACACCCGCCGTGCCGCGGAGATGATCGGCGGCTCGGCCGAGGCGACCGGTGCCGAGGTCAGCGTCCACGCGGTCACCGAGATCGACTACGACGCCCTCGGCGAGGCCGATCTCGTCATGGTCGGCACCTGGGTCGGCGGCCTCTTCTTCTTCGGGCACCACCCCGGCGATGCCGGCGTGCTCAACCGCGAGCTGCCCATGCTCCACGACACACCGGTCGCTGCGTTCATGACCTACGCCCACTACGCCGGCAAGGTCATGAAGCGGTACTCGAAGCTCCTCGAGCGCAAGGGCATGGACGTGGTCGCCACCGAGCTGCTGCGGGCCGACCTGTTGCCCCAGGGCGTCGACGCGTTCGTCGATCGTGCGATCGAGGCGGTCGGTCAGCGATCCACGACGTGAGCGCGTTCCGCTACGACGCCACGATCATCGAGCGGTTCCCGAGCATCCGGGCCGGCGCGCTGGTCGCCCGAGGCGTCACGAACGGACCGTCGTCGGCGGCGCTGGCCGCCGAGCTCACCGCCGCCCAGCAGGAGGCTCGCGAGCGCATCGGCGACACGCCGCTGTCGGAGGTCCCGTCGCTGGCGGCCTGGCGACGCGCCTTCACCGCCTTCGGCGTCTCGCCCACCAAGTACCGCAGCGCCGCCGAGGCCATCGCCCGTCGCATCACCAAGAAGGGCGACCTGCCCACGATCTCCACGCTCGTCGACATCGGCAACCTGGTGAGCGCCCGTCACTCCCTCCCGGTCGCGGTGATCGACCTCGGAGCGGTCAAGGGCGGCATCACGGTCCGCCTCGCCCGGGGCGACGAGCCCTTCGACGACCTCGGCGGCAGCGAGGCCGAGCACCCGGCCGAGGGTGAGGTCGTGTTCGTCGACGACGCCGACGCCGTCACCGCCCGCCGGTGGTGTTGGCGACAGAGCCGCCCGACCGCGGCGAGCGAGGCGACCACCGACGTGCTCGTCGTCGTCGAGGCCCATCACGACGACGCGGCCGCCGACGTCGCCGTGGCGCTCGCCGACCTCGAACGCCTCGTCACCGAGCACGCCGCCCCGACCGAGCTCGTCACGGGCACCCTCGACCAGGAGCGAACGAGCTTCGGACCGTGAACCCCGACCGGCGATCGGCGATCGTCGTCGGTCTCGCGCTGTTCACCGTCGGCTACGGCACGAACGTGTCGACACCGCTGCTCGTCCGCTACCAGGAGCGTCTCGACCTCGACCCCACGACGACGCTGTCGATCTTCGTCGTCTACGTCGTCGGCATCCTCGCGACGCTGCTCGTCGCCGGCCCGCTCTCGGATCGCCTGGGACGCCGTCCGCTCGTGGTCCCGTTCGTGGCCGCCTCCGGTGTGGCGTCGCTCGTCCTCATCGTCGGACGCGACTCGCTGCTCGCCCTCTATGTCGGTCGCCTGCTGCTCGGTGTGGTGAGTGGAGCCGTCATCGGGACGGCCTCGGCGTGGCTCCAGGAGCTCGCGGGTCGGGGCGACGAGCGACGCGTCGCTGCGATCACGACGGCCGTGCTGTACGGCGGCTTCGGCTTCGGCCCCGCCGTCACGGCCGCGATGGAGCAGCTCCTCCCGGCACCCCTCGTGCTGCCCTACCTGACGCACGCAGCGATGGCCTTCGCCGTGGTGCCGTTCGTCGCCCGGGTGCCCGAGACGTTCGTGCCACCCGAGCCGCGTCGTCCGTTCCGGGTCGAGCTGGGCATCCCGCCCGGGCGCCGCGTCGAGTTCCTGCTCGTGCTCGCTCCCACCGCGTTCTGGGTCTACGGCTTCGCATCCTCGGCGTTCGCCCTCTTCCCCGTCCTGCTGCGCGACGCGCTCGACGACGTCGACGTCCTCGTCGGCGGGGCCACGGCAGCGCTCACGGCGTGGGCGGGGATCATGGCGCGGCCGGTGTCGAGGCGAGCGGGCGCCCGCCTGGCGTCGATCGTCGGCCTGTGGGCGGGGACGAGCGGTCTGGCCCTCGGCGCGATCGCCTTCGCCACCGACCTCTGGCCGCTCGTGCTCCCCGCCGCGGTGCTGGTCGGCGCCGCATCGGGGATCCTGCTCACGGCCGGCCTGACGATCATCTCCGAGTCGACCGACGACGACACCCGGGGCGCCCTCACCTCCTCGTTCTACGTGGCGGCCTACCTCGGGATGACCGTCCCGATCCTGGTCACCCTCCTCGGCCGGGTCGTCTCGACCACCTCGGCCCTGGCGCTCGTGACCGTCGCGGCCGCCGTGGTCTCGATCGGCCTGTCGACCGCGCTGCGCGACCCCGTGAGGCCATAGCCTGTGCCCCGGCGGCGGGGTGCCGCACAGGGGGGAACGATGAGCACGAACGGATCGGGCGTCGACGTCGACGTCGTGGTGGTGGGAGCCGGGATGGCGGGGCTCTACGCCCTGCACCGCCTCCGGGGGATGGGGATCTCGGCGGTGGCGCTCGAGACGGCAGACGACGTGGGGGGCACCTGGTATTGGAACCGCTACCCGGGCGCCCGTTGCGACGTGATGAGCCAGGACTACTCCTACTCGTTCGATCCCGAGCTCGATGCCGAGTGGGAGTGGTCGGAGAAGTACGCCACCCAGCCCGAGATCCTCCGCTACCTGCAGCACGTCGCCGACCGCTTCGACCTCCGACGCGACATCCGCTTCGAGACGAGCGTCGAGTCGGCCAGCTGGGACGACGAGCACCGCACCTGGGCCATCGCCACCAGCGCCGGCGACACCGTCCGATGCCGCTGGTACATCATGGCGACCGGCTGTCTCTCGGCCCCGAAGGACCCCGACATCGAGGGGGCCGACGCCTTCGGCGGCGACGTGTACTTCACGAGCCGGTGGCCCCACGGCGGCGTCGACCTGACCGGCAAGCGGGTGGCCGTGATCGGCACCGGTTCCTCCGCGATCCAGTCCATCCCGATCATGGCCCAGCAGGCCGCCGAGCTCACCGTCTTCCAGCGCACTCCCAACTTCTCCATGCCGGCCAACAACGGGCCCGTGCCCGACGACCGCCGGGCGATGCTCGACGAGGCCGGCCTCGCGGCCTACCGCGAGGCCGCCCGCAACTCACCGGCGGGCGTGCCCATGCCGGTACCGACCGAGAGCGCGCTGGCCGTGTCGGAGGAGGAGCGCGACCGGCGCTACCAGCACATCTGGGACCACGGCCACATCATCGCCTTCAGCGGCGCCTTCGCCGACGTCGGCATCGACGAGGAGGCCAACGACACCGTCGCGGAGTTCTTCCGCACGAAGATCCGCGAGACCGTCGACGACGCCGAGACGGCCGAGTCGCTGTGCCCCACCACCTACCCGGTCTTCACCAAGCGGCTCTGCGTCGACAGCGGCTACTACGAGACGTTCAACCTCCCGCACGTCCGCCTGGTCGATCTTCGCAAGGATCCGCTCGTGGGCATCGAGGCCGGCGGCGTGCGGACCGGCATCGGACTGCACGAGGTCGACGTGATCGTGTTCGCCACCGGGTTCGACGCCATGACCGGCGCGATCGTGAAGGTCGACATCACCGGCCGTGACGGTGCCGAGCTGCGCGACCGCTGGGCCGACGGACCGCTCACCTACCTCGGCATCATGACCGCCGGCTTCCCCAACCTCTTCATGGTGACGGGCCCGCAGAGCCCGTCGGTGCTCTCGAACATGGCGGTGTCGATCGAGCAGCACGTCGAGTGGATCACCGACACCCTCGCGGCGCTGCGCGACGACGGACTCGACACCATCGAGCCCACCGAGACCGCCGAGACCGGCTGGGTTCGCCATGCCGGCGAGTTCGCCGGCATCTCCCTCATGGACAAGGCCAACTCGTGGTACGTCGGTGCCAACGTGCCGGGCAAGGCGAGGGTGGTGATGCCCTACCTCGGCGGCGTCGATCGCTACCGCCGCATCTGCGACGAGGTCGTCGAGCGCGACTTCCTCGGCTTCACCCGTCGCGGGCCCTCGGCCGAGCGGGAGGTCGACGGCATCGTCTGCCGCCTGCAGCCCGACGTCATGGTGCTGCTCGACGTGATGGCCGATCTCGGCCTGCCGCCGATCGAGACCCTGCCCGTCGAGGATGCTCGCGCCTTCATGGCCGCGTCGAGCGCCGAGCGACCGCCGGGACCCGACGTCGGTGAGATCGTCGACGGGACCCTGCCCGGGGCCGACGGCGACCTCGCCTACCGCCTCTACCGCCCTGATTCGGCCGGACCTCACCCGGTCGTGGCCTACTTCCACGGTGGTGGCTGGGTGCTGGGCGACTCGCAGTCCGACGATCCGCTGTGTCGCTACCTGTGCGCCCACGCCGACACCCTCGTGATCTCGGTCGACTACCGCCACGCCCCCGAGGCGCGCTTCCCGGCAGCGGCCGACGACGCCATCGCCGCCGTGCGCTGGATCAGCCGCAACGCGGCATCGCTCGGCGGGGATCCTGCGCGACTGGCGCTGGCCGGGTGGAGCGCGGGTGCCAACCTCGCCGCCGTCGCCTGCCAGCAACTGCGCGAGAGCGACGTCGAGATCCGTGGACAGGTGCTGATCACCCCGGTGACCGACAGCGACCCGACCCGGTCGTCGTTCGAGGAGAACGCAGACGGCTACGTCCTCACCGCAGGACTGATGGCCTGGTTCTGGGACCACTACGTCCACGATGCGCATCGCAAGGATCCCCGGGTGTCGCCGCTCCTCGCCGCCGACCTGTCCGGCCTGCCGCCGGCGATGGTCGTCACCTGCGAGTTCGACCCGCTCCGCGACGAGGGCGACGCGTACGCCGAGGCACTCGAGCAGGCCGGGGTCGAGGTGCGGCACCTCCCGTGCGCGGGCCAGATCCACACCTCGATCCCGTCGGTCGATGTGATCGTCACCGCCGAGCCCGCCCGTGCCGAGATCGCTGCGACGCTGCGGAGCTACCTGGGTGTCACCGTCGACGCCTGACCACGACGAGGTCGGCATCGACGACGACGAGCTGTCGGATCTGCTGGTCCGGCTCGTCCAGGTCCTCCTCGCGTTCGTCCTCGGCCAGGCGCTCATCCAGAACCAGGAGATCCTGATCGATCCGCAGGAGCGGTCGAACTGGATCGCCCTGCTCGCGCTCGCCGCCGTGATCGTCTACGCCGCGGAGTCGTGGATCGACTGGCACGTCGACGTCGCCGGCCATCCGTTCCGGATCAGCGGGTCGAACATGCGTCGACGCTTCGGACTCCTGCGGCTGTGGGCCGACCTCGGCCACGTGGCCGCGGTCGCCTATCTCGGGCTGTCCGTCGACCACCTCGTCGGTGATCCGGATGCCTCACTGACGCGACATCTCTGCGGCTACGTGGCCGCCTACGTGCTGTTCCTGGTCGCCCTGCTGGCCAAGGACGTCACCCACGGCAGCCACCGCGACCTGCGCTCGCCCGCCATCGTCGCCACCCTCGTCATCGTCGCCATCACCGTCGGCTACACGGTCATCTTCGCCGGCGACGATGACCGTGAGTTGGCCAACGCCGTGACGATCCTGGCCGTGACGACCGTGAACCTGGCCCACCACGCCCGTCTCCGGAGACTCCGCGGCCTCACCTGACGAAGCAGACGTAGGCCGTCGCGTCGGCGGCCCCGGCCGGCCGAGCGGCGAGGGTCGTCGCGCCCAGCGCCAAGGTGCCCGCCAGCACCATCGCCACGATCCCCGCGGCCGGTGCGAGCGAGAGACCACCCGCCGGCGGCGGCTCGTCGGGCACGGGGGCGTCATCGATGCCGAGGTGGAGCACGCCGGCGATGACACCCAGCGCGACGGCCGTCCACCAGGCGGCGTCGTAGGAACCGGTGGCGTCGGCGAGCACGCCACCCATCCAGGCGCCCACGAACGCCCCCGCCTGGTGCGACAGGAACACGAGCCCGAAGAGCGCGCCGGCGTTGGTCGTCCCGAAGAGCGAGGCGACGATGGCGGAGGTCCCGGGCACGGTCGACAGCCACAGCACACCGATCACGGCGCCGAAGACGATCGTGGTCGTCGACGACGTCGGGATCGCGAGATAGGCGGTGATCACGACGGCACGTGCCGCATAGATGCCGGCCAGGATCCGGGTCGGGGCGATCCTGCCGCCCAGCCAACCGGCGGCGAGCGATCCGGCGACGTTGAACAGGCCGATGAGCGCGAGGGCGGACGACGCGGCCGAGTCGACGATGCCCAGGTCGCCGATGTAGGCGGGCAGGTGGGTGGCGATGAAGGTCACGTGGAAGCCGCACACGAAGAACGCCGCGTTGAGCAGCAGGTAACTGCGGGAGCGGGCGGCCCGCCGGAGGTCGTGACGTAGGCTCCGACCCGGCGCTGCACCCGGCGCGGCCCGCTCGTGGTCCGCGGCGTTGCCCCGCAGGGCCGGGGCGAGCGCAGCCATGCTCGCAGCGATCACGGCGAACACGACCAGCACCACACGCCAGTCCATCCGGTCGAGCAGCACCCGAGCGAGGGGCACGAGCAGGAACTGGCCGATCGAACCCATGGCGGTCACGATCCCGAGCGCCAGCGACCGTCGCTCGGGGCTGGCCATCCGGCCGACGGATGCGAGCACGACGGCGAAGCTCGCGGAGCCGGCGGCGATACCGCTCACGAACCCGAACGCCAGGAGC
>JBCCTY010000125.1:0-10729 GCA_039197885.1 Actinomycetota bacterium | reverse complement strand
GCCGACCCCGAAGATCAGGTGGAGCTGCTCACCGACCAGGACGGGCCGTGCCCCGATCCCCAGCGCGGTCAGCATCCCGTGCTGGTCGACGATGTCGGCCAGCGGCTCGCCGGGACAGGGGGCCTCGATGTCGAACCGCGGGAACCGGAGGCCGTCGCGATCGACCTCCCAGGTCCCCGCGAACCAGCGGTCGCACCCCGACCGGCCCTCGAAGGTCCCGTCGGCGTCGAACCTGATCGACGCCTCGGCTGCGGCGGGAACCAGGTCATCGGCGACCGTCGGGAGCCAGCTCACGAGCGACCACTCTCCCGACGTGTCGTCAGACCCCGTCGGTGGCCGGAGGGTCGCGGAGGAGGTTCGCCGCCTTCGCCACCGAACGCCGGGCCCGCGTGATGCGCCGCTCGAGCTCCGGCTTCTGCTCCCCCGCCTCGATGGCGTCGCGCAGGGCCGACATCGCCAGGTCGGCCAGCCGGTCGTCGAGTTCGTCGAGCCGGTCGGCGATCTCCTCGAGCTCGTGGGCGCTCACGGACTCCCGCCGGTGACGGCCTCGTCGATGAGCTCCATCGGATGTCGGACCTCGACGCCGGCCACCTGGAGGTGGACCGTGCAGCCCGGGTTCGCGCTGGCCACGACCGAGCCCCCTGCTCGCTCGATCGAGGCGAGCTTGCGGTCCCGCACCTCACCGGCCAGCTCGGGCTCGAAGACCGCGTAGGCGCCGCCGGCTCCACAGCACATCCCGTCGTCATCGAGCTCGACGATGTCGGCATAGGGCTCGAGCACGGTGCGGACCGTCCCGTGCACCCGTTGGACGTGGCGGAGGTGGCAGGGGTCCTGGATCGCGACCGGCCCCTGCGACCGCAGCACCGGCGGCGGGAGCTGATCGAGGTGATCGGCGAGCCACTCGTGCACGTCGAGCACGCGCGCCGAGAACCGCTCGGCCTCGGGCGTGCCGAGCAGGTGGCCGTAGTCCTTGAGCTGGGCCCCGCAGCCGGCCGAGTCGACCAGGATCGGCGCCGAACCGGGGAACGCGCCCATCGTGCGCTCGGCGAGGCGGCGGGCGTCGTCACCGAGGCCGGCGTGGACGTGGAGCGCCCCGCAGCACGAGCCGTCCGCCCCCGGGAGGGCGACGCCGTGACCGGTCGCCTCGATCACCCGCTTGGTGGCGGCGTGGACCGGCCGTTGCCAGGCATCCATCACGCAACCGGTGAACAGCCAGACGTCGACGCCCGACGGCTCGAGCCTCGGTCGTCGGAGCGCCAGGGGTGGCACACCGAGCCGTGCCGGCACGAGACGCAGACGTTGGGCGACGGCGAGCGCGGTGGACCCGGCGAGCAGGAGCCGGTGGTGGCCGAGCACCCGGAAGGCGGCCCGCTTCCACCACGGCGCGTAGCCCGGCTCGGCATCGGCCAGGGCCTCACGGGTGGCCTCCATGATCCGGCCGTAGGGCACGTGGGCCGGACAGGCCGTCTCGCAGGCGCGGCACTGGATGCACGAGTCGATCGACTCGACGAAGCGGTCGTCGACCTCCATACCCTCACCGGCCAGGCGCATCATGGCCAGCCGGCCGCGAGGTGACGCCGTCTCGTCCTGGGTGACCCGGTAGGTCGGGCAGTGCGGCAGGCAGAGGCCGCACGACACGCAGGCGACGAGATCGTCGGGATCGACGCCGATCTGCAGTCGGGTCACCGGTCACCCCACAGCTCGCGGCCGGGTGCGAACCGGCCGTCCGGGTCGAGGAGTCGCTTCACCTCGTCGTGCAACAGGACCTCGGCCGGGGCTGGACGTCCGGCCACGGGTCCGTCGAGGTGCACGACCCCGACCCCGACCTCGGCGAGGAACGATCCCCGGAGGTCGCGGAGCTCACGAGGGCGCACCGACCGCCGCCCGGCGGACGGCATCGGCGGCGGTCCGGCGACCTCGTCGAGCCCGGCGACGGTGGCCTCGGCCCGCACCTCGGCAGCCGACCCCTCGAGGAGGAGCCACGTGGTGGTGCCGTCCCAGAGGATCGACGACGGCCGGTGCAGCCGATCGCGGAGAGCGAACGGGTCGGCCGTGCCGGCGAACCAACGGGCCTCGGGCGGGCGGGGCAGGCAGCGCAGCACCACCTCGCCGAGCACGCCCAGCGTGCCGAGCGATCCGACGAGCAGCCGGCACAGATCGAACCCGCTGACGTTCTTGACGGTCGGACCGCCTGCGGTGGACAGCTCGCCCCAGGCCGACACGAAGCGCACCTGGAGCACGAGATCGCGGATGGGACCGTGACGGAGGCGGCGTGGCCCACTCCGGCCGAGCCCCAGGACCCCGCCGACGGTGCGGGTCCGATCGGCGGGGTCGAGCGGACACGTCTGACCGGCCGCACCGAGGACCTCGTCGAGCTCGGCGACGGTGGTCCCCACCGAGCAACGCACCGTCATCTCGGCCGGGTCGTAGGACCGCACACCGGCCGGAGCGACCACCCGACGAGCAGCGGCATCGGGGACCCCGCCCACGTCCTGGTGGCTGCCGCTGCCCAGTGCCACGACGGGCCCCGCCGAGCCGACCGCAGCGACGAGCTCGTCGAGATCGGCGGGACGGTCGATCTGGAGTGGCTCCGAGGTGGTCACACCCACGCTCCGGCCGGGACCCGCTGGGGGCTGAGGTCGCCGCACCGCGACCCGCTGGGGATGACCTTCTCGGGGTTCGCGAGGTTGCCGGGGTCGAACGCGGCCCGGAGCCGATCCTGCAGCTCGAGGTCGTGGGCGCTGAACATCATCGGCATGAAGTCGCGCTTCTCGATGCCGATGCCGTGCTCGCCGGACAGCACCCCGCCGGCGTCGAGCGAGGCCCGGACGATCTCCTCGCCGGCCCGGTGGACCCGTTCGATCACGCCGTCCTCCCGCGCGTCGAAGGCCAGGATCGGGTGGAGGTTGCCGTCGCCGGCGTGGAACACGTTGATGACCTGGAGCTCGTGACGGGCGGCGATGTCGTAGATCTCGTCGAGCACCTCGACCAGCCGGGTGCGCGGGACGACGGTGTCGTGGAGGTAGTAGTCGGGTGCGACGCTGGCGACCGCCCCGAACGCCGCCTTGCGGCCCTTCCACAGCAGGTCGCGCTCGGCGTCGTCGGCGGCCACCCGCACGTCGCGCACGCCGTGCTCCCGCGCCACGCTCACGATCGCCTCGACCTCCGCGTCGCACGCAGCCGCCGGGCCGTCCACCTCGACGAGCAGCACCGCAGCGGCGTCGGTCGGGTAGCCGGCGTGGACGAACGCCTCGACCACCTCGACAGCGGGACGATCCATCATCTCGAGCGCAGCGGGGACGACACCGCCGGCGATGATCCCCGACACCGCGGCGGCGCCGTCGGCGACCGAGGTGAAGTCGAGCAGGAGGGTTCGGACGTCGGGCGGGTTCGGGGTCAACCTCACGGCGACCTTGGTGGCGATGCCCAGCGTGCCCTCGCTCCCGACGAAGACGCCGCGGAGGTCGTAACCGGCCGGCTCCGGGTCGAGAGAACCGAGCGTGGTCACCCGCCCATCGGGCAGGACGACCTCCATCGCCAGGATGTGGGCCGAGGTCACGCCGTAGGCCAGGCAGTGGGGGCCGCCGGAGTTGTTGGCGACGTTCCCGCCGATGGAGCAGACCGACTGGCTCGACGGGTCGGGCGCGAAGTGCAGGCCGTGCGGACGCAGCCTCGTGCTCACGTCGAGGTTGAGGATCCCCGGTTCGACCCAGGCGACGCGTTCCTCGACGTCGACCTCCAGCAGACGGTCCATCTTGGACAGCACGATGACGACCGGGTCCCCGACCGGCACCGCTCCGCCGGCGAGGCCGGTCCCCGACCCCCGAGCGACGAAGGGCGTGCCGTGGCGGTGGCACACCCGGACGATCTGTTGCACCTCGTCGGCGTCGACCGGGAGCACGACCACACCGGCGTCGCCCCGGATCAACGAGCCGTCGCGGGAGTACAGCGCGGTGTCGAAAGGACCGCTCCGGAGGCGGTCGGCACCGACCACCGCACGCAGGTCGTCGACGAGCTCGCTCCCCCCGGGCATGGCCGGATCGTACCGGTGCGCCGGGGTGCGACGCAGACCCGGCGCGGCGATCCACGGCGACCGCTCGTCGCGGTTCTACGCTCACGGGTGATGGAACGCCCCCGCGAGTGGCTCGCCGTACCCGACCCCGAGGAGGAGCGGACCTGGTTGTTCGACGTCTCGTTCCTCACCAGCCCGTGGACCTGCATCTACGGCTCGGGTTGCCCGGGTGTCGAGGACGAACCCGACGTCGAGGGGATGATCGGTTGCTGTTCCCACGGCGCCTACATCGACGGCGAGGACGACGAACGGCTCGTCCGGGCGGCGATCGATGCCATGGAGCCCGACGAGTGGCAGTTCCATGCCGAGGCCGAGCGGCTCGGCGGTCCGCTCTACGTCGACGACGACGGCGATCTGCGGACCCGCGTGGTCGACGGTGGCTGCATCATGTTGAACCGACCGGGTCACCCCTCCGGCGGCGGCTGCTCCCTCCACCAGGCCGCGGGGCGGCGCGGCGAGTCGATCCACGAGTGGAAGCCGGGCGTCTGCTGGCAGGCCCCGCTGCGGCGCGAGGACCTCGTCGACACCGCCGGGCACGTCTGGTCGACCATCCGGGAGTGGAAGCGGCGCGACTGGGGCGAGGGTGGGCTCGACTTCGGGTGGTGGTGCGTCGAGGACGACGGCGCGTTCGTCGGTGACCGCCCCGTCTACCTGAGCTGCGGCGAGGACATCGAGGAGCTGACCTCGCCGGAGGTCTACGCCGAGCTCTGCAAGCTGCTCGGTGAGCGCTCGTCGACGAGCTGGTTGCCGATCCCGGTCCGGCGGCGGGCCGCCACGACGTGAATCGCCTCGACCGAGCCGTCGAGCTGGTCCGCCAGCAGGTGGCCGACGGTCGCCAACGCGGCGCGCAGCTCTACATCAGCCTCAAGGGCGACACCCTCCTCGACGTCGGCATCGGGACCACGCCCACCGGCGCCCCGCTCACCCCCCACCACCTCCTGCCGTGGCTGGGCTGCACCCGGCTCCTGGGGACCGTCGCCGTCCTCCAGCTCTGGGAGCGGGGCCGCCTCGAGCTCGATGACCCCGTCAACCGCTACGTCCCCAACTGGGACGGCACGAAGCAGACCTGCACGATCCGGCACCTGCTGACCCACCTCGGCGGGTTCCCGAGCGTCGAGACCAGCGAGGGTGACGAGACCGATCCACGCCTGCTGCTCGACCGGATCGCCCTCGCCGAGGCCGACGCGCCACCCGGGACGCGGGCGGTCTACCACCGGTCAGCAGCCTGGCGGGTGCTCGCCGCGGTCGTCGGTGGCATCGACGGGCGTGCCTTCCCCCGTTACCTGCGCGAGGAGATCTGGGACCGCGTCGGCATGGAGGCCACCTACCTCGGCCTCGACGATGCCGACCGCGACCGCCTCGAGGAGTGGATGGTGCCCCTCGAACGGGTGGGGCCCACCCGCGACGGCTGGCGCGGGAGAGCAGGGGTGCCGCCGATCCAGGTCGGCGCCCACGGCGCTCGCGCCGCGCTGCACCGCGTCGATCCCGATCTCGGGGCGCGGGGCCCGGCCCACGACCTCGGTCGGCTGCTCGAGACCATCATGGGCGGCGGCGGCGCCATCCTGCGTGAGCGCGGGACCGTCCCGGCCATGATCGCCGCGCACCGCGTCGGCCTGCGAGACGCCGCCTTCGGAGGCGCCCGGCTGCCGTGGGGCCTGGGCGTGATGGTCGCGGGCGGGTTCGCCGGCACGGTCGGGCACCGGGCCTTCGGTCACGACGGGTTGCCCGGCGGACGGGCTCTCTGTGATCCGGACGAGGGCCTGGTCCTGGTCTTCCTGCCGTCGGGCGTGTCCGGTCCCGACGACGACGCCGAACGGCTCGCCTCGGTGACCGATGCCGTCTACGACGCGGTGGCTCCACGACCATCGGCACCGTGGCTCACGAATGCCCCGGAGGACGTCGCGCTGCGAGGTTGACCGGCCGCAACGAGCGCTCTGGCTGGGTCAGCCCAACTCGCGCTCGTCCTCGGCCTCGGGCTCGTCGTTGTACTTCGCCGCCAGATCCGCCCAGGGATCGTCGTTCGCGTCCTCGTCCTCGTCATCGTCGGCGTCACCGAAGAAGGGGTCGGTCTCCAGATCGATGTCCTCGATCGAGCTCGACTGGCGCTTGAACTTGCGCGCTTCCTCGTAACGACGATGGCGCCCCTTTTTCACGGACGTCTCCCCTGGTCGCGAACCGTGCGGACACCGCTCGGCGTGCTCTGATCTCGCTGCTGCGGAACACCCATGTTAGTAGTCACCCGGCCGCTTGGGACACATCGCCCCCGCCACCCCTCGTCTCCAGGACGAGACCGTTCGCACCGTCGAAGGCCAGCGCCGCCCGGCCGTCGACGAGATCGCGGATCGGGGCCCCGAGCAGCTCGTGGCGCCAACCGTCGTCGATCCGGCTCGTCCCGTCACCGCGCAGGAAGCCCTCGATGTCGGCCCGGGTGGCCAGGAGCGCCGAGTCGTAGCGCTCGTCGCGTGCGACCTGGGCGACCCAGGCCGAGACCAGCGTCACGGCGGGCCGGAGGCTGTTGTCGAGGCCCGGGGTCGACGGTGTGGCGGGCTCCTCGTCGGCGGTGCCGTGCCGATCCTCGCCCCGGCGGACCGCAGCGAGGATGGCCGTCGCACCACCGTTGCGGAGGTGACGACCGTCGATGCCTCGCAGCTTGCGCAGGCCGTCCTCGTCGCGGGGAGCGGCCTGGGCGATGCCGACGAGTGCGAGATCCGAGAGCACGAACCGCACCGGTTGGTCACTGTCCGCGGCGGTACGTTCCCGCCAGGAGGCGACCTCGCGAGCGACGCTGCGGGCGACGCCACGCAGGTGCCGGGCCTCCTTGACCCGGAGCCACGCCGACTCGGGGTCCTGGGCCGTGCGAGGCCGATCGAGCAGGGTGCGACACTCGTCGGCCACCCATTCGGAGCGGCCGAGCCGGTCGATCTCGGACGACAGCCGGTCGTGGAGCGCACCCAGGTGGACGACGTCGGACGCCGCGTAGGCCCGTTGGGCGTCGCCGAGTGGTCGGGCCAGCCAGTCCGTGAGCCGGTCGGCCTTGGGGAGGCGCACGCCGAGCTCGCCGTCGCAGAGCTTGGCGAGCGATGGCGTCGAGTAGCCCACGAAGCCGGCGGCGATCTGGGTGTCGAAGAGCTCGCCTGGGACCGTCCCGCAGGCCCGTTCGAGCACCTCGAGGTCCTGTTGACCTGCGTGCATGACGCACAACGCCGCACCGTCGAACACCTCGCGCAGCGGCGTCAGGTCGACCACCAGGGGGTCGACGAGGACCACCTCGTCGTCCCAGCCGAGCTGGAGGAGCGCGAGATGCGGGTAGTACGTCCGCTCGCGGTGGAACTCGGTGTCGATCGCATACCGATCGACCGATCGGAGCGCCTCGACGACCTCGACGAACCCGGCCTCGTCGTCGACCCAGCGATGGTCGGCGTCGCGCGGTGGACGACGTCGGCGGCGGTTCACCCTCGATCGACCTCGCGATCGGCCTCCATCCAGGCCAGGGTCCCACCAGCCACGTTGACGGCGTCGACGCCCCGATCCCGGAGGTAGGCCACCGCCTGAGCGCTGCGCCCACCGGACCGGCACACGACGTAGACGGTCCCCTCGCTCGGGATCTCGTCGAGGCGCTCGGGCACGGTCGCCAACGGGATCAGCACCCCGCCCGGCACACGGGCGTCGGCGTACTCGTCGGGTTCCCTCACGTCGACGAGCGGACGGCCTGCCGCCAGCTCGGCCGCCAGGGCGTCGACGTCGATCTCGGGCACGTCCATCGCTGACCTTCTGCTCACCGGTGCGGCCGGCAGGGTACCAACGGCGACGTCATCGGCGAGGAACGCCGCCAACTCCTCGGGCCGGTTGAGGTTGGTGAGCTCGGCGTCGGTGACGTCCACGGATCGCTTCGACACCCGGTCGAGGACGCCACGAACGGAGGGACCGCCCGACGCCATCGCCTCGACGAGCGTCGGCCGAGACCGCTGCGCCCAGCTCGCGATCAGCGGTTCCGGACCTCGTTCCGACCGGGCCACGACGGCATCGATCCCGTCGCCGGCCTCGGCATGGGTCCGGGCGATGGCGGCCATCGTCACAGCGGTCAGCGCCGGCAGATCGCAGGCGACCACGAGCACCCGTTCGGTCGTCGCGGCGCCCAGCGCCGTGGCGATGCCGCCGACCGGTCCGGCCCCGGGCCAGCCGTCCGCGACCCAGCGAGACCCGGCTGGTGCGGCTGCCTCGCGACCAGCTTCGCCGCCGACGGCGAGGACCTCGGACGCTCCGGCCTCCCGAAGCCGCCTCGCCAGCCACTCTGCCATCGGCGTGCCGTCGATCCGCAGGAGGGCCTTGTCGTGGCCCATGCGGCGGCTCGCGCCGCCGATCAGGACGGCCCCGGCCCACTGGGTCACGGTGCCGCGGCGACCCGCTCGGCGATCACCGCGAGGAGCTCGTCGAGGGCCGGTGGCGGGACCTGCGTCGCGTAGGCCAGCTCGACGACGGCGAGCAGGTCCCCATCGGCCAGCGCGACGAGCTCCAGGGTCGCCGGTGCCTCCTCCTCGTCGGGGTTCTCGGGGAAGTCGAAGCGGAGCCGCGCCGAGGCGACGCCTTGGGCCGTCGGCGGGTCGACGTCGATCACGGCGACGCCCACCAGCTCGTCGTCCAATCCGACCAGGCACGTCGGGGTGTCGGGATCGGCGACCGCCGAGACGTAGGCGAGGGCATCGGCCGGCTCCTCCACCACGATGAGGTCGAGGCTCACGTCGAAGAGCGGGAGCTCGATGTCCGGCGCATCGAACAGCACCGTCACGAACCCCTCCCCGTCGGACACGTCGAGGGAGCGCAGCTGTTCGCAGCCCTCCGCCACGTCGGGGGCGTCACCGGGACCGGTGGGTCCTGCCTCGTCGAGGGCCCAGCCGGCCGGGAGCTGCTCGGCGGTGGGAGCCGCGGCGAACGCCCGCTCCTCGGCGTCGGTGAGGTCGTCGCCCCCGCAGGCCACCGCCAGCACGAGCACGAGCACGGGGAGAGCGCACCGTCGCACCACCGCACCATGCCACTCGGACGCCCGCGAACACCGCATCGCCGCGACGGAACGAGCGCTACCGTGCATCGGTGACGGCTGCAGCGCTCCCCGAGCCCGCCAGGCGGGTGATCGCCGCTGCGGCCCTGAGCGGCCTCGCCGATGGCATCCGGGTGACGGCGATGCCGCTCCTCGCCGCGGCATCGACCGGTGATCCGTTCTGGGTCAGCGCTGCGTTCGTCGCCGGGCAGGTGCCCTGGCTCCTGCTCGGCCCGACCGTCGGAGCGCTGGCCGATCGCACCGATCGGGCTCGGCTGCTCCGCCGGGCGACAGCGGCCAGGGTCGCCCTGCTCACGAGCCTGGCCGTCCTGACCGCCACCGGGACGTCGTCGATCGGGCTCGTCCTCGCGGCCTCGTTCGTGCTCGGAGTCGGCGAGGTGCTCTCCGACACGGTGACCGCAGCGTTCCTCCCCAGCCTCGTCGACGATCAGCACCTCGAGCGCGCCAACGGCCGCCTCGTGGCCAGCGAGATCGTCGGCAACGAGCTGGTCGGGCCCGCCGTCGGCGGCATGCTCTTCGCGGTCGCGGCTGCGCTCCCGTTCTTCACCAACGCCGGACTGCTGACCGTCGCGCTCGTGGTCCTGGCGACCGTACCGCTCGTCGCACGGCCGACAGCCTCCCCCGGAGCCGGAGCCGGTGGCGATGGTCCCGCCGCCGGGTGGCGCAGCATCCGGAGTCGGCCGCTGCTGCGCACCATCACCTGGACGTCGGCGTTGCTCGCCGCCGTCGACGCGGCCTGGTTCGCGCTCCTGGTCCTGATCGCGGACGAGCAGATCGGGCTCGGTGCGGCCGGCTTCGGTCTCCTCCTCGCGCTCGGCGCCGTGGGCGGACTCGCCGGCGCCGCACTCGGTGAGCGCCTGCAGCCCGCCCGGATCCGGGTGTCAGCGGGAGCGATCACGGCCGGCATGGGACTCTCGTTGATCGTCTTCGCCGCCGCGCCGGCGATCGTGACCGGCGGCCTCACGGTGATCGTCACGAGCGGCGGCTTCGCGGTGTGGAACGTCGCCGTGGCGTCGGCCCGTCAGCGGGCGACGCCGACCGAGCTCCTCGGCCGGGTGACGGCGACCTTCCGAACGCTCGTGGTGATCGGTGGCATCGGCGGCGCGCTCGTCGGTGGGGCGGTCGCCAGCCGGACCTCACCGCTCGCCGTCGTCCTGGCCGCCGGTCTGGTCCTCCTGACCGCGACGCCCTTCGTCGTCCGTGGCTTCCTCCACCGGACTCAGCCGCCGTAGAGCATCCTCGTGTCCTCCATGCGGAGCAGCTCGGTGTCCTCCTCGCCCTGGAAGGCCGCGTCGACCACCTCACCGATGAAGAACGTGTGGCCGCCGGTCTCGACGGCCTGTCGGACCTCGCAGTCGACGTAGCCCGGTGCCTGGTCGAGGATCGGCGCCCCCGTGACGCCGTCGTGGTAGGCGAACCCGTTGAGGGTCATGGCGTCGCGGTCGTCCTCCACCGGTTTGGTGAACTTCCGGATGATGGCGCGGTCGTCGCGCGCGACCGTGCACATGCTGAACACGCCACCGTCGCGGATCAGCTCGTAGGTCAGCGCCTCGTGCTCGACCCCGATCCCGACGAGCTTCGGGTCGAAGGCGACCTGCGTG
>JBCCTY010000124.1:0-10732 GCA_039197885.1 Actinomycetota bacterium | reverse complement strand
GAGCCCATCGGGCCGGTACCGGACGGTCGTCCAGATCACCGGCACGTCGGTGGTGCGGGCCACGTCGACGAGGTCGGCGACGGCGCGAACGACCGCCGTCGATCGCGCACCGATGTGCAGGGGGCCGTCGGGTTCGGTGTAGGCCCGGACGAGGTCGACGACGATCAGGGTGGGTCGCGCACCCCAGCCGAGGCGAGCACCGAACGGGCCATCGCGCACGGTACGAGCGTAGGACGTGGCCGGATACCGTGAGTCCGTGGCCCGATTGCACCGCCCCCGCACCGCCGGCCCCGCTCGCCTGCGCGAGCTGCTGGCCGTCGGCGAGCCGGTGCTCGCCCCGGGCGCCTACGACGCCCTCTCCGCCCGTCTCGTCGAGGCCGCCGGGTTCGACGTCGTCTACATGACCGGCTTCGGCACCGCGGCCGGGCGACTCGGTCGCCCCGACGTCGGCCTGCTCGACCTCTCCGAGATGCTCGACAACGTCCGACGGATCGTCGCCGCCGTCGACGTGCCGGTCGTCGCCGACGCCGACACCGGCTACGGCAACGCCATCAACGTGATCCGCACCGTCCAGGAGTACGAACGGGCCGGGGTGTCGGCGATGCACCTCGAGGACCAGGTCGCCCCCAAGCGCTGCGGCCACATGGACGGCAAGACCTGCGTGCCGGTCGACGAGTTCGAGTCGAAGGTCCGGGCCGCCGTCGATGCCCGCTCCGAGGACGGACCCCTGATCATCGCCCGCACCGATGCCCGGGCCTCCGAGGGGTTCGATGCCGCCATCGAGCGGGCCCACCGCTACCGGGCGGCCGGTGCCGACCTCCTCTTCGTCGAGGCACTCCAGGGCGTCGACGAGATCGCCCGGGTCGCCACCGAGCTGGCCGACGTGCCGTTGCTGTTCAACTGGGTCGAGGGTGGCAAGACCCCGCCGATCCCGCTGGGGCAGATCGCCGAGTGGGGCTTCGCGCTCGTGATCTTCCCGATCACCACCCTGCTCGCCGCCACCGGCGCCATGCAGCGCACGCTCGCCGCCATCCGCGAGCACCACACCCCGATCCCGATCCTCGACGACCTCCCGTCGTTCACCGACATGACCGACACGATCGGCCTCGACGAGATCGCCGAGCTGCGCGACCGCTACGCCTAGCCATCCCACCGACCCAGGAGCCCCCGTGACCAAGATCGCCGTCGTGCACTACTCCGCCACCGGGAACGTGCACGCCCTCGCCTCGGCCCTTGCCGAGGGAGCCGCCGACGTGGGTGCCGAGGTCCGCCTCCGCCGGGTCGCCGAGCTGGCGCCGGCCGCCGCCATCGCCGAGAACGACCGGTGGGCGGCCCATCAGCGGATGGTCGAGGGTGACGATGGCGTCGAGGAGGCGTCGCTCGACGATCTCGACTGGGCCGACGGCATCGCGTTGGGCTCACCGACCCGCTTCGGCGGACCGGCCGCGCAGCTCAAGCAGTTCCTCGACACCACCGGCGGGCTCTGGGCTCAGGGCAAGCTCGTCGACAAGGTCGTCACGGCGTTCACCTCGGCGTCGACCGCGCACGGCGGGCTGGAATCGACGATTCTGGCCATCCAGAACGTGGCCTACCACTGGGGGGCGATCGTGCTCCCGCTCGGCTACGTCGACCCGCACCTCATGACGACCGGCAACCCCTACGGCGCCACGTGGGTGGCCCGATCAGGGAGCGATCCCGACGACGACGCCCTGCAGGCCGCCCGTCTGCAGGGAGCCCGCCTGGCCCGCGTCGCCGGGGCGATCGCGGCGGCTCAGTAGTCGATCTGGGCGTACTCGTTGAGCTTCTCGAGCCGGTGGTCGGCGTTGATGTGGCGGACCGTGCCCGACTTCGAGCGCATCACCAAGGACTGGGTCGTGGCCCCCCGGCGCGTGAAGCGGACCCCCTGGAGGATATCGCCGTCGGTGATGCCCGTGGCGGCGAAGAACGAGTTCTCACCCGCCGCGAGGTCGTGGATGCCGTAGACCCGGTCGAGGTCGTAGCCGGCGGCGAGGGCGGCTTCGCGCTCGCGGTCGTTGCGCGGCCAGAGCTTGCCCTGCAGGTTGCCGTCCATGCACTTGAGGGCGACGGCGGCGATGACGCCCTCGGGGGTGCCACCGATGCCGAAGAGCACGTCGGCGCCCGACTCGGGCTCGGCGGTCGAGATGGCGCCGGCCACGTCGCCGTCGGGGATGAGGCGGATGCGGCAGCCGACCTCGCGCAGCTCGGTGATCAGGTCGCGGTGGCGGTCGCGGTCGAGCACCACGGCGGTCAGGTCGCGGGGTGGGCGGTTGAGTGCCTCGGCGATCTGGTGCAGGTTCTCGGTCGGGCTCTTCGTGATGTCGATGGCGTCGGCGGCCTCGGGGCCGACGGCGATCTTCTCCATGTAGACGCAGGGCCCGGGATCGAAGAGCGTGCCGGCGTCGCTCACGGCGATGACGGCGATGGCGTTGCCTCGCCCCAGCGCCGTCAAGGTGGTGCCGTCGATGGGGTCGACGGCGATGTCGGCCGACGGGGGCGAGCCGTCGCCGATGCGCTCACCGTTGTAGAGCATCGGGGCCTCGTCCTTCTCGCCCTCGCCGATGATGACCGTGCCGTCCATCGGGACGCTGGCCAGCACGTTGCGCATGGCATCGACGGCGGCACCGTCCGCTCCCTCCTTGTCGCCCCGGCCCATGTAGCGGGCGGCCGCCATCGCTGCGGCCTCGGTCACGCGCACGAGCTCCAGTGCGAGGTTCCGATCGGGCACCTCACCGCTCTTCCGTTCGGTCACGGGGTCGACCATACTCCGACCGGTCCGAACGCCGGGCGGCGACGGACGGTGAGCGTCGCGACGGCGCGACGACGGGAGGACCAGGGCGTGGACGGCGATGGCGACGGACCCGACGAGGGGGCCGACGAACCGGCCGAGGAGGTCGCCTTCGAGGTGCCGGAGCTCACCGATGACGAGCTCGACGACCTCGCGCTCCGACTGGGCGAGGCGGGCATCTCGGCCGGGTGGGACGACGACGATCTCCTGGTCGTCGATGCCGTCGACGCCGACCGCACCGAGGCGATCCTCGAAGCCGTCCTGAACCCCGATGCGCTGCCCGTCGCCGAGGACCACGACGACCGGGCCATCGAGGCCATCTCGACCTGGTTCGTCGTCGCCGACACCCTGGCCCGCGATCCGACCCGGGTGGCGCCGGTGGTCGACCTGGTGGCCGCGCTCGACGCCACCGAGGGCGTCGCGACGCCCTTCGGGCTCGACGAGGACTTCTGGTCCCGGGTCCGGGCGCTGGCCGACCACATCCGGGGCCTCGTCGGCGACGAGGCGCCGGCCGATCAGATCCGGGAGCACGCGGCCCTCCTCCGCAACGCATTGCGTCCGGTGGTGTGAGGGCAGCCAAGGGTTGATGCGAACGCGCCAGGACGAGCCCTCCCGGACTGCGGGTCGGCCCGACGCAACCGGTACCGTCAATGCAGGATGTCCCCCCTGGCAGAGCTCGAGGTCTGGCACAGCCGACCCATCGCGCCCACACGACGGGTCGCGCTGGGTTTCTCGACCCTGCCGACCGACCCCGCACCCGGCTTCGGTGGGATCCTGCTCGGCGGCGTCGTCGCCGCCAACGCGGCGGCGCTCGACGAGGACGACCACGACGATGTCGAGCGGCTCCTGCGCGACATCGAGAAGGGCCGCTCGATCAAGCAGCCCCGGCTGCGTCATCGCTTCCAGGTCGACCGCATCGGGCTGATGCGGTCGGTGCACCGCCTGGTGGGCGACGGTGAGCGGCTGGGCTTCGATCTCGCGAGCGATGCGCCGCCGGTGCCTCAGATCCTCGCTGCCATCTACGAGACGGCGAAGCTCACGCCGAACCAGCGGACCAACGTCATCTCCCTCATCCGACGGTCGCTCGTGTGGAGCGGCGGTGACGGGCCAGAGCTGGTGCGCTTCCTGACCGGCCAGCAGGGAGCGACCGGGATGCTCGTCGCGACGATCGCCGATCCGGTGGGATGGGCGCGCGACGTCCTGGGCCTCGACGGCGTGCCGTCGCGCAAGGACGTCGTGCGGCGCTTCCGTGAGCTGGTGGTCGAGGCCCATCCCGACCATGGCGGTGTCGGCGACGACGCAGCCGAGCGGATCGATGAGCTGACCCGGGCCCGCGAGATCCTCCTCAGCGCCTGACCATCCCCGGTCCGGTCACCCCGAGGTCTGGGTCCGGCCCCGCTCCTGGATCGCGGCTCGACGGCGCTCCACCTCGTCGGTCGAGATCGACGGCGCCCACTCGGCTGCCATCCGGGCCTCGATCGACCAGCCCTCGTCGACGCCGACGCCGGTCGTGGCCTCGTAGGTACGGAGCATCTGCGCCACGCCACGCCGGTCGTTCGAGGCGACGTCGGTCGCGAGCTGCCGGCAGCGATCGAGCAGTCCGTCGTGGGGCACGACCTCGTTGACGAGGCCCCACGCGAGCGCGGTCGTCGCATCGACGTAGTTGCCGGTGACGCTCATCTGACGAGCTCGTCGCACTCCGATGGCCTGGGGGAGGAGCACCGTGAGGCCCCACCCGGGCATCACCCCGACGCGGGCGTGGGTGTCGGCGAAGCGGGCTCGTTCGGATGCGATCAGGAAATCGCAGGCCAGCGCGTACTCGAGGCCCCCGGTGACGGCCGGGCCGTTCACCGCCCCGATGAGCGGTGTCGTCCGGGGAGCGAACGGACCACGGCGTGGCCCTCGCCCGTCGGCGCCCGACGACCCGAGGTTCGCGCCCGTCGAGCCGAGCTCCTTGAGGTCGAGCCCGGCGCAGAACGCCGGATCGGCGCCGGTGAGGATGATCGCCTCGATCGCATCGTCGGCGTCGAGCCGCTCGATGGCGGCCGGTGCCTCCCGGAGCACCTCGCTGTTCAGGGCGTTGCGGGCCTCGGGTCGGTCGAGGGTGACGACCGCGGTCGTCCCGTCGATCTCCACGGTCACGACGTCGCTCATGGGACCACCGTAGGCCCCGGCGTACGATCACCGGCCATGGCGACCGACCGGGCGTTCCTGCTCACGCCGGGGGCCGGGACCGATGCCTCCCACGCCTCGCTGGTCCGCATCGCCGAGGCGCTGGCCCCCACCGTGGTCGAGCGCATGGACTTCTCCTACCGCAGGGCCGGCAGGAAGGGCCCGCCCGACCGGGCCCCGAAGCTCCTGGCGGACGTGCGCGAGGGGGCGGCCGAGCTCGCCGAGCGGACCGGCCTCGATCCGGCGCGGCTCGTGCTCGGCGGTCGCTCGATGGGCGGTCGGATGTGTTCGATGGCGATCGCCGAGGGACTGCCGGCGCTCGGCCTCGTGGTCATCGCCTATCCGCTCCACCCACCGAAGTCACCGGAGAAGCTCCGGGTCGAGCACCTCCCCGACGTCGACGTGCCGACCCTCGCCATCAGCGGCACTCGGGATCCCTTCGGCACCCCCGAGGAGCTCGAGCACCACCTCGGGTCCATCGCCGGGCCGCTGACGCTGCACCTCCTCGACGGCCGCCGCCACGACCTGCGGGGCGCGGACGACGAGATCGCCGAGCTCGTCGCCGACTGGGTCGGCTCACTCCGGTGAGGCCCGGCGGTCGGCCGGGTTGATGTCCTCGAGCTCCTCGCGGGCGGTCTCGGGGAAGCGCAACAGGATCAGCAGCGACGCGGCGAGCCCGCCGACGCAGACGACCGCCAGCGCCCGACCGAGTCCGCCGATCGGTTCGGTGAGCAGCCCGGTCACGACCAGGCCCGTGACCGAACCGCCGAGGGTGACGGCCGTGATGATCCCGTTCGCCCGGCTCCGAAGTCGCGTCGGGAACATCTCGGGCTCGTAGACCTTGAAGGCGGGGACGGCGAGGGCGCCGAGGATCGTGCCGGAGAGCGCGAAGAACCACAGCCCGAGCCCGTCGGACAGGAAGAACGCCGCCGTGAGCACCGCCGACGCCGTGAACCCGATCGCCGCCACCGGTCGGCGGGCCCACCGGTCGGCGAGCAGGCTGCCGGCCACCACGCCGATGCCCGCCGGCGTCGACGTCAAGAGGATGAACGCCGAGATCTCGCTGCCGGAGAACCCCCGCTCGTCGTCGAGGAACCGGTTGCGGAACTGGGCGGCGGGCGCCACGAAGGTGTTGAGCAGGAAGCCGGTCACGGCCAGCAGGATCAGCCGGCCCCGGTACTGCCCGAGCTGGACCCGCTCCGGCCGGTCGGCGGCGTGGGCCACGTAGCGCCGGCTCTCGGGGAGGTTCCGCCACACGTCGCGCACGATCGGCAGCCCGAGGAGCGGGACGAGGTAGATGAGCCGCCACCCCCGCTCGTCGAGGTCGGCGAGCGGGAGCGCCATCACCGCGAAGCCGCTGCCCAACGACGAGCTCATCGCGAGGAGGCCGAGCGCATAGGCCCGCGAGCCGGCGGGCATCTCCTCGGCGGCGAGGATCGGCACCAGGATCACCAGGGTCGTGGCGAACGACCGCCCGACGATCTGGCTGATCGTCAGCGTGGTGAGGTCGGGCGCGAGCGCTCCGGTGGCCGAGGTGACGATCCCGAGGGCGCACGCCGCGACGATGACCAGCCGGCGTCCGCGCCGATCGGCCACCGCGACCATCGCGAGCGCGATCAGGGCGCCGATCCGGACGGCGCCGAGGGAGAAGCCCTGGAGTCGCTCGCTCGACCCGAACTCGTCGGCGGCGAAGGTCATGGTCTGGCCGATCAGCGTGGAGAGGTAGCCGCCGATGATCGACACGATCGTCAGGGTCGACAGCGCCACGGCGGCCTGCGCGTCGAGCGCGTCGGGTGGCGCCCACCACGGCGTCGAGGTGCCGGGTCGGCGGAGGCGTCGGCGGACGGGCAGGTGGAGGAGCCAGCGCCAGTACCGGATGGCGGTGCGGAACTCGATCCGTTCCTCGACGCGATGCCCGCCGTCGCCGGCGTCGACGACGGTCAGGGTTCGGCGGTACCGCTCGAAGGGACCGGTCGCGCACGCGAAGGCGTCGGGGCCGTCGGCGACCTCTCGGAGCAGGTCGTGGCGGGGTCGGCGGAGCTCGTCCAGCCCGGCGTCGTCCACCACGAGCGTCCGACAGACGACGCTCAACTCCGGCGCCGATCGGCGGATCCGACGGTGCCCTCTGCCAGACTGGTCCGGTGACCTCGATCGTCGTGCGCGGCGGCCGGCACCTCGAGGGCGAGCTGCCCATCGTGGGTGCCAAGAACTCCGCGCTGAAGCTGCTCGCCGCCACGCTGCTGGCTCCGGGCCGCCACGTCCTCCACTCCGTGCCCGCCATCACCGACGTCGGCATCATGTGCCGCCTGCTCGAGGCGATGGGGGCATCGACCACGGTCGATGGCTCGACCGTGACCGTCGACGTTCCCGAGGAGGTCAACCCCGAGGCGCCCTACGAGCTCGTCGAGCAGATGCGGGCGTCGATCGTCGTGCTCGGCCCGCTCCTGGCCCGCTTCGGTCGCGCCCGGGTGGCGCTGCCCGGCGGCGATGACTTCGGTCACCGACCGATCGACCTCCACCTCGCCGGTCTGCAGGCGCTCGGCGTCGAGTTCGAGCAGACCCACGGCTACATCGATGCCCGGGCCGATCTGCTGCTCGGTGCCCGCGTGGTGCTCGAGTACCCGAGCGTCGGTGCGACCGAGAACCTGCTCATGGCGTCGGTGCTCGCCAAGGGCACGACGACCATCGAGAACGCAGCGCGCGAACCCGAGATCGCCGATCTCTCGACCTTCCTCAAGCGCATGGGAGCGCGCATCGCCGGTGTCGGCTCGTCGACGCTGACGGTCGAGGGTGTCGAGGAGCTCTCGCCGACGGAGCACACCGTGGTGCCCGACCGCATCCAGGCCGCCACCTACCTCTCGGCGCTCGCCGTCGCCGGTGGCGAGCTGACCCTCGTCGGCGCCCGCCACGACCACATGGACATGGTGATCGCCAAGCTCACCGCCATGGGCATGCGGGTCTCGAACGACTCGGCGGGCCTGTGGGCCGCCGTTCCCCGTCGGCTCCGTGCCGTCGATGTCGCCACGTTGCCCTATCCCGGCGTCGCGACCGACTACAAGCCGTTCCTCGTCACGGCGCTGTCGTTCGCCGACGGCGTGTCGATCGTGACCGAGAACGTGTTCCAGAGCGGTCGCTGGCGCTACGTCGGCGAGCTCGCCCGGATGGGCGCCGACATCCGCGTCGAGGGCCACCACGCCGTCGTCCGGGGCGTCGAGCGGCTGTCTGGCGCCCCGGTGCGCGCCCACGACATCCGCGCCGGGGCCGCGCTCGTGTGCGGGGCGCTCGGGGCCGAGGGTGAGACCGAGGTGGCCGAGGCCCACCACGTCGACCGTGGCTACGAGGACCTCGTCGCGGCGTTGACCGCCGTCGGGGCGGACCTGGAGCGGCGCTGAGCGCCACCGCCGATCGGGTGCGCTCAATCCTCGCCGGCCTCGGCCTCGGCCTCGAGCTCGCGTGAACGGCGCCACGACTGCGTGACCAGGGCGATCACGATCAGGATCGGGATGCCGCCCATGAGGATCTCGTCGAGGTTGTTGCCGTGAGCGAGCAGGACGGCGGCCATCAGCCCCAGTGTCGCACGCATCGGACCCGATCGGCCGGGCAGGTTGGGAGGCCTTCCGCCGTCGTGCGAGCATGACCGACCGATGCCGATCAGCCGCGATCCCGAGGAGCTCATCGATCTCGCCGTCGGGCGCGACCGTCGGGCCCTGGCCCGCCTCCTCTCCATGGTCGAGCGGGGCGGCCCCCCGGCGCGGGCCGTCGGCCACGCCGCCCACCGCCGTGGAGCGCCGCCGGCCTACACCGTCGGACTCACCGGGGCGCCGGGCGCCGGCAAGTCGACGCTGACGAGCGCGCTCGTCGGCGCGATGCGGGCCCGTGACGACCGCGTCGCCGTCCTGGCGATCGACCCCAGCTCGCCGTTCAGCGGCGGTGCCATCCTCGGCGACCGGGTCCGGATGCAGACCCACTCGACCGACGACGAGGTGTTCATCCGCTCGATGGCCACGCGCGGGCACCTGGGCGGGCTCTCGTTGGCCACGCCGCAGGCGGTGCGGGCCCTCGAGGCGACCGGCTGGCCCTGGGTGGTCATCGAGACGGTCGGCGTCGGCCAGATCGAGGTCGACATCGCGGGCGAGGCCGACACCACCGTCGTGGTCGTCAATCCCGGGTGGGGTGACTCGGTGCAGGCCAACAAGGCCGGTCTGCTCGAGATCGCCGATGTCTTCGTCATCAACAAGGCCGACCGCAGCGGCGCCGACGAGGCAGAGCGCGACCTGCGCCAGATGCTCGAGCTCGGTGGCATGCGCGAGTGGTGGCCGCCGATCCTCCACACGGTCGCGACCGACGGCTCCGGCATCGCCGAGCTGCTCGCCGCGATCTCCGATCACCGTGCCCACCTCGAGTCGACCGGCGCCCTGGAGGAGCGCCGCCGCCGCCGCCGGCGCGAGGAGTTGGGTGAGATCCTCCGCGCCCGCCTCGAGCTCCGTGTCGCCGGCCTGCTCGACGGCGCCGAGGGGACCGCCGTGGTGGCCCGCCTCGTCGATCGCGACATCGATCCCTACGAGGCGGCCGACGCCCTGCTGGGCGACGACGGGGTGTGAGCGGTCAGTCCCGTCGGCGGTAGACCACGACCTGGTGGGGTCCCTCGGGATCGAAGGCGGCGCCGCGCCAGTCGCGCCAGCGGACCTCGAGATCGAAGCCCGCCGCCGCCGTGAGCGCATCGAGCTGCTCGGGGGTCCGGTAGCGGATCGACCAGGGTCGGAGTCGCACCCCCGCTGCTGACAGCTCGACCATCTGCCCGTCGACGACCTGCTCGACCGGGTCGCGTCGACTCACGGTGAGGACCACCCGGTCGACCTCGATGGTCCGAGGGGTGACGCCCGCCGTGGCGCCGTCCGGGTCGTCGTCGGCGACGAAGGTCTCCAGCACCAGCCGACCGCCCGGACGCAGGGCGTCGTGGAGCAGGCCGAGGCAGCGCGCCTGGGCGTCGACCTCGGTCAGGTTGAAGAAGGTGTTGTAGGTGGCGAGGGCGACGTCGAAGGGCCCGGCCGGCACGCGCTCGGCCATGTCGGCCTCGATGGCGTCGATCTCGTCGGCTCGGGGCTTCGTGGCGAGGCGGGCGAGCATCGCACCGGAGGCGTCGACGCCACTCACGCGCAGGCCGGCTTCGAGGAGGGGGAGCGCGACCCGGCCCGTCCCGATGCCCAACTCGAGGACGTGGCCCCCCGGAGCGAGCGCGGCCACGCACGCGACGGTTCCCTCGACGTCGGTCACGTCGGGGTACCACTCGTCGTAGACGTCGGCGAAGCCGTCGCCGTAGCTCTCCGCGCCATAGCCACGCATGGTCGTCCATCTCAGCACGACGGGACGGACCGCTCGTACCGCCGGCGTCCCTCGGCCGGCGGTCGGAGCATCTACCCTCGCCGGAGTGCCGCTGCGACCACGCTCGAGCGTCGAGCTCCTCGACGACGGGGTGCGGCTGGTCCGCCGTGACGTCGTCCCTGTGGTCGTCGCCGCAGCGCTCGCCAGCGTGCCGGGATCGATCGGGCTCGCCTACCTCACCCGCGACGACCTGACCGGGCTCGGCGAGATCGTCGATCCCGAGGTCGAGGCCGGCGGATCCGATGGCGTCGAGCAGTGGCAGGCGATCGGGCTGCAGGTCGCGGCCGGGAGCCTCTCCTTGCTCGTGGTCGCCGCCGTCGTGGCCCACCTCACCGCCACCCGACGGGCCGATCCCACGGCTCCGGTCAGCTG
>JBCCTY010000123.1:0-10738 GCA_039197885.1 Actinomycetota bacterium | reverse complement strand
GGGACCGACGCCTCGATCGGCGTCGCCGACGAGGTCCGGGTGACCTACGACGCCGAAACCGGCGCACCGCTCGACGCCTGGATCGACGAGTCGTTCCAGATGGCTGGGTGACGAGCCCGGAGGTGCTCGTCCTCCGCACGTCGGACTGGTTCCGCCAGAGCGAGCGGCAGTGGCGAGACGTGGTCGGCGTGCTCAGCGCTCAGGCCGACCGAATCGATCTGGCGTGGTTGCGGGTCGCCGCGAACCAGATCGGCTTGGCCGATCTGGTCGACGCGGCCGTCGCTGACGAGGGAGGGTGAGGCTCTCGTGGATCAGCCGCAGGGGCGTCGGTAGAGATCGTCCTCGAAGCCCTCGACCACCGCTCGCTTCCACCACGTGAAGCCGAGCTTGGCGATGACGTTGGCCGAGGCCGCGTTGCGGGGATCGATCATGGCGAGCAGCTCGCCGCGGAACGTCTGGTCGGCGACGGTGAGCAGCGCGAGACCGGCTTCGGTGGCGTAGCCCCGTCCCCGGGCAGCGGGCACGAGGCGGTAGCCGAACTCCCAGCGCGCCTCACCGTCGAGCTCGAAGCGGTCGACGCCCGAGTAGCCGACGATCACACCCGTGGATCGGTCGATGATCGGCTGCTTGGCGAAGGGCAGCTCGGCGGCTCGCGCCAGCATCCGATCGAAGCGGTCCTCGGCGTCGTCTCGCGAGAGGGTCCCGCCGGAGAAGACCATGAAGTCCTCATCGCCGAAGAGCTCGACGAACCGCTCGCGATCAGGCTCCTCGGGCAACCGGAGCTCGAGTCGCCCGGTGAGCACGGTCAGCTGATCGTCCGCGTCGCCGGCGCGTCCTCGACCCGTCCGTCGGCGTGCTGCGCGAAGCGCCGCGGCTCGGCACCGTGGGTCGGATCGTCGGCCGGCCAGGGCCAACCTCCGAAGCCGGTGCGCTGGTAGTCGTCGAAGGCCTGCTCGATGCCGGCACGGTCGTTCATCACGAACGGTCCGTACCGGGCAACCGGCTCGCCGATCGGACGGCCCTGGAGCATGAGCACCTCGGACCCGTCGGGCCCGCCGGTCAGGACGACGTCGCGATCGCATCGCACGAGCGCACCGGTGCGGGCTCCGACGGTGTGGCCACCGATCGTCAGGGCCGAACCCTCGAACAGGTAGAGCGTCCTCACGGTCTCGGAGCCCACCGCAGCCGGCAGCGTCCACTCCACTCCGGCATCGAGGCGGACGTGCCAGACCGCGACGTCGGCCTCGGGCCGCGACGCCCATGACGACGGCGGCGGCGCCGGGGGGACCAGGTCGCCCAACCGTCCGGCGACGACGGTCACCTCGACACCGACGTCGTTCAACCGGGGCGTCTCGGCGTCCCACACCATCGTGAAGTGGGCGTCGACCATCTTGTCGGCGGCCGGGAGGTTCAGCCAGATCTGGAACAGCTCCAGTGGATTCGGTCGCTCGGCGTCGAGCAGCGGGAACATCTCGGCGTGGACGATGCCCTCGCCGGCGGTGAGCCACTGGGTGTCGCCTCGGCCGTACCGCGCCGCGGCGCCGAGCGAGTCGGAGTGGTCGACGAGCCCGCGTCGGACGTAGGTGATGGTCTCGAACCCGCGATGGGGGTGCGAGGGGAAGCCGGGCACCCGGCGGCCGTGGTACATCGACCAGCCGTCGAGGTACGAGAAGTCGCTGCCCAGCTGACGCCCGTGGAGCGAGGTGGCCGGGGCGAGCGAACCGTCGGAGGCCGGGTAGGCGTCGTCGTGGTGGACGCAGAAGAGGAAGGGATCGACCGTCTGCCACTGGGCGCCGAGCGAGACGGTCTGCAGCACGGGATCGTCCATCTCTCCAGGGTACGACCGCGCCGACCGGGCCTGGTCCGCGACAGTGGGGTCGTGGAGCGCACGCCGACCCTGCACGCCGACGAGGTGGCGTGGATCGACACCGCGCAGATGCGTGAGATCGACCGCATCATGATCGACGAGCTCCACATCGAGCTGGTGCAGATGATGGAGAACGCCGGTCGAAGCCTCGCCCGTCTGGCCCTCGACCGGTTCGGGACCAGGCACCCGACCGTCTGCGTCGGCCCGGGGGGCAACGGTGGTGGCGGACTGGTCGCCGCCCGCCACCTGGCCAACGCCGGCGTCGAGGTCACCGTCGTGCTCGCCGCCGCCCGCGACCGCTTCGCGCCGGTGCCGGTCCACCAGCTCGACGCCGTCGAGCGCATGGGGACGTCGATCGTCGAGGTGGCCCCGGCCGCCGGCCCCGACCTCTGGATCGACGCCGTCATCGGCTACTCGTTGCGGGGCGACCCGCGTGAACGGCCTGCTCGCATCATCGAAGCGATGAACCGCTCCACGGCCCCGGTGCTGTCCCTCGACGCGCCCTCGGGCCTCGACACCGCGACGGGCCGCATCGCCGATCCCGCGGTCGATGCGACGGCCACGATGACGCTCGCCTTGCCGAAGACCGGGCTGCGAGACGCGCCCACTGTGGGCGAGCTGCACCTCGCCGACATCTCGGTGCCGCCGTCGGTGTACGAGCGGATGGGTGTCCGACCCGTCACGCTCGGACCGGGAGTGATCGCTCGCGTCGAGGGGTTGTGACGACCGGGGCCGAGCCGTGCGCGAAGGTGAGGCAGACCATCGCGCCGGACCGGTGCGACGGACATCGACGAGAGGATCCCCCGTGCAACTCGGAATGGTCGGGCTGGGGCGCATGGGCGCCAACCTGGTGCGCCGACTGATGCGCGCCGGGCACGAGTGCGTGGTCTACGACACCGACGCCGACGCGATCGCCGACCTCGTCGGCGAGGGTGCCGTCGGGGCCGACTCGCTCGACGACCTGTGCGCCAAGCTCGACGGGCCCCGCGCCGTCTGGGTCATGGTGCCGGCGGGCATCGCCGACCGGGTCGTGCGCGACGTCGCCGACCACCTCGAGGCCGGAGACGTCGTCATCGACGGCGGCAACAGCTACTACCGCGAGGACCTCGACCGGGCCGCCGACCTGGCCGAGCGGGGCGTCGTCCACCTCGACGTGGGCACCAGCGGTGGGGTGTTCGGCCTCGAGCGCGGGTTCTGCCTCATGATCGGTGGCGACGCCGAGGCCGTCGAACGACTCGACCCGATCTTCCACGCGCTCGCTCCCGGCGTCGAGGCCGCCCCGCGCACGCCGGGCACCTCGGGCGAGCCCTCCACGGCCGAGCACGGCTACCTGCACTGCGGTCCTGCCGGTGCGGGCCACTTCGTGAAGATGGTCCACAACGGCATCGAGTACGGGATGATGGCCGCCTTCGCAGAGGGCCTGAACATCCTGCGCCACGCCGACGTCGGCCTCGGGGACGAAGCCGTCGACGCCGAGACGGCCCCTCTCACCGACCCCGAGGCCTACCAGTACCGCTTCGACATCCCCGAGGTGGCCGAGGTGTGGCGGCGCGGCAGCGTGATCGCCTCGTGGCTGCTCGACCTCACCGCCGAGGCCTTCGCCACCGACGGCGAGCTCGACGGCTTCAGCGGGCACGTGTCCGACTCGGGCGAGGGCCGGTGGACGGTGCTCTCCGCGGTCGACGAGGGCGTCCCGGCCCCCGTGCTGTCGGCCGCGCTCTACTCCCGCTTCGCCAGCCGGGGGCGCGACGACTTCGCCAACAAGGTCCTGTCCGCCATGCGCAAGGGCTTCGGCGGCCACCTCGAACAGCAGGGATCATGACCACCGACCTGACCACGTCACCGGCGTGGACCGAGCTCCTCGCCCACGCCGACGACCTCGGCGACCTCTCGCTCCGCAGCGTGTTCGCCGATGACCCCGGTCGGGCCGAGCGCCTCACCTTCGACGCCGGCGACCTCTCGGTCGACGTGTCGAAGCACCTGCTCACCGAGGAGACGCTGCAGCTGCTCGTGCAGGTGGCGCGCGCGACGGGCGTGGAGGACCGCATCGCCGCGATGTTCGCCGGCGAGCGGATCAACACCACCGAGGATCGGCCCGTCCTCCACGTCGCCCTCCGGGCCGCCGAGGGAGACCGCTACCTCGTCGACGGCGACGACGTGGTCCCCGACGTCCACGAGGTCCTGCGGCGCATGGGCGCGTTCGCCGACCGTGTGCGAAGCGGCGAGTGGGTCGGCCAGACGGGCGAACGCATCCGCACGGTCGTGAACGTCGGCATCGGCGGCTCCGACCTGGGTCCGGTGATGGCCCACCGCGCGCTGCGCCACTGGATCGACGCCGATCTCGACGTGCGCTTCGTCTCGAACGTCGATCCCAGTCACCTGATCGGACAGCTCGCCGACGCCGACCCGGCCTCGACCCTGTTCATCATCGCCTCGAAGACGTTCACGACCCTGGAGACGCTGAGCAACGCCCGGGCAGCACGAGACTGGCTCCTGGCCGGGCTCGACGGCGACGAGTCGGCCGTCGCGAAGCACTTCGTGGCGCTGTCGACCAACGCCGAGGAGGTCTCGGCGTTCGGCATCGACACCGACAACATGTTCGGCTTCTGGGAGTGGGTGGGCGGGCGCTACTCACTGCCGTCCGCCATCGGCCTCTCGGTCATGCTCGCCATCGGACCCGAGCGCTTCGCCGAGCTGCTCGACGGCTACCGGACGATCGACCTGCACCTGCGCGACACCCCGCTCGAGCGCAACGTGCCGGCCCTCATGGCGCTGATCGGGATCTGGTACCGCGACGTGCTCGGGCTCTCGACCCTCGCGGTGTTGCCCTACCACCAGGACCTCGAGCGCTTCCCGGCCTACCTCCAGCAGCTCGACATGGAGAGCAACGGCAAGCGCGTGCGCATCGATGGCTCTGCGGTCGACCTCGAGACCGGCCCGATCGTCTGGGGCGAGCCCGGGACCAACGGCCAGCACGCCTTCTACCAACTGCTCCACCAGGGCACGACCAGGGTCCCGGCCGACCTCATCGGGTTCTGGGAGGCCACCGACGACGTCGGCGGACAGCACGAGCTGCTCCTCGCCAACCTGTTCGCCCAGGCCGAGGCGCTCGCCATGGGTAGGACGGCAGACGAGGTCGAGGCGAGCGGCGTCTCCGACGACCTCGTCGCGCACCGGACCTTCCCGGGCGATCGACCGACCACGATGGTCATGGGTCCCTCACTCACGCCCTCGGTCCTCGGCCAGCTCGTCGCGCTCTACGAGCACAAGGTGCTGGTCCAGGGCATCGTGTGGGGCATCAACTCCTTCGACCAGTGGGGCGTCGAGTTGGGCAAGGTGCTCGCGACCCGCATCGCCGCCGAGCTCGGTGGCGACGACGAGGCCGATCTGTCCCACCACGACGCCTCGACCGCGGCGCTGATCCGGCGTTACCGCGAGCGTCAGACGGGGTCGGAGGGCGGCGGCGCCGACTGATCCGCGAGCAGGTAGCCGACGCCGGCCACCCAGGTCGCGTCGGGAGGCGGCGGCCCCGGGTCCTGCGGATGCATCGCCCAACCGTGACCCTCGACCCAACGCGGGGGGAGACGCGGCCCGCGCGGTGGCTCGGCAGGTGGGGGCGGGGACGCCGCCGGTCGGGCTCCCTCGGACCAGCCCGGCGCCGGGCCGGGCACCGGCGGCATGACGGTCGTGGGCGAGGAGGCCGGTCCCATCGGGATCGCGGGCGGGACGACCGGTCGGGACGGCGGGGGCGGCGGGGGCGGCGGTGGTGAGGCCGGCGGTGGTGACGCGGCGTGCGGAGGGGGCGGCGGCGCATACGCCTGGTGTGAGACGTACGGAGATGGTGGTGGCGGAGCGTTCACCTGGTGCGCGGCGTGCGGGACCGGGCCGGCCGGGGTGCCACGAGCCTCGGTCCGTCCGCCCGGACCGGGCGCCTGCGGACCACCGGGCGCACGCCGCCCCTCGCGCACCGCACCGCCGATGGCCGACAGGACCAGCAGGGCGACGCCACCGACGGCCAACACGATCGACGGCACGACGACCGAGCGCAGCATCGCTGCGAACAGCGCGGCGACGACCTCGGCCTGCTCCGGCGCGAACCGGCGGAGGAGCTCCGGCAACCCGAGCCCGACGACGAGCGAGAACGTCGCGGCGCCGATGGCCCAGATGCCGGCGCGGCGCAGCACCGTCGGCCGATCGGAGGTCGTGAGCAGTGCGGCGACGACGCCGATCGCGGCGACGAGCGCGCCGATCGGAACCATCCGCTGCAGGAAGGTGCGCAGGGGCGACGCGTTCGGGATGCGGTCGGTCGGCAGGGTCACCTCGACCGGGCCCAGCTCGGGGATCTGTCCCTCGGCCTGGGGGACGGCCTCGATGATCGACGCCCGGAGCGACTCGGTCACCGAGCCGAGCGAGAGGGTCGTCGGGGCGGAGCCCTCCCCGAGGAACGCACCGTGGGTCGAGTCGAGCGCCGAGAGGATCAGCGCCTCGACCGCCGGGTCCTCGAGGACGCCGGCGGCAGCGACGTCGACCTGCTCGGCGGTGAGCGGCACATCGTCGGGTACGGCGGACTCGATGGCGGCACCCAGGTTCGACGTGAGCTGCGCTCGGACCTCGTCGTTGTCGAGGAGCTCCTCGGCCACCTCTCGGGAGCGGTCAGGATCGAAGACGGTCTGCAGGGCGACGAACCCCGACCACGACAGCGAGGCGACGAGCAGGGACGGGCCGAGGATCAGCGCGGCCAGCGAGCGTCGGATCACGCCGCCGCCCGGATCCGGCTCACGATCCCGTCACCCATCACCGACGTCCCTCCCGCACGCCGCCCCACGGTACCGGGAGCGTCCGCGTCGGTACCGTCAGAGGTGGACGGTGCCGACGGCCACCGTCGTCGAGGCGCCACCCACCCAGATGGTGCCGTCGTCGTCGACCTCGACCGACACCCGACCGTCGCGACCGACCGCCGTTCCCTGCCGTGCGGTGAAGGGCGCCCGCAGCCGACCGGCACCGAGCAGCCACTGCGCGACCGAGGCGTTGAGGCTGCCGGTGACCGGGTCCTCCACCGGCGCAGCGCCCTCCCGGAAGAAGGCCCTGACCTCGAGGTCGGCCGGACCACCGTCATCGTGGAGCCCGGCGACGCCGATGTCGTAGCGCTCCGCCGCCACCGGGTCGGGTTCGAGCGCCAGGACGGCCTCGGCGTCGCTCAGCAGGACACCGACCCAGCCGGGTCCGTTGTCGATCCAGGCCAGGTCGACGATGTCGGCGTCGTCGATCCGCAGCACCCGGCGCACGAGGTCGCGCTCGGCGTCGTCGACCGGACCGGAGCGGATGAGTGGCGGGGCGGCGAAGGCGAGCCCGCCGGCCGTGCGGCGCAGCGTCACGAGGCCGACACCGCACTGCTGGACGATCGTCTCGGGGTTGCTCGGCGTGCCACCTGCCTCCAACCAGGCGTGGCAGCTCCCGAGCGTCGGATGACCGGCGAAGGGCAGCTCGCTCCCCGGCGTGAAGATGCGCACGGCGTAGTCGGCTCCTGGCTCGGTGGGGGGCACCAGGAAGGTCGTCTCGCTGAAGTTCGTCCAGCTGGCGAAGCGCTGCATCGCCGCGGTGTCGAGGCCGCTGCCGTCGTGGACGACGGCGAGGGGGTTGCCGGTCAGGGGACCGGAGGCGAACACGTCGATCTCACGCAGGGCACGTTCCATCGGTCGAGCCTGGCCCAACCCGGCGGATCGTCTCAACGGACTTCGACGGGAACAAGCCGGGCACCGAGGTGTTGGACCCCACGTGGCCGCTTCGCTGACCCGATCCGCCTTCCGGGCCCTCAACGCCGTGGTCGTCCCCGCCGTGCGCCGAGGCGTCGGCTCGCCGTTGCCGATCGGGCTCGGGCTGGTCCTCGTCGAGACGACCGGCCGCACGAGCGGGAGGACGCGAACGGTGCCGCTCGTGGCGTTCCGCGTGCTCGACCGCGTCGCCGTGAGCACCGTGCGGTCCGACTCGCAGTGGGTGCGCAACCTCGAGGCTGATGCGGACGCCGCGGTCTGGCGATGGGGCCGTCGCCACGACGTCCGGGCCGAGGTCACGCGCGGCCCGCTCAACGTCGTGGTGCTCGAACCGCGCTGATCTCACCTGCCTCCGCGGGATCCGGGCGACATCATGGGCCGATGACGCTGGTGATCCGTCCCTTCACGGTCGACGACGCCGACCAGTTCGGCCTCGTTCACGTCCGCGCCTGGCAGGCCACCTACCGCGGCACCATGACCGACGAGTTCCTCGACGCGCTCGACGGCGCCGCGTGGGCTCGACGGTGGCGCGAGCACTTCGCCGACGGCGACCACGGCCGGGTCGATCTCGTCGCCGAGCTCGACGGCCACGTCGTCGGCGCCGTCTCGGTCGGCGCCGACCGGGACGAGACCGGCCTCGGTGAGCTGTGGGCGATCAACATCGACCCCGACGTCTTCGGCACCGGGGTCGGCCAGGAGCTCTTCACGGCCGGGGTCGAGGCGTTGCGGCACCTGGACTTCACCCGGGCCGTCCTGTGGGTCGTGCGGGAGAATGCCCGGGCCCGGCGCTTCTACGAGCGCAACGGATGGCAGGCCGACGGCACCGAGAAGACCGTTGCGATCGGCGGCACCGAGGTCGTGGAGCTCCGGTACGCGACCAGGCTCCGCCCACCTGCGTAGCGTGCCCGCATGGCAGCAGATGACGACCGGGTCGGGGTGATCGGCCTCGGACTCATGGGTGCGCCGATCGTGCGCCGCCTGGCGGAGCGCGGGCGCGACGTGGTCGCCCACTCCCGCCGGCACAGCTCGTTCGATGCGGTGGCCGAGGCGGCCACGTGGGCCGGATCGCCGGCCGAGGTCGCGGCGTGCCCGACGATCCTGCTGTCGTTGCCGGCGGACGAGCAGGTGGTCGGGGTGACCGAGGCCCTCCTCCCCCACCTCCGACCGGGTGCGGTCGTCATCGACACCTCGACGACGCACCCCGACACGGCCCGCCGTCTCGCCGCCGCCCTGACCGAGGTCGGGGCCGGGTTCGTCGATGCGCCGGTCTCCGGCGGCCCGACCGCCGCCGCCGCCGGCACGCTGTCGACGATGGTGGGCGGAGACCCCGATGCCGTCACCGCGGCTCGGCCGACGCTCGACGCGGTCGCCGACCGCATCACGGTGATCGGCGGGCCCGGAGCCGGCCAGGTCGCGAAGGCCTGCAACCAGGCCATCGTCGGGACCACCATCAACGCCGTCGCCGAGGCGCTGGCGCTGGCCCAGCGCAACGGCGCCGACCCGGGCGCGGTGCGAGCGGCGTTGCTCGGCGGCTACGCGTCGAGTCGTGTCCTCGAGCTGCACGGTCGGCGCATGCTCGACGACGATCTCGAGCCCGGCGGTCGGGTGGCCACCCAGCTCAAGGACCTCGGCATCGTCGCCGACCTCGCGGAGCGCTCGGCCGCGGCGATGCCCGTGACCGCCGCTGCGAGGCAGCGCTACGGGGAGCTCGTCGACGCCGGTCACGCCGACCTCGATCACGCCGCCGTGTGGCTCCTCACCCGAGCCGACGGCCTCCCGCGCCCCACACCTCCTACTCGCGCTTGACCCACTTGGAGGTCGACGCCACGTCCTCGATCTCCTCGCCGGCCTCCTGCCAGCCACCGAACCCTGCTTCGAGGTGGGCGACGTCGGTGAAGCCGAGGTCCTGGATCACCTTCGTGGCCAGTGCCGAGCGCATGCCGCCCGCGCAGTAGAAGACGAAGCGCTCGTCGAACCCGTGGCCCCGGTAGTAGGGGCTCTCGGGGTCGAACCAGAACTCGAGCATGCCCCGCGGCTCGGAGATCGCACCGGGGATCGAGCCCATCTGGACCCGTTCGCGGATGTCACGGATGTCGATGACCGTGCAGGTCCCGGCCGTCATCTCGGCACGGAGCTGCTCGACCGACAGCTCCTCGATCTCGGTCTTCGCCTCGGCGACCATGTCGTTGACCGTGCGGCGCGCCATCGCTCGTCCCCTCGTCGTCGTGGGGCGGATCCTCGCACGTCGGCCGCACGCAGGTCGCACGCCACGGACCGACCGGCCTCGGCCCGCAGGGCGTGTGCCGACCGCCACGTGGACGTGCGGGGCTGGGCACTGGCCCCACCGTGAGCCGAGCGCTCACGCGCGGCTGCCGAGGCGTCAGTCGTGGAGGATGGGAGCGAGGTGGTCGAGGCCACGGTCGACGAGGTCGACCAGCGGCCGTCCGCGCGGGTCCTCGACCCACTCCGCCAGTGCCGCGTCGATGACCCCCATCACCGCAGAGCCCAGGACGTGGGCGCGGAAGGCGGTGTCGGCGTCGGGATCCGGACCGGCGATCTCGGTGGCGATCCGCTCGACCCAGCGACGGTTCACCGCGCCGTAGCGACCGGCCATGCCCGGCGACCGACTGGCCACCAGCAGGCCCCGTCGCACCGGTTCGGGATCGGCGTCGATGTCGAGGGAGATCTGGTGCGCTCCGTGCAGGATCCGATCCCGGATGGGGGTGTCGGCCACCTCGGCGACCGCCCGATCGAAGATCTCCAGCCACAGCGTCGGCCGGATGAACGCGAGGTCCTCCTTGGTCTCGACGTAGCGGAACACGGTGCGGCGCGACACCCCGGCCCGGTCGGCGATCTCCTCGGCCGTGGGTCGGTCCGGGTGCCGCTCCTCGAACAGCTCGACCGCGGCATCGCTCAGGCGCAACAGCGTGGAGCGTCGGTGTTCGGCGCGGGTGACCATGGCGACGAGCGTAGGCGATCACCCCGCTTCGTGGCACGGTGTGACAGAAATCGCTTGTGCGGTTCCTGTCACTGGGTGACAGTTACGTCATGGTCGTCAACGTCCACGAACGCCGCTACCCCGACGCCGATCCAGGCGAGC
>JBCCTY010000122.1:0-10748 GCA_039197885.1 Actinomycetota bacterium | reverse complement strand
GTCGCCGTGCTCGTCGCCGCCGCGGGGCTCGGCTGGCTCCACGACTCGGGCTGGGACTCGTGGACCACGCTCGGCGAGTGGATCAACGGCCCCGAGCTCGACGGTCCCCTCGGGCGGCGCGAGGAGCAGATGCCGCTCGCCGCCCTCGCCGTCGTCGGCCTCTACCTCCGGGCGGCCTGGATCGTCGTCGACGCGCTCTGGATGCCACTGCGGCGAGCCCTCGGTTGGCTCCTGCTGCCCCTCGGCGAGGCATCGCTGTTCACCTTCACCATGCACCTCGTGGCGATCCCGCTCGTCGTCAACCTCCCGGGCTGGCCCGCCGAGGAGATCGGGCGGACCGAGGCGACGGCATGGGTCGCCGGGTACCTCGCGGTGATCTGGGTCGCGGTGCTCGTCCGGCAACGGATCCTCGTCTGGCTGCGCACCGGTGACCCGGTCCGCGAGCAGATCCGTCGCCACGGCCCGATCGTCGCGGTGGCCGGACTGCTCACCCTGGTCGTGCTGGCGTCGGCCGCCCCGTCGGGTGCGGCGGGCGACTTCGCCGGCGACGACGATCGGTTCACCGCCGAGTTCGATGATCCCGACGAAGGCGGCGACGAGGACGAACCGTTCGCCGAGCTGCGCGACGAGATCGGATCGGTCGTCGATCGCGTGACCCAGGACGATCTCGCCCCGACCGACGCCATCGACGAGCTGCCGCTGCGCCTCGACGAAGCTGAGCGCGACCGGGTGGTCGACCTCCTCGGTGTGGAGCCCGCCGAGGCCGAGGAGCTCCTCGTCGATCTGCTCCTCGGCGACAACGCCGAGATTCTGGACTAGATCCAGAATCCGTGGCGTTGTAGACCGTGGACCAACCGCGAACGCAGAGGTGACCGACATGAACCAACCAGTGATCGACATCGGCATCAGCGAGACCGACCGGGTCGCGATCGCCGAGGGCCTCTCCCGCGTGCTCGCCGACAGCTACGGGCTCTATCTGAAGACGCACAACTACCACTGGAACGTCGTCGGCCCGATGTTCAACACGCTCCACCTCATGTTCGAGGAGCACTACAACGAGCTCGCCCTCGCCGTCGACGACATCGCCGAACGGATCCGCACGCTCGGCGCACCGGCACCGGGCACCTACCGGCAGTTCGCCGAGCTCTCCTCGCTCGAGGAGGACACCGACGAGCCCGACGCCCTGGAGATGGTGCGCCGCCTGGTGACGAGCCACGAGGCCGTGGTCCGCACGGCACGCTCGATCTTCCCGGTGGTCGAGGCCGCCAACGACGAGCCGACGGCCGACCTCCTCACCCAGCGCATGCAGGTGCACGAGAAGACCGCCTGGATGCTGCGCTCGCTGCTGGCCTGAGCCCTCCGCTCCCGACAGCCGGGCGACAGTCGGCTTTCATGACGGAGAAACCCCGCTGAACGGCGGGTGAAACCTGCGCCCGTGAGGGTGCCACCGGTGAACAGCGGGGCAGCAGCCGGGGGGCTCGTCGACCTCACCGTGATCGGCGCCGACCTCGTGGCGACGATGGACGACGACCGGCGCGAGCTGCCCGGTGCGTGGATCGCCATCACCGACGGCACGATCTCGGGCATCGGCACCGGTGAGGCGCCGCCCGCCCGTTCCACCGTGGATGCCACCGGGTGCCTCGTGACGCCGGGCCTCGTCAACACCCATCACCACATCTACCAGAACCTCACCCGGGCCCACCGGCCTGCGCTCGACGGCAACCTCTTCGACTGGCTCACCACCCTCTACCCGATCTGGGCCGGTCTCGACGAGGAGGCGGTCCACCTCTCCACCTGGATCGGCCTGGCCGAGCTGGCCCTCGGTGGCTGCACGACCACGATGGACCACCACTACGTCCATCCCACCGGTGGTGGCGACCTGATCGCCGCCCAGGTGGGTGCCGCTCGCGACGTCGGGGTCCGCTTCCACGCCACCCGCGGGTCGATGTCACTCTCCAGCAAGGACGGGGGCCTCCCGCCCGACGAGGTGGTGCAGACCGACGACGAGATCCTGGCCGACAGCGAGCGCCTCGTGGGCCGGTTCCACGACCGATCCCCCACCGCCATGGTCCAGGTCGCGCTCGCCCCGTGCTCGCCGTTCTCGGTCACGCCGGAACTCATGCGAGCCACCGCCGAGCTGGCCGAGCGCCTCGACGTCCGCCTCCACACTCACCTCGCCGAGGACGCCGACGAGGACCGGTACTGCCTCGAGCGCTTCGGGCGCCGTCCGATCGAGCAGTTCGAGGAGGTCGGCTGGCTCACCGACCGGTCCTGGGTGGCCCACTGCGTCTTCCCGAACGGCGAGGAGCAGGAGCGGCTCGGTCGGGCCGGGACCGGCGTCGCCCACTGCCCGACGTCGAACATGATGATCGGTGCCGGACTGGCGCCGGTGGCCGAGCTCCGAGCGGCGGGCGTGCCCGTCGGCATCGGCTGCGACGGGTCGGCCTCGACCGACCACGCCTCGCTCTGGTTGGAGGCACGGGGCGCGTTGCTGCTCGGGCGGCTGCGGGCCGGGATGGAGCACGGTCATCCGGGGCGGATGACGGCCCGTGACGCCCTCGAGATGGCGACCCGAGAGGGCGCCGCCTGCCTCGGTCGCAGCGGCGAGATCGGCGAGCTGACCGTCGGCGCCTGCGCCGACCTGACGGTCTGGCCGCTCGACCACCTCTCGTTCGCCGGGGCGCTCACGGACCCGATCGAGGCCTGGCTGCGCTGCGGCCCCGTGTCGGCCCGGCACACGATCGTGGCCGGCGAGACCGTCGTGCTCGACGGCGCCCTGACCCACCCCGATCTCGACGAGCGCCGCCGGCAACACGCCACCGCTGCCGCCCGCCTCCAGGGCGTTGCGGCGTGACGTCGTTCCTCGTCGAGGGCGCGGCCGTCCTCCCGATGGAGGGACGGCGTGCGTACCACGACCCGGGCTCGGTGCTGGTGCTCGACGGCGTGATCGCCGCCGTCGGCTCGGTCGACGACGTGGCCGCGCACCCGGCGGCGGCGACGGTCGAGCGGATCGACGCGACCGGCCACGTCGTGCTCCCCGGCCTCACCAACGGCCACCTGCACAGCGGCCTGCTCCGGGGCACCGCCGAGTCGATGGCGCTGTGGGACTGGCTCGAGCACCACGTCGACCCGGCGCACCGGGCGCTCACCCCCGAGATCGCGAAGGCGGCCTCCTACCTCGCCTACACCGAGGGGCTCCGAGCGGGGACGACCTCGGTCCTCGACATGTGGCGCTACATGGAGGGCTCCGCCGAGGCGGCCGAGGAGATCGGCATCCGAGCCACCCTCGCCCCCTACACCGCCGATCGCTACGACTGGTTCGAGTCGCTCGACACGAACCGGAAGCTGCTCGAGTCACATCGCTCCGCCGCCGACGGTCGGGTCCGCTCGTGGGTGGGACTGGAGCACATCTTCTACTGCTCCGACCAGATGTTCCGCGACGCCGCCGCGCTCGCCGAGGAGTTCGACACCGGCCTGCACACCCACTCGTCGGAGTCGATCTGGGAGGTGCAGGAGTGCCTGCGCCGGTTCGGCCGCCGGCCGCTCGAGGAGATGTACCAGCGGGGCATCCTCGGCCCGTCGACGGTGATCGCCCACGGCGTCTGGCTCGACGACCGCGAGGTCGAGCTCATGGCGCAGACCGGCACCTCGCTCACGCACTGCCCGTGCTCGAACATGAAGCTCGCCTCCGGTCCCGCCCGGGTCGGCCACTACCGCGACGCGGGGATGACCGTTGCCCTCGGCAGCGACGGCGAGAAGGAGAACAACAACCTCGACCTGTTCGAGGAGATGAAGTTCGCCTCGCTCCTGCAGAAGGTGTCGACGCTCGACCCCACCGTCGGCGATCCGTGGGACGTGCTCGATATGGCAACGCTCTCGGGGGCCCGTGCGCTCGGCCTCGACGACGTGACCGGCTCGATCGAGGACGGCAAGGAGGCCGACCTCGTGCTGGTCTCGCTCCGCGGCCTGCACTTCGTCCCGGTCCTGCGCGGCGATGACTTCAACGTGCCCGCCCACCTGGTCTTCACCGCGACCGGCCACGACGTGACCGATGTCTGGGTCCGCGGCCGTCGCCTCGTCGCCGACGGCGAGGTGATCTCGGTCGATGTCCCACGCATCGCCGCCGACGCCCAGGCCGCCGCCGAGGACCTCTTCGCCCGCCGGGCCGCCCTGCCGGCGATCGATCCGACACCCACCCCCTGACCACCGACCCCTGCCAGAGCAAGGAGCACACCCCCATGGAACGAGACCCGAAGACCGGACTGCACCTCCCGGACCACACGATCAGCCGCCGCAAGATGCTGCGGCTGGGCGCCTACGGCCTCGGCGGCATCTTCCTCGGCGGCGGCGCGCTCGCCGCGTGCGGTGACTCCGACGATTCGTCGTCCTCGGACACCACGGCCGGCGGGTCGACCGACACCACCGCGGCCGCCGCCGGCGGAGCGGCGCTGGAGAGCATCCGGGCCCACTGGGTCTACATCGGCCCGCCCGACGACAACGGCTGGACCCAGGAGCACGACCGCGGTCGCCTCGCCGTCGAGGAGACCCTCGGCGATCAGGTCGAGACGGCCTTCACCCCCAACATCGGCTTCGACGCGTCGACGACCCAGCTCTTCCAGCAGCTCGTCGACGACGGCAACGACATCATCTTCGCCAACACCGAGTACGCCGCGCTCCTGAGCGAGGTCGCCGAAGCCAACCCCGAGGCGCGGTTCGTCGAGACCAACGGCCAGCTGTTCACCGACAACCTCTTCGGCTTCTACCTCGCCCACGAGATCCCGGCCTACCTGATGGGCGTGGCGGCCGGTCTCCTGACCGAGAACGGCCGCATCGGCTACATCGGGGCCTTCCCGACCGCGACCGCCTACAACGACGTCAACGGCCTCCTGATGGGTGCTCGGACCGTGAACCCCGAAGCGACGGTCGAGACCGTGCTCGTCTCCACGTTCTTCGACCCGCAGCTCGCCGCCCAGGCCGCCGACGCGCTGTTGAACAACGGCGTCGAGATGCTCTTCGGTGTGATGGACGAGCCGACGTTCCTCCAGATGTCGGAGGAGGTCGGCGTCTGGACCGGCTACTGGAACCTCGACTTCCGCGAGGCCGCGCCCACCCGGTACGTGAGCAACTTCGATCTGTCGGCGTTCGGGCCCTTCTACACCGATCAGTGCCAACAGGTGCTCGACGGCACGTGGTCGGCCCCCAGCGAGGTCGTGCTGCTCGACTGTCCGCTCGGCGACTTCGGCGACGAGGTGCCCCAGGACGTCCAGGATCAGGTCACGGCGGTCGCGGCTCAGATCGAGTCGGGCGAGCTCAACGTGTACGAGGGCCCGATCGTCGACAACCAGGGCAACGAGGTCCTCGCCGAGGGCGAGACGATCGACAGCCTCGGTGCGTACGCGATCGATTGGGCGGTCGAAGGCGTGACGGGCATCTGACGATGGGAGCGGCGAACGCGATCGAGGCGCGAGCGGTCTCGAAGACCTTCGGTGGCGTGTCCGCGCTCGACCGCGTCGACTACGAGCTCGCCTGGGGCGAGGTGCACGCCCTCCTCGGCGAGAACGGCGCGGGCAAGACGACGCTGTCGAACGTCTTCGCCGGCATCTACCGGGCCGACGCCGGGGAGGTGCTCGTCGACGGGGCATCGGTCGACCTGCGGAGCCCGGCCGACTCGATCGCGGCCGGGATCGGCATGGTCCACCAGCACTTCCGCCTCGTCGAGCCGATGACCGTCGCCGAGAACCTCCACCTCGGTTCGCCGGAGACGCCCCGCCTCGTCGACCAGCGCTCGCTGGTGCGTCGCAGCGAGGCGCTGATGGACGACATCGGCCTCCACGTCGACCCGACGGCGCACATCTGGCAGCTGTCGATCGGCGAGCAGCAACGCGTCGAGATCCTGCGGGTGCTCGCTCGCGGCGCTCGCGTGCTCATCCTCGACGAGCCGACCGCCGTCCTCACCGCGACCGAGACCGCGGAGCTCTTCGGCGTCGTCCGGGGCCTCGTCGAGGGAGGCAGGTCGGTGATCTTCATCAGCCACAAGCTCAACGAGGTGTTGCAGGTGTCTGACCGCATCACCGTGCTGCGTGACGGCCGCAGGGTCACCACCCGCGGAGCCGCCGGCGCGACGGCGAGGGAGCTCGCGCGGCTGATGACCGGCGAGGAGCGGGAGCTCGCCGTCCAGCGGCGGGCGGTCGGCGGGGCGGCCGTGCTCGAGCTCCACGGGGTGAGCGCCGTCAACGGTCGCGGCCTCCCGGCGCTGCACGACGTCGACCTGACCGTCCGGTCGGGTGAGATCGTGGGGCTGGCGGGCGTCTCCGGCAACGGCCAGACCGAGCTGGCGGAGGTGATCGCAGCGATGCGACCGACGACCTCGGGCTCGGTCGTCGTCGACGGCGAACCCGTCCGCGCCGGTTCGGTGCGTGCCGTGATCGATCACGGCGTCGGACACATCCCCGAGGACCGGATCGGCGTCGGGATGGTCGCCTCGGCACCGGTCAAGGACAACGCCGTCCTCCGGTGCTACTGGAGCGATCCGGAGGTGTCATCCGGCATCCGGCTGCGCCGCGCCGGTGTGCTCGCGTTCGCCCAGCGCGTCGTCGACGCCGCGCGCGTGCAGACCCGTTCGGTCCACGCCACCGCGGGTCAGATGTCGGGCGGCAACCAGCAGCGCCTGGTCGCACGCCGCGAGGCGATGGTCGCCGATCGCGTGCTGCTCGCCGCCCACCCGACCCGCGGCCTCGACGTCAACGCTGCCCAGGAGGTGCGGTCGTCGATCATCGAACGCCGCGACGCCGGCTGCGCCGTCCTGCTCGTCTCCGACGACCTCGACGAGGTGATCGAGATGAGCGACCGGATCGCGGTGATCTACGAGGGGAGGATCATGGACGTCGTCGACGCCGACGAGGTCGACCGTGAGCGGATCGGCCTGCTCATGGGTGGTCACGAGGTCCCGGCGTGACCGCCTGGCGACTCGAGCGACGCCTCGACGCCGATGCCCGCTCGGCGGCGATCGCCCGGATCGCGGGCGCCGTCCTCGCCTTCGTGGTCGCCGGAATCATCCTCTGGTTCACCGGCCGCAACCCGTTGCGGATCTTCTGGGACGGTCTCGACGCCGTCATCGGCGGACGCAGCGGCATCGAGGGGACCACGCTGCGCGCCGTGCCGATCCTCATGACCGCGGTCGCGGTGGCGCTGTCGCTGCGGATGAAGATCTGGAACATCGGCTCCGACGGCCAGTTCCTGGTCGGGGCGCTCGCCGCGCTGGGCGTCGGCATCCACGTCGACGGGCCCGGATGGCTCGTCCTGCTCGTCATGGCCGTCGTGGCGGCGCTGGCGGGCGCGCTCTGGATCCTCGTGCCGGCGCTCGCCCGCGCCTACTGGGACGTCAACGAGATCATCACGACCCTGCTGCTCAACTTCGTCGCGGTGCAGCTGGTCGCCTGGGCCGCCCTCGGCTTCTGGCGCGACGAGGGCTCCGCGGTCACGCAGTCGACCGAACGGGTCCCCTACGTCCTGGCCGCGCTCCCCGGCACCGACCAGCTCACCATCGCCGTGCTCGTGCCGTTCCTGCTGGCGTTCACGCTCTTCTGGGTGTTCCGCTCCACGACGATCGGCTACGAGATCGACATGATCGGCGGCAACCCGAGGGCCGCTGCCTTCGCGGGCATCGACGTCCGCCGTCGGATCGTCGTGGTCATGCTCGTCACCGGCGGCATCGCCGGCCTCGGCGGCATGCTCCAGCTGAGCGCGCCCGGCGCCCAGGCGATGACCTCCGGGTTCTCGGCGCAGTTCGGCCTGTCCGGGTTCATCGTGGCCGCGCTGGCCGGCGGCGCGTTCCTGGGCGTGCTCGCCGGCGGGTTCTTCATCGCATCGCTGTTCTTCGCCGGTCTCGTCCTCCAGACCAAGGGCCTGTCGGTGTTCATCATCTTCGGGATCTACGGGATCATCCTCACCGGCATCGCCCTCGGCGAGGTCGCCGCTCGCTACCGGCTCGTGCGGGTCGAACCAGAACCCGGCCCCGGACCGCCCGAGGCCGCTCCGTCGCCGACGCCGGAGCCGAGCGAGGAGGTGCCCGCGTGATCCTCGCCCTCATCGACAACGCGCTGTTGAGCGTGATCGGCTCCGCGATCCCGGCGGCGACGGTCGTGGTCCTCGCCGCGACCGGATGCCTGGTCGGCGAACGGGTCGGCGTGCTCAACCTCGGGCAGGAGGGACTGATCGGCATCGGCGCCGTCTACGCCGTCATCGCCGTGACGTCCTGGGGGGTCACCAGCCCGTGGATCGCCATGCTGGTCGGCATGATCGCAGCCGCCCTGGCCGGCGCGATCTTCGCGGTGGCCACCGTGGTGTTCCGCGCCAACCAGGTGCTCGTCGGGCTCGCGCTGGCGCTCGGCGGGATCGGGCTCTCGAACCAGCTCGGCACCAACCGCAACGGCACCCCGATCCAGACGCTGTTCCGGGAGATGGACCCGTTCGGGTCCTTCGAGGACGGTGGGATCCTCGAGGCGTTCCTCTTCCACGACCCGGTCGTCTACCTCGCCTACCTCGTCGTCCCGGCCGTCCTGTTCGTCGTGTTCTTCCGCACCCGGCACGGGATGAACATGCGGGCCGTCGGCGAGAACCCGGCGGCGGCCGATGCGGCAGGCGTGAGCGTCACCGCCGCCCGACTCGGCTACACGATCCTCGGCGCCGCGCTCTCCGGCGCCGGCGGCGCCTACATGGTCCTGGCCTTCACGCCGACGTGGTCACCCGACATCGCCCGGGGTCGGGGATGGGTCGCGTTGGCGGTGGTGATCTTCGCCGCCTGGCGACCGTTCCGGGTCGTCGCCGGTGCGTTCCTCTACGGCTCGATGATCTCGCTCGGGGCGACGGCCCAGGCCCGGAGCTGGGACCTGCCGTTCCTCGGCGCCGCCGACCTCAGCTTCTTCCTGTCGATGTTGCCGTACCTGGTCACCCTCCTGGCCATCCTCGCCCCGGCCGGCGCCGCCCACCTCGGGCGAAGACCCAGGTCGACGGCCGCGCCGGCCGCGCTCGCCATCCCCTACGCCAGAGAGGAGCGGTGATGGACGCCGCCGAGCTGCTGCGCGCCCTGCCCAAGGCCGAGCTGCACCTCCACCTCGAGGGTGCCGTCGAGGCTGCGACGTTCGCCGAGCTGGCGGCCAAGCACCGAGTCGACCTCCCGGCCCACGACGAACCGGGCGACCTGTACGACTACGCCGACCTGACCGAGTTCCTCGTCGTCTACTCGCTGGTCTGCGCGTCGGTGCGCGACCGCGACGACTTCCGACGGGTCACCTACGAGTGCCTGCAGCGATGCGCGGCGAGCGGCGTGCGCTACGTCGAGCTGTTCTTCAGCCCCGAGTCGCACCTCGAGCACGGCGTCGCCCTCCCCACGATGCTCGACGGCATCCTGGCTGCGTTCGACGACGCCGAGACCGACCTCGGCCTGGTGGCCCGCCTCGTCCCGGCGGTGAACCGCGAGCTCGGGCCGGCCCGCGCGGTCGAGTTCGTCGAGCTCGTCCAGGCGCATCGGACCGACCGAGTGATCGGCATCGGCCTCGACTTCAACGAGGTCGGGTTCCCGCCGGAGGACTACGTCGAGGCCTTCCGGCTCGCCCGCCGCTACGGGCTCCATCGCACCTCCCACGCCGGTGAGGTCGGGCCGGCCGCCAACGTCCGCAACGGGCTCGACCTGCTCCACTGCGAACGGGTCGACCACGGGTACCACGTCGTCGACGACACCGAGCTGCTCGCCGTCTGCGCTGAACGAGGGGTGCCCTTCACCGTCTGCCCGACCACGACGACCTACACGACGGTCTTCCGTGACCTCGCCGCGACCGACCACGCCATCCGGCGGATGTTCGATGCCGGCGTGACACTCACCGTCAACTCCGACGACCCGGCGATGTTCGGCGTCGACCTCACCGGGGAGTACCTCCGACTCCACGAGCTCCAGGGCTTCACGCTCACCGAGCTCGCCGGGCTGGCAGCGAACGGGCTCGAGGCCGCCTGGCTCGACGACGCGACCAAGGACGCCTGGCGGGCCGACTGGTCGGCCGACACCGACCGCCTGCTCGCCGGACAGGAGTACGACAGTTGAACGTGATCGAGCGGAAATCCCGCCCTCGTAGGGTCGCCCCATGACGCTCGTGCTGCAGGGAGGCCGGGTCATCGATCCGGCGACGGAGACCGACCGGATCGCCGACGTGGTGGTCGAGGACGGGGCCATCGTCGAGGTCGGCCCCGGGGCGAGCGCCGCCCACGCCGGCGCCGAGGTCCGCGACTGCACCGGCCTGCTCGTCACGCCGGGGCTGATCGATCAGCACTGCCACGTCTTCGGCGGCCTCGGTGACTTCTGCCTCGAACCCGACCAGGTCGGGGTGCGCCACGGTGTGCCGATCCTCGTCGACGGCGGTACCAGCGGCATCGCCACCTTCGACGTCTCTCGGCGGGCCTGGATCGACCACCCCGACGTGGCCACGAAGGTCTACGCCTTCCTCGACGCGAATCAGCTCTACCTGGCGACGAAGGACTTCATCTGCCACAAGCTCGAGATCGCCAACGACCTCCGCAACCTCGACGTCGACGCCGCCCGCGAGAGCTTCGAGCGTCACGCCGACATCGGCGTCGGCTTCAAGGTGCGGGCCTGCCACGTCGGCGAGGACGAGTCCCGCTCGCCGTTCCTCGAGGCCGCCCAGGACGTGGCCGGGAACAAGCCGGTGATGGTCCACCTCGGACGGTTCCCGTTCACC
>JBCCTY010000121.1:0-10903 GCA_039197885.1 Actinomycetota bacterium | reverse complement strand
CGGGCGTGGGCCGACAACGACCGCCGCTTCTTCGCCTACAGCGCCGCGGTGGCGGCCTGGGCCGAGCACCTCGACGTCGACGTGCTCCACCTGAACGACTGGCACACCAGCGCCGCCCTGGCGCTCCTCCACCGGCCCCGGCCTTCGGTGCTGACCATCCACAACCTCGCCTACCAGGGCAACGCCGACCCCGGTTGGTCGCACGTGCTGGGGCCGCGGGCGGGGGCCTACCTGCGGCATGGTCACACGATCCCGCTCGCCGGTGGCATCGCGCTGGCCGACCGGGTCGTGGCGGTCAGCCCGAACTACGCCGAGGAGATCCGTACGCCCGAGGGCGGCATGGGCCTCCATGACGATCTCCTCGCCCGAGGCGACGACCTCGTCGGGATCCTGAACGGGATCGACACCGACGTCTGGGATCCGGCCACCGACGAGCACCTCGAGGCCACCTACGGCCCGTCGACGCTCGCTCGTCGGGCCGACAACACGGCGGCCCTGCGGGCCGACCTCGGGCTGACCGACGACGGACCGCTCATCGGCATGGTGACCCGCTTCACCGAGCAGAAGGCGGTCGACCGGATGTTCGCGCTCGCGCCGTACCTCGACGGGCTCGCGCAGCTGGTGGTGCTGGGCAGCGGCGATCCCGCGCTCGCCCAGCTCGGCGCCCGCCTCTCCGCGACCCATCCCGACCGGGTCGTGGTGGTCGACGACTACGACGCCGTGCTGGCCCACCGCATCTTCGGTTCGGCCGACCTCTTCGCCATGCCGTCGCGCTTCGAGCCCTGCGGGCTCGCGCAGATGCAGGCGATGCGCTACGGCTGCCCGCCGATCGTCACCGACGTCGGGGGCCTCCACGACACCGTGACCGACGCCGACCGGCACCCGGCCGACGGCACCGGCTGGGTGACGACCACCAACGACCTGCCGGGGTGGATCGATGCCGTCCACCGTGCCGTCCGGGGTTGGCACGACGTCGATCGTCGGACCCGCGCCCAGCGCAACGGCATGGCACCCGACTGGTCCTGGGACGGTCCCGCCGCTCAGCAGGTCGACCTCTACCGGTCCATCGTCTGAGCCCCCCGCGACGGCCCGGCGCCACCGGTCAGGAGGCCTCGCCGGGATCAGCCCAGGCCGAGGTCGTCGAACGCCCGGTCGATCCGCTCGAAGCGGCGCCCGACGAGCGCCCGCGACGTGGCGTGGGTGTGGACGTAGAGGATCTGCTCCCGGACGGCCGTCACGATGAGCTCCGCGACCTCGTCGGGCCCGATGACGTCGCCAGCGAACTGCTCCTCCGGAGGTGGCTCGGCCGGACCCCTCCCGGCCTCGGTGCCGCCGTAGTCGCCGGTGCGGTTGCGGTGGGAGTCGTCGATGTCGGTCGACACCCGCATCGGACACACGACCGACACGCCGATCTCGTGCTCGCGCAACTCGGTGCGGAGGCACTCCGACAACGCCACGACGCCGTACTTCGCCACGGTGTAGGCGCCGAGGCCCCGGTTGGGGACCAGCCCGGCGAACGAGGCGGTGTTGATGACGTGGCCGCCTCGACCCTGCTCGATCATCCGGGGCACGAAGACCTCGACCCCGTGGATCGGTCCCCACAGATCGACGTCGATGACCCATCGCCAGTCCGCGTGGGTCATCGCCGCCATCTCGCCGAACACCGCCACCCCGGCGTTGTTGAAGAGCAGGTCGCAGCCACCGAAGCGGTCCCACGTCGCGGCGGCGAGCGCCTCGACCGACGCGAGGTCGGCCACGTCACACGTGGTGCCGTCGACGTCGGCGCCCGCGGCGGCGAGCTCGTCGACCGCCACGCGCAGTCGAGAATCCTCGATGTCGGCGAGCATCACCCGCATCCCCTCACCGGCCAGTCGGTGGGCCGTCGCCAGCCCGATCCCACTCGCTCCACCCGTGATGACCGCCACCCGGCCGTCGAAGTCGTCCATGGCTCCCCCTCGATCGGGCCGGACAGTACGGCGTGGCCGCATCGTCGTCACGATGCCGTGAGGAGTGGGACCGGCCCGCGGTTCCTGCGCAGGAGTCGTGGCTGCCACGCCGATCGCCGTCGCTCAGCCGAGCATCGCCCGCACGGCGTCGCGGGCCGACCAGGCCGCGGCGTGCACGCTGCTCCAGTCGTCGAACGCCGTGTAGCCGTCGCCGGCGAAGAACACGACGTCGTCGATCGGCCCGGTGAGACGGCGAGTGGTCCGGAAATCCTCGTCGTCGGTCAGGTAGGCACCCCTCGCCCACGGTTGCGCGTTCCAGTCCTGCGTGAGGTGTTGGACGTAGGCCTCGGTGGCCGTCCCGTCGTAGATCTCGTCGAGCTCGGCGAGGATCAGATCGATCGCCCCCTCGCCAGCGGCCTGGTACCGCTCGGCCTCCTCGCCGACCGAGAACACCCCGAGCACGTGCGCGGCGGAGTCCTGCCCGTGGGCCGCGTCGTAGAAGAGGCGCTGACCGCCGCCGACCCCTGAGTCGGCCGGAGCGAGCAGCGTCGGGTAGAAGCGACGATCGAACTCGATGAACGCCTTGAAGCCGCTCCACACCCTGGCCTCGGCGAGCGTGTCGAGACGGTCGTCGGGCAGCGGTGGTTCGAACTCGACGAGGCCCTGTTGGAGGATCGCCACCGGCACCGTCACCACCACGCGGTCGGCCTCGTGCACGTCACCGCTGGTGTCGGTGAGCCGCACACCCCCCTCGCCGTACTCGATCCGCTCGACGGGGGTGTCGAACGTGATCAGCGGGGCGATGCCGGGCAGCACGTAGGTCTCGAAGAAGTCGAGCCAGCTCGAACCGACGAACTTCTGGTCGATGTCGAAGCCGGTGTCCGCGAGCGACAGCGCCACGAGCTCGCCGTCGTCGTCGACCATCGCGAAGTCGCCGTCCTCGCGGTAGCCGACGGTCACCGTGTCGATGCGCACCGACTCGTCCGCCACGATGTCGTCGAGCACCGCTCGGTCGACGTGCAGCCACTCGCCGCCGAGGGAGATCGGGAAGTCCACGAAGTCCCGCGTGTGGGCGATGCGGCCACCGGGCGTGGAGCGTGCCTCCAGCACGCGGACGTCGGCCCCCCGCTGTCGGAGCAGGTGGGCGGCCGTCATGCCCGCCGGTCCGGCTCCGACGACGATGACGGAGCCCTCGACCGTCCCCTCGCCGAGCGGGCCCTCGGGCTCACGTCCGAACAGGTCACCGCACGCTGCCATGAACGACGCCAGGAGGCCGAGCCCGCCGAGCTGGAGGAAGCGCCGTCGACCGACCTCGGTCGCCGCTGACAACATGGTGCCGCGTTGCCCACCGGTGAGACGGTCGGACGAGTTGATTGTCATGAGTACAAACAATAACGCGGCGAGGCGGAGTTCCCCGATGTCCCCGGGGCGGCCGTCGGTCGCAACCGAGCGTCGCGAGCAGATCGTCGAGGCGTTCCTCCGGCTCGTCGCCGAGCGCCGGACGGCTGCGGTGACGATCGCCGACATCGCCGAGCGCGCAGGTGTCCACCGCTCCGCCGTCCGCCACTTCATCGGGAACCGTGCGGCGCTCGTCGCGGCCGCCGTCGAGGAGATCTGCGCACGCCACGACCGGAGCCGAGCACGGCGCATCGGGAGCGCTCCGGACATCGGAGCCGTCGTCGACCACTACTTCTCGCGCACCTACGTCTGGGACCACGCCGAGCTCGACGACGTGTTCGGGATCCTGCTCGTGTCGGCGAGCGACGACGAGGCCATCGGGTCGAGCATCGCCCACGACTACCGCTACTCGATCGGCGAGCTGCTGGAGCTGCTCGGCCGCGACGACCCACCTGCCCACGCGGCGGCCTACCAGGTGATCTGCCTCGCCGAGCACAACGTGGTCCTGCAGCGGATGGGATTCGACCCCGAGCTCGGTGAGGCGTCGCGAGTGCTCGCCCGCCAGATCATCGATGCGCTGCGGAGCGAGTCGACGGAGTGATCGGTGCCGAGGTGGCACGACCGGCGATCGATCGAGTCCGGCTCGTCGCGTCGGGGCGGGTCGGATCGGTCTCGCCCTAGGGTGACCGCGCATGTCGGACCTCGTCGTCGTCGCCACCGTCATGCAGACCCCGGATCGTGAGACGTTGGAGGTGCTCCACGACGCGGCGGTGGTCGTCCGCGATGGCGCCATCACGGCAGTCCTCGGACCCGCTGACCCGGGCCGCGCCGAGGCGCTGGCGGCGGCCACCGAGGTGGTGGCGATCGAACCGCCGGCCGTCCTCGTCCCCGGTCTCGTCGATGTCCACCTGCATGCCTCGCAGTGGCCCCAGCTCGGCTCTGCGCTCGACATCCCGCTGGAGGAGTGGCTCTTCCAGCACACCTTCCCGCTCGAGGCCCGGTTCGCGGACGTCGACTTCGCCGTCGGGGTCTGGGAGTCGCTGGTCTCTGGCCTGCTGTCCGAGGGCACCACGACGGCGGTCATGTTCGCGACCGTCCACGAGGAGGCGACCGTCGAGCTGGCCCGGGTGTGCGGCGACCTCGGGCTGCGGGCCGACGTCGGCCGGGTGGCGATGGACCTCCCGGACGGCACGCCCGAGTGGTACCGGGATGCCTCCCCATCGGCCTCGGTCGAGGCCAGCCATCGCTCGATCCAGGCGATCGAGGCCCTCGGCGGCGGTCGCTCGCTCGTGCGGCCGATCATCACGCCGCGGTTCGTGCCGTCGTGCACCGACGCCGCGCTGACCGGCCTCGGTGAGCTGGCCGAGGCGACCGGCGTGTCGATCCAGACCCACTGCTCGGAGAGCGACTGGGCCCACGGGTACGTCCTCGACCGCTTCGGCCTCAGCGACGCTCGGGTCCTCGACCGCTTCGGTCTCCTGCGCGAGCACACGGTGGTCGCCCACGGGGTGCAGCTCGGCACCGACGACCTCGACCTGCTCCGGGAGCGTGGCGCCGGCATCGCCCACTGCCCGCTCTCCAACGCCTACTTCGCCGACTCGGCCCTCCCGGTGCGCGAGGCGCTCGATCGGGGGGTGGGCATCGGGCTCGGCAGCGACGTGGCCGGCGGCTTCGACGCGTCGATGCTGCGCCAGTGCGCCACGGCCGTCACGTCGTCGCGGATGTTGGAATCGGGCGTCGATCCGGCGGTCGCACCGACCTCGCGGGGCCGGGCCGACGCGCGGATCGACACCACCGCCGCGTTCTGGATGGCGACCCTCGGCGGTGCCGAGCTCCTGGGGCTGCCCGTCGGGCTGCTCGAACCGGGCCGTCGCTTCGACGCCGTCGTCCTCGACCCCACCAGCCCCGGCTCGTCGATCACCGAGTGGCCCGATCTCGATGACGACGCCCGTCGCTTCGAGCGCTTCGTCCGTCTGGCAGGCCGGGCCGACGTCGCTCGGGTCTGGGTGGACGGCCGTGCGGTGGTCGGCGACCACGCGACATTGCAGTCGCGTTGAGATCCGATGACGTCAATGGCAACATGGGAGCTGCGTGGGCCTGATCGGGGGGAGCCCTGCCATGGAGAAGTTGATCGATCGCACGCTGTTCGGCCGCGATGGCGGTGAGATCGGGGTGATCACCGACGTGATCGCCGACCCGTCGACGCTCGAGCCGGAGTGGGTCGCGGTGCGGACCGGCCGGCTGCGGCGTGAGCATCTCGTGCCGCTTGCCGCCGTCGAGGAGCAGGGCGAGTCGCTCGTGGTCCCCTTCGAGCGCGATGCCGTCAAGCACGCGCCCTCGATGAAGACCCACATCGCACCGACGGGCTCGGAGCGGATCTCGCTCTACCAGCACTTCGGGATCTCGCCCGGCGGCGACCCCGCCCACAACTGAGTCGCCGGCCCGGACGGGGCTCGCCGTCCCCATCCTCCTTCCGGGGTCCTCGGCGCTCATCGGTGGGCGGGCGCCGTCTCCTGCTCGAGCGCTCAGCCCGCCGTGGCGAGGCCGGCGAGGATGCCCTCGCAGGTCCGCGACAGGATCCGCGAGGCGTCGACGACGTCGCGCGTCGACAGTGGGCTCTCGCCCCGGCGCTGCCACCGCTGGTGGAGCTCGAGGGCGACCCGACGCTGCTCGTCGACACCGACACCGAGCTCGACGCCGAGGCGGTGCGACGTCGAGCTGCCCTGCGCGCCCAACAGCTGCTCGGCGACCTCGACCTCATCGCTGGTGAAGCCCACCGAACCGAGCCGGAGCGCGTTGAGCAGCCGGATCTCCGAGAACTCGTGGGCCGACGCCATGAATCGCTCCAGCTCGGCGTCGAGGCGCTCGGCGTCAGGCACCGGGTGCCGAGTCATGAGGTCCTCGATCGCCACGACGACCGAGCGGGCCTTGAGCACGTCGGCGCGCGCCGCGAACTGCTCGGCGAGCACCGAGCGCAGCTCGTCGAGGCCACTGCGTCGGGCGAGCTCGGCGGAGAGCTGGGATGCGTTGGTGACCTTGTTCTGGCGGAGCAGGGCGATGCTGAGCCGAACGCCGTAGAGCCCGAAGCGGTCGAGCAGCCCGACCCGTTCGATGGGGACGATCGAGAGGCTGGGGTCGTCGGCGACGAATCGGTCGACGGTGAGGAGCAGCTCGTCGATCTCGTTGCGGTCGAGCCCGGCCAGGGTGTGGAGGTGGCGGAACTCGGCCTCGTTGAGGGTCACCGCCGTCTCGGCGAGCAGACCGGCCACCGGGAGGACGGTCTGGCAGAGGCGCCGGACCTTCGCCTGCCCCCGGTAGCGCTGGGCGATGCGCCGGGCCGAGCTCATCGCATCGAGCCGACCGACACCGATCTCGTCGGCCCTCGACAGCACGGCGATGGCGTTGATCGGCGTGGCCTGGGAGACCTCGTCGTCGTGGAACGATTCGAGGAAGCGGACGTCGCCGGAGTGGAGGTGACGCATCATGTAGAGCACGGCGTCGGCAGCGGTCGGCACGTCGTCGTCGGGGGCGAGGAAACGCTCGGCGCGGGCCGAGATCTCGGTCGAGAGCGAGTCGATGCCCGGCGTGTCGATCAGCGTCATCTTCCGGAGCGACGACGACGGCCACTCGACCTCGATCTCGTCGATCTCGGAGTGGTCTCGCCCACCGAGGTCGATCTCGAGCGAGCCGTCCTCGCGACGGAACGGCGCCGGGACGGGCTCGCCCACGCTCGGATGCAGCATGACCCGGTAGGTCACGCCGTCGCGGTACCAGGTGACCACCCGGGTGCACTCGCTGGCGTCGGTCGGGGCGAGGCGCTCGCCCACGAGCGCGTTGAGCAGGGTCGACTTGCCGGCCTTGACCTTGCCGGCGATGGCCACGCGCAGCGGATCGTGCAACCGGGCGGCGACCGGCTCGATCTCGGTGGCCGCCGGGTGTCCGGCATAGACCGAGCGAGCCGCATCGAGCAGGGCTCGCGCACCGGAGGCCAGGTCGGGTGCGCTCATGACTCCCGCTCCAAGAGCTCGGAGGTGGCCGTCCGCACCCGGCGGACGTGGTCGAGCGCCTTGTCGAGCTCACCGAGGCGCGACTGGGCCTCGGCCTGGGTCGTCTTGTAGGTGCGCTGGGCGTTGCCGAGCGCCTCACCGGCGGTGGCCTGGAGCTCGGCGGCGCGCTCCATGTTGGTGTCGCGGATCTCACGCTGGACCTGCCGCAGCGTGTCGCGCGAGTGCTTCGACACCCGGAAGGTGACGTCGTCGACGTACTTGCGGATGCCCTGCTTGGCCTGTTGGCGTCGGAGCGTGAGTTGGCGCGCCTTCTCGTCCTTCGCTCCCTTGCGGCCCATCAGCGCTCCGGCGCCGAGGCTGAGCGGGCCGAAGGTGGCGAGTCCGATGACGCTGCCCATCATCCCGAACATGAGGACGCCGCCGTAGGAGCTGCGCATGCCGGTGAGGAGGTTCGCCCCGAACCCGGGACGCTCGGCCAGCTCCAGCTCGAGGCGGCCGGCCTGCTCGAGGGCCGACACGGGCGCGGCGATCTTCATCCCGGTGGTGAGCTCGGACTCCTCACCGGCGAAGTGCTCCTCGACCTGCTCGGCGAGCTCGTCGGCCCGTTGCGTGAGGTCGGTGTAGTTGGTGGCGATGTCGTCCATCAGCCGCTGCTCGACCATCGGCGGCAGCTCCTCGGCCATGTCGGTCGGGTCGCCGGCGTCGATGGCCGCCTCGACCTCGGACAGCAGTTGCCGGGTCCGGGCCCGGAGGTCGTGGTCGATGTCGGACGTGAGATCGCTGATGCCGTCGTTCAACGTGGTGTGCCAGCGGGAGGCGGCGGTGCGGAGCCGGTCGGCCCGGTCCTTCGCCGCCTCGAGCTGCCGGGTCAGCTCGGCGGCTCGGTCGGGATCGGCGAGGATCGCCCGTTCCGACTCGATGACCGCCTCGAGCTGGTCGACGATCGAGTAGACGTCGTTGGCCGCCGCCTGCAGGGCGGTGCGCTCGGCGTCGGCCACGACGCCCTCACGGAGCAGGTTGACGAGCGCCGGGTAGCCCGACTCGGCGTTGAGCTGCTCGTCGGAGCGGGCGATCGCCGTCTGGCGGAGCGCCGACGACACGGCGAGCACCCGGACGTCGATGCCGTGCTCGGTGAGGTGGCGCTGGTTCTCCTCGACGATCCGGCGCCACTCGGGATAGAGGTCGATCTTGGTCACCACGACCGTGACGTTCGGGCACAGGTCGATGGCCTGGCGCAGGAAGGTCAGCTCGGACGCAGTGAACGCCTGCGAGGCGTCGGTGAGGAAGAGCACCGCTTCGGCCATGGGCAGCGCGGCCATCGTCGTGCGACCGTGGGCCGACTCCAATCCGCCGACGCCGGGCGTGTCGACCAGCTCGAGGCCGGCCGACAGCAGTCGCCTCGGCAGGCCGATGCGGGCCATCTGGACCTTGAGGTGGTTGCGGGGGTTCGTCGCCTCGGAGACCCACGAGCCGATCTCGTCGGGCTTCACCCCGCGCTCGTGGACGACCTCGGCGTCGTCGGGATCCTCCTGGAGCACGCTCGCCTCGGACGGGTCGGCGAAGCGCACCAGCAGCGGCACCGTGGTGGCGAGGTCGTCGTCGACGGGGCTGATCGGCGCGTTCAACAGCGCGTTGACGAGCGTCGACTTGCCTTGCTTGAACTCACCCGCGACCACGACGGTGACGCCGGGGGAGGCCAGTCGGGTCTTGGCGGTCGTGGCCCGTTCGACCAGGTCGTCTCGGTTGCGTCGGCGAGCGGCGTCGGCAGCGGCATCGAGGATGTCGAGGCCCCGCTTGACCGCCGGTGTGTGTTCTTCGGTCATCAGGCGGGATGGACCCTACTCCGCAGGTCCGACCCGGCGACGTGCCGGCCGCCGCGTGGGGTGGTCCGGGAACGACAGGAGGCCCGGACCGTGGTGGTCCGGGCCTCCGTGGTGGTCGCGGTGTGCGGTGCCGCTGTGCGTCAGTCGATGGCGATCACTCGCCCAGATCGTCCAGCGCGGGCTCCGGCGGCAGGGGCGCCGGCTCCTCGATGGTCTGGGCGACCTCGCCACCGGCCAGGCCGAGCTGGGCGTCGACGTCGACGCTGTGATCGACGCTGTGATCGATCACGACCTCGTTGTCGGCGATCTGCGTCGCGTGGTTGGCGACGTTGCCGTCGTCGTTGGCGATGGCGTCGCCGCCACCCTCGCCGAACCCGCCGCCCTCGGCGACGGCGACGTTGTCGCTGTCGACGATCGAGTCCTCGACGTGGGTCGAGAGGTCGATGTCGGTCTCGTTGTCGACCACCGTCTGGGTGCCGTCACCGATGTTGAAGTTCACGTCGCCGCCGGCGTCGCCGCCGCCCTCGCCGCCACGGACCGGGACCCGCTCGATGAGCTCGGCCTCTCGGATGTTGGCGAGGCCCTCTTCACGGGGGAAGGCGGCCTCGGGTGCGCCGTTGTTCTGGTCGAAGTCGATGTTGGTCTGGTCACCCTCACCGGTGTTGACGTTGCCGTGGGCGGCGATGGCGTCGCCCTCGCCCTGGGAGACCGGGCCCTGGTTGTGGAGGGCCTGGTCGTCGCCGGCGGCCTGGCTGCCCTCGTCGGCGGTGACCATGTTGCCGCCGACCGAACCGGTGTTGACCCCGGTGAGGTCGCCGTCGTCGTTGACGATGGCGCCGGCGCCGACGTCGCCGGTCACGTTGCCGTCGACCTGGGTGTCCTGGACGATGGTGCTGTCGGTGACGTCGCCGGTGATGGCGTTGACGTCGCCGCCGCCCTGGTTCTGGACGGCGCCGTCGCCGGTGTTGAGCTGCGCACCGGCACCGACGTGACCACCCTCGCCGATCTGGATGGCGTCGTCGCCGGCGGTCTGGACGTCGTTGTCGAAGGTGACCGTCCCGCCGAGGTTGTTGATCATGCCGACGTCGGTGCTGTTGTCGATGTTGGTGTCGCGGTCATCGACGTTGGTGACCGAGTTGTCGGTGACCGACTGGTCGATGTTCGTCGACACGTTGGTCACGTAGTAGTTGACGTGCTGCACGAGCTGCTCGACGGGATCGAGCTCGGGGTCGACGGGCGGGGGGACCGGCACGGGGGCGGGAGCCGGAGCGGGAGCGGGCGCCGGGGCGCTGCTGCCGCCGCCCGAGGAGCTCGCCGGCGCCGGCGCCGGGGCCGGGGCCTCGGGGGCCGGAGCGGCGGGGGCCGCCGGCGCCTCGACGCTCACGTTGGCGACCTGGTTGACCGGCGCCAGGAGGAGGGCCGCCTGCTGGGGCGGCATGTCGTCGTAGGCCATGGCGACGGCCTCGGAGACCTCGGCGGGCGAGGCCTCGTGGAGGCCGGCCTCGCGGAGCATGTCGGCGCGGCTGGCATCGTCGCCCGCCTCCCACTGCTCACGCTGGTCGCCGAAGAGGATGCCGTTGAGGCTGTCCCAGATGTTGGAGAAGTCCATTGGTTCGCTGTCCTTGTTTCTCGTGGGCCCCGGTGGACCTCGCTGCTGATGTGCAACCTACGAGTGGTCACCGTCGGGGGAATCGGGGACATCACGGGTTGCCGGTGGGGGTTCCGTAGG